>NZ_CP025407.1:1862500-2174000 GCF_002847285.1 Streptomyces sp. CMB-StM0423 | reverse complement strand
GCGGGACCCCCGTGCACAGCCTGGAGGCGCCGAGCATGGCGCACTGGGAGAAGCTGTGCGCGGAGGTCGCCGGCGCGGGGCGGCGGCGCCGGGTCGTCGTCAGCAGCGAGCGCTTCGCCAACGCGGACGCCGGTGCGGCGCGCGCGGTGGTCGACGGGCTCGGCGGGGAGCGGGTGCACGTCGTCGTCACGCTGCGGCCGCTGGTGAAGATCCTGCCGTCGCAGTGGCAGGAGTACATCAAGTCCGGCCACCAGCACACGTACGAGAAGTGGCTCGACGGGATGCTGCGCAGACCGCCGTACCGGAAGCCGACGCCGTCGTTCTGGCGGCGGCACCGGCACGACGAACTGGTGGCGCGCTGGGCGGACACCGTCGGGGCGGACCGCCTCACGGTGGTCGTCGTCGACCAGGCGGAACCGCTGGCGCACCTGCGCGCGTTCGAGGTGCTGCTGGGGCTGCCGGACGGGGTGCTGGAGCCGGAGCAGGACGGGTTCACCAACCGCTCGCTGACCGCCGGGGAGGTGGAGGTGCTGCGGCTCGTGAACAGGGAGCTGGCCAGGGCCGAACGCCCGGCGCCGGAACGCAAGCTGGTGCGCGAGGCCCTGGTGCGCAGCCTGCGCGGAGCGCACGTGCCGACGGACCCCGCGGAGCGGATCGCCACGCCCGCGTGGGCGCGGCGGGCGGCGGCGGAGGTCAGCGCGGAGATGGTCGCGGGGATCAGGAAGTCGGGCGTCCGGGTGGTGGGGGACCTGGACACGCTGGTGCCGGAGCCGGCCGCCGGGGACCCGGCGGGCTCTGCCGGGTCTGCGGGGTCCGGGGACTCCGCCGCCGCGGAGCCGTCGTTGCCGGTGGGCGCGGCGTACGCGGCGGTGACGGGGGCGCTGCTGGCGGCGGCCGAGGCGCCGTAGCGCCGGGCCCCGGGGGCGCGGCGGCCCGGCATATAGTCCGGGTCCCGGGCCTGTTGGCGCCGGGGCGGCGAGAGGGAGGCGGGCACATGGCGGAAGCGGTGCCGGGGCTGGTGCGGATCACGGACCGGGTGTGGTGGTGGCCGCACCACCCGGAACCGGACCGGGTGCGGGCGGGCGTCGGGGTGATCGCCGGTGACGACGGCTGCCTGCTCGTCGACGCCGGTCACAGCCCGGCGCTGGCCCGCCGCATCCGCAACGCCCTCGGTGGCGCGGGCCTGCCGAAGGCGCGGGCCCTCGTCTACACCCACCACCACTGGGACCACGTCTGGGGCGCGCAGGAGTGGGGCGTGCCGGTGACCGCGCACGAGCTGACGGCGGACGCGCTGCGCGCGGAGGCGGCGAAGCCCTGGTCGGAGGCGTACGTACGGGCCGAGATGGCCCGTGACCCGCGACTGGTCCCGAGCTACGCGGCGCGCCTGCGGGCCATGGGGGAGGACGGCTGGGACTCGTTCCGCATCGTGCCGCCCGCCGGGACGTTCACCGGCCGGCACGTGATCCGGCTCGGCGGCGTGACGGCCGAACTGCGGCACGTCGGCGGGCGGCACGCGGCGGACTCGACGGTGGTCGGGGTGCCGTCGGAGGGCGTGCTGTTGGTGGGCGACTGCTACTACCCGCCTCCGTACCACCTGCGGGAGGAGGGGGCGGGCCCGGACCTGGCGCTGGCGCTGGCGCGGGAGCTGGTGAGCGGGGAGTACGAGTGGTACGTGGAGAGCCACGGGGCACCGCGCCGCCGCAAGGAGGCGGAGGCGGCCCTGGGAGGCTGACCCCCGGCCCCCTCAGTCCAGCGTGCGCGACAGATACGCGTGCAGCAGCGTCCGGGTCTCCGCCAGCAGTTCCGCGTCGCCCTCCGGGTCGGCGCGGAACGCGAGTTGGAGCAGCGCGTCGGCCGCCTCGACCGCCACCAGGCACGACCGCTGGAGCGACGGCGTCACCGGCAGGGACAGCCGCTCCGCGAGGATGTCGCAGAGCCGGGCCGCGACCGGGTCGTTGGCCTCGAAGTCCACCTGCGCGAAGCCGGGGACCGTCCGCATCATCGCGACGTACTCCGCCAGCATCGAGTCCAGGATGCGCCGCCAGCCGGCCTGCGCGGGCTCGGCGGCCAGCCGGCGGGTGACGCGGCCGGTGAAGTCGTCGAGGTTGCGGGCGGCGAGCGCGTCGGCGAGGGCGCGCTTGTTGGGGAAGAAGCGGTACACCGAGCCGATGGGCACGCCCGCGCGGTCGGCGACGGCGCTGGTCGTCAGCTCCTCGTAGCCGGTCTCGTCGAGGAGTTCGGCGCAGGCGTCGAGGATCCGGGCCAGCCGCTCGGCGCTGCGCTGCTGGACGGGGGTGCGGCGGAGGGAGGGGGTGCTCACGCCGTCCATGGTGCCGGACCGCTCCGCCGCCGCGTCGCCGGGCCGCACGGTCACGCGGCCAGCAGCAGGGTCAGCCCGCCGGCCGTGTAGCAGACCATCAGGGCGAGCAGCGGCAGTTGGCCCGCGACCGCGCGGGCGGGCGGGAAGAGGCGGACGGCGCGGTCGTGGGCCGCGACGACGCCCAGGACGTGGCCGGTGACGACGGCGGTGACCTGGAGCGCGGCGAGGCCGCCGGGGGAGAGCGGGGGGTCTGTCGGGGCCGGATTGTCAGTGCCGGATGCGATGGTGACGGTACGTGGGGCTTCGGTGACGAAGAGCGTGAAGTAGTGGGCGACGAGGTAGCCGAGCGCGATCGGCAGGAGGGAGTGGGCGAAGGCGGCCAGCGGGTGGACGAGCCGGCCGGAGACCAGGCGGACGGCCGCCGCGCAGCCGGCGTACAGGACGGCGACGAGGGCGACGGCGGCGAGCAGCCCGAGCGTGGCGGTGGCGGTGCGGCCGAGGGAGGAGGTCTGCAGGGTGTCGATCCAGGAGGGCGCGGCGGAGAAGCCGTCGTAGGCGGTGGAGCCGAGGAGCACGCACAGGACGGCGGTCAGCCCCGGGAGGGCGGGGGTGGCGTCGAGCCCGGCGAGGGGGGAGCGCAGCACGAGCACGCCGTCGGCGGGGCGGCGGCCGACGGGGGCGAGCCGGGCGAGCAGCGCGCTGTACGCCTCGAAGGGGTCGCACTGCGCGAACCACCGGTCGCCGTAGACGGCCGCGCCGGTGAGCTGGACGGCGGCGTGGGCGGCGAGGAACGCCGACAGGGCGGCGGTGGCGGCCGGTTCGGGGGCGGCCAGCTCAAGCCAGGTGAACGCCAGCAGCCCGGCCGCGGCGGGCCGGTGGCCGAGCCGGGCGGGCAGCGGGCGGCCGGCGGCGGGGTCGCGGCCCAGGGCGCGGCAGGCCAGGGCGTGGAGCGTACGGAGCGGGTTGAGCAGGCGCCAGACGGGGCCGAGGAGGAGGGAGGCGGGGACGAGGCCGACCCAGAGGAGCACGTAGACCGCGCCGGGGGCGGGGTTGCGGCCGGGGTCGTCAGGGCCGAGGAGCAGGTGGCCGGCGACGAACGCGGCGGCGGCGAGTCCGGCACCCGCGGCGGTGCGGCGCAGCGCGGGCGCGGCGGCGAGGCGCTGCACGGCGCGGGGCAGGGGGCGGCCCGCGGTGGCGCCGGCGTAGCGGGGTTCGGGCCACAGGAGGCCGAGCGCGAGGAAGGACACGAGCAGGGCGGCGAAGCCGCCGGCGTAGGCGTAGAAGGCGGGTATGGGCAGGTCCTGGGTGCCGCCGACGCCGTGGGCGAGCGGCATCAGCGCACCATGAGCTGGGTGAGGACGAGACCGGAGTCGTGCGTCTCGACGTCGAACACCCCGGCGCGGTCAGCGGTGAACGCCAGCTCGGCGGGCTCGCCGGCGAGCAGTTCCAGGGTCCTGTCGTAGCCGTGGACGTGGAGTTCGTCGTCGGTGTCGCCGGTGACGAGGAGGGTCACGCGCTCGCCGAGCCCCACCTCGACGCGTCCGGGCGCGGGGACGACCTTGCCGTCCCGTACGGCGATCTCGACGACGGTGCCGGTGCCCGTACCGGCGCCCGCGTCCGAGCCGTTGGCGCCGCGGTCGGGCACGTCGGTGGCGGGCGGTACGGATCCGGTGGCGACCTCGTGGCCGGTGCCGGGCTGGTGGTGGGTGTCGCCGCGCGAGCAGCCGGCACCGGCGAGCGCCAGGAGCACGGCGGCGAGGAGGCCGAGGAGAGCGAGGCGGGCGGCGGGGGCGGGCGCGGGGGCGGGAGTGCGGCGGCTCATGCGAGGCCGGCCTCCGGCGCCGGGCCGGCGCGCCCCGGCCGGGGCGGGGGACCGGCGGCCGGGCGGCCCGGCTTCGGGTCCGCCGCGGGGTCCGTCGCGCTGCCCGCTGCCGGGCCCGTCGCGGGATCCGCATGCGGGTCCGCCGCGGGCTCCTTCGCGCGCTCCGGTCCCGGGCCCGCCGGCGGTTCCGCCGATGCTTCCGCCGCCGAGCCGGCCGCCGGGTCCGGCGCGGGTACGCGCCTGGCCACCGCTATCACCGTCCAGATCACCCACACCAGCCCCAGCAGCGTCCGCAGCCACGCCGGGCTCAGCGGTATCCACGGGATCAGCAGCACCGACTTGTCGAAGGCGTCCAGCAGCGTCAGTACGCCCATCGCCACCGTCACCCCCGTGAACCCGGGCCGTCCGCCCGCCGGCCGGGCCCGCAGGCGCAGGCCGGTCGCCGTCCACCACGCGCCCATCAGGACCAGCGCGACGACCGGCACCCAGGTGTGCGCGTACGAACCCGCCGCCCCCACCACGTCGAGCACCAGCCCCGCCGCCCCCGCCACCGCGGCGCCCCCGGCCACCGCGTCCCGTCGCAGCAGCCGCCACCACAGCACCCCGCCGACCAGCCCCAGCAGCACCGCCACGGCCAGCGCGATCTGCACCTCGATCCGCTCGATGCCCCGCGCCCCGTACCAGTCGCACCCCGCGGGCAGCTTCCGCGCCTGCACGTCGTACTCCGCGCACACCAGCAACTGCGCCAGCTTCACCGGCTCGCCCACGATCCGGTCGGAACCGCCCGAGACGTCGCCGGGGCGCGAGCCGCACTCCGGCAGCGTGCGCGGGTTGCTCGCCCCCGCGTCGCCCTGCCAGCAGTTGCCCTCGCCCTGCCCGTCCCACCACACGTCCGTCTTGTTGGGCCGCTCGTTGCCCGCGCGGTCGACGCCGAGGTGGTTGCCGGCGTAGCGGTTGTGGTGCGAGGTGTCGAGCTGCTTGCCGAGGGATCCCTCGCCGCGGATGAACGCGGGCACGGCGTTGAGGTAGAACGCCGCGCGCTGGTGCCCGTAGATCCAGTTGTCCTGATAGATGTTCCAGTTGCCGCCCGCGGTGATGATGCCGGTCCCGGGCGGCATGGATATCTGCGGGCAGACGACGCCCTGCTCGTAGCCGCGCTCCGCGGGCGGTTTGGCGCAGGTGCCGTCGGCGACGTACGGGTAGTAGTTCTGGTTGTTGTCGTGGATGAGGTTCCGCTCGAACTTCGCGTGGTTCTGCGGCAGTCCGGGGTGGCCGGGGAAGGCGCTGTCCATGGAGGCGCCGCCCATGTTGTGGTCGAACTCGTTGTCGTGCACCCAGACCGAATCGCCCGCGGTGCCGGAGTAGCCGACCATGTTGTGGTGGCTGCGGCAGCCGGTGATCTCGATGGCGTAGCGGGGGACGTCGTAGCCGCGGCCGTCGTTGATGTCGGAGGCGCTGCCCGGGTAGATGCCGGAGTCGCCGTTGCCGTACGACTCGCAGTCGCGGTACAGGCCGTGGTCGGAGGCGAAGGTCAGGAAGCCGTACTCGTCGTTCCACCGGGTGAGCACGTCGTCGATGACGAAGCCGTCGGCGGCCAGCACGTACAGCGAGTTGAAGGTGGAGCGCTGGGCGGTGAAGTTGCGGAAGTAGACGCCGTCGGCCGAGTCCGCGCGGATGACGTTGAGCTTGCGGTACTGGCCGTCGATGACGACGTCGCCGCGGTCGGCGCCGGTGCCCTCGATCTGCAGGTCCCGCTTGCCCATGATGGCGACGAGGTTCTGGTTGTGCGGGCAGCGCTCCTGCTGCGCGTACGACAGGATCTGGTACCCGAGGTCGGACCGCGGCGCCTTCAGCCGGGCGCAGGACCCGGTGGGCTTCGGCCGGCTGGGCTCCTCCAGATAGACGCCCGGCAGTATGGCGATGGTCATACCGGGCGCGTCGACGGCGTCGACGGCCTCCTGCAGATGCTCGTAACCGCGGTCGCGGCAGCGCTCGTACAGCCGGAGGTTGCGCTCGCGCAGCGCGGCGGGGAAGTCCGCGATGCGGGCCTCGAAGTCCGCCCGGTCCGGTTTGCAGACCAGCAGGTCTGGCTCCTCGTCGCGGTACGCCGGCACGCTGCCGGTGCCGTCGGGGAACTCGACGGGGCGCTCCTCGTGCGCGGCGGCCGGGGCGGTGGTGAGGAGCAGCGCGCCCAGCGCGACGAGTGGGAGAAGGGCCGTTCGGACCTTACGCGTCCACGACATGACGGAAGAGTAGAGCAACTTTCATCTTCTGTGACCCCCGGGCGCAAGGGCCTGTGCGGAAGGGGCCGGCCGTAGCCCGGCCGGCCCCTTCGTCGCATGATGTCCCCGGGTTACGCGGTGTTGTTGGCCAGCGCCAGCAGCCGGGCGCGGGTGCCGTTGAACTTGTCGCGGTCGACGTTGCCGGAGATGCCGGCGACCCGCCCGGTGCTGGTGTACTGCCACACCGTGTAGAAGGGGAAGCCGTTCGGGATCGACGGGCTGTGCGCAGAGGTCCAGTTCGCCACCCACAGCGGGCTGCGCGAGGCCATGCCGTTCCAGCCGCCGGTGCAACTGTTCCACCAGCTCGGGCTGGTGTAGATGACGACGTCACGGCTCGTCCGCGCCTTGTACGTGTTGTAGAAGTCGAGGATCCAGTTGCGCATCGCGGTCTGGGAGAGCCCGTAGCAGGCGGCGCCCGACGGGTTGTTCTCGATGTCCAGCACGCCGGGGAGGGTGAGGTTGTCGCGGGACCAGGCGCCGCCGTTGGAGGCGAAGAAGTTGGCCTGGGCCGCGCCGCTGGAGGAGTTCGGCCGGGCGAAGTGGTACGCGCCGCGGATGACGCCGGCGCGGTAGGCGGCCGGGTAGTTGGTGTTGAACGAGGGGTCCTTGTAGGTGGTGCCCTCGGTCGCCTTCATCCAGGCGAACTGGATGCCGGCGTTGCGCACCGACGTCCAGTTGATGCTGCCCTGCCAGTGGGAGACGTCGATCCCCTGCACACCGGTGGTGTGGTCCATCGGGCTGACGTCGGGAGACGACTGGTCCGCGGTCACGCCCATGCCCATGTAGGCGTGGCCCAGGGGCACGGGGTTCTTCTTCTTGGCGTCGCTGTCGGCGGCGGGTGAGGACGCGGCCGACGGGGCGGTGAGCCCCGCGACCAGGGCGAGGGATGCGCCCAGGACGACGGCGGCGCCGGCGCGGGTGCGGCCGGCGCGGCGGGAGAAGAGGCGGTGGGTGAGTGATTTGTGCAGGTGCATCGCGGCCTCCTGGCACTCGTGTGCTCTGTGGGGGTGGGGAGAGGCGGTGCTGGGTGCTGCTTGTACGCACAGACCGGAATTCTGATGCGTACACGACAAAAGTGACGCACAGGAACACCTGCCTGCGAAGGGGGGACCGCCACCCTTTATGGTCCAGTCCAGTGACGCGTGTGCTGAGCTGCGGTTACCGGAGCGGAAATCGCCAACTTTCATGGCGTGAAAGCCGAAACGAACAATAGCATTCCGGTCACGGAGCGTGCCAGACTAGACACGCTGTGCATCCCCACCGACCCCGCCAACCGAACCGCACACCCCGTCCGCCCCGTTGGCCCTCTGCCGCCGCACCGGCCGCGCCTGATGGCCGCCGGTCCCGCGGGCGTCAACCTGCGGGCGTGATCGGTTTCGTACGCCCGCTGCTCTACCGCGAGGTCGACGGACCACGCATCCCGTTCGCACCCGTCCGGCCCGGCGCACTGCCCCGCCCTGGCTGCGCGGGCTCCAGCTCAGGGCGCCCGCCGAATCCGCCCACCCCGCCGGAGGGTCAAAGCGTGCTGTCCTGCCAGGCCCGGTGCAGGGCTGCGAAGCGGCCGCGGTCGGCTATCAGGGTGGCCGGGGGGCCGTCTTCCACTATGCGGCCCTGGGACATCACCAGGACCCGGTCCGCGATCTCCACCGTCGACAGGCGGTGCGCGATGACCACCGCCGTGCGGCCGTGCAGGACCGTGTGCATCGCCTCCTGCACCGCCTGTTCGCCCGGGATGTCCAGCGACGACGTCGCCTCGTCCAGGATCACCACCGCCGGGTCCGCCAGCAGCGCGCGGGCGAACGCGACCAACTGGCGCTGGCCCGCCGAGATGCGGCCGCCCCGTTTGCGTACGTCCGTGTCGTAGCCGTCCGGGAGCGCCGTGATGAACTTGTGGGCGCCCAGCGCCTTTGCCGCCCCCTCGATCTCCTCGCGGGTCGCGTCCGGGCGGCCGATCGCGATGTTCTCCGCCACCGTGCCCGAGAACAGGAACGCCTCCTGCGTGACCATCACCACCCCGCGCCGCAGCTCCGCGTTCGCGATCTCCCGCAGGTCCACCCCGTCCAGCAGCACCCGGCCCGCGCTCGGGTCGTAGAACCGTGCCAGCAGCTTGGCCAGCGTCGACTTCCCCGCCCCCGTCGAGCCGACGACCGCGACCGTCTGCCCGGCCGGCACCGTCAGGTCGAAGCGGGGCAGCACCTCGCCGCCCGTACGGTACGAGAAGCCGACCCCCTCGAAGCGCACCTCCCGGCCCGGCAGTCCCTCCTGCCGCGCCGGCAGCGGCCGCGGCTCCGCCGGCTCCGCCACCCCGGGCCGCTGCGCCAGCAGCCCGGCGATCTTCTGCAGCGACGCCGCCGCCGACTGGTAGGAGTTGAGGAACATCCCCAGCCGGTCGATCGGGTCGTACAGCCGCCGCAGATACAGCACAGAAGCGGCCAGCACCCCCAGCGCGAGGTCGTCCTCCGCCACCCGGTACGCGCCCCACAGCACGATCGCCGCCACGAAGGCGTTCGCGGTCAGCCGGGAGGAGACCACGTAACGGGCCATCTCCAGGATGGAGTCGCCGTTGACCCGCTCGTGGTGCCCGTTGAGCCGGTCGAAGTCCTCGTCGTTCGCGCGCTCCCGGCGGAACGCCTGGACGGGCCGGATGCCGTTCATCGTTTCGACGAACTTCACGATCACCTGAGCGATCGCCGTCGACCGCTTGGTGTAGATCTTGATCGAACGCCGCTGGAAGTTGCGGATCAGCAAGTACAGCGGCACGAACGACAGCAGCGCCGCCCCGCCGAGACCCAGGTCCAGCCAGAGCAGCAGCGCGGAGATGTACACGACCTGGAGCACGACGACGATCAGCTCCTGCAGCCCCTCGCTCAGCAGCTCGCGCAGCGACTCCACGTCGCTGGTGGAGCGGGAGATGAGCCGTCCTGAGGTGTAGCGGTCGTGGAAGTCGACGTCGAGGACCTGCGCGTGCCGGAAGATGCGGCCGCGCAGGTCGAGCAGCACGTCCTGGTTGATGCGCGCGGCGGCCCGCACGAAGGTGTGCTGGAGCAGCCCGGAGGCCAGCGCGCAGACCGCGTACGCGATGCCGACGGCGATCAGCGGGCCGTGGTCGTCGCGCCGCAGCGCGGGCACGGCGTGGTCGATGGCGTACGCGACCAGCAGCGGACCTGCTTGCACCGCGGCCTGCTGCAGCAGGATCAGCACGGTCGCGGCGGCCACCCGGCGGCGGTGCGGCGCGAGCAGCGAGCCCAGCAGCGTGCGGGACGCGCCCTCGGGCGCGGGCAGCAGGTCCTGGTCGAACGGGTCGGTCCGCGGGCGCGGGCGGTCGTCGTCCGGCTCCTCGCCGCCGGGTCTCTCGGTGACCGTCGCCGTCATCGCTGCTCCCCCTCGTCGCCGTGCGCGGCCCCGGCCGCGCCGTCCGTCCGCTCCTCCGGTACGCCCGCCATCAGCGCGCGGTACTCCGTGCTGCCGTGCAGCAGTTCGTCGTGCGTGCCGACCGCCGCGATCCGGCCGCCGGACAGCAGCGCCACCCGGTCGGCGAGCAGCACCGTCGACGGCCGGTGCGCGACCACCAGCGCCGTGGTCGTCGCCAGCACCCGCCGCAGCGCGGCCTCGACCAGCGCCTCGGTGTGCACGTCGAGCGCCGACAGCGGGTCGTCGAGCACCAGGAAGCGCGGCCGGCCGACGATCGCCCGCGCCAGCGCGAGGCGCTGCCGCTGGCCGCCGGAGAGGCTGAGCCCCTGCTCGCCGACTTCCGTGCGGTGGCCGTCCGGCAGCCGGTGCACGAAGTCGGCCTGCGCGATGTCCAACGCCCGCAGCAGGTCGTGCTCTTCTGCGTCGTACGAGCCCATGAGCACGTTCTCGCCCGCGGTCGCGGAGAAGAGCGTCGGCTCCTCGAACGCGACGGCGACCAGCGCGCGCAGCTCGCTGCGGGGGAGGGCGGTGATGTCGCGGCCGTCGAGGCTGATGAGGCCGGCGGTCGGTTCGTACAGCCGCGGGACGAGCGCCGTGAGGGTCGTCTTGCCGCAGCCGGTGGCGCCGACGAGGGCGAGGGTCTCGCCGGAGCGCACGTGCAGGTCGACGCCGTCGAGTACGGGCGCGGTGTCAGGGCCGGCGTCGGGGTGGCGGAAGACGACCCCGCTGAAGCGGATGCCGTCCGCGGCTTCCGGCGGGGGCCCGGTGCGCTGCGCGGGCACGGCGGTGGCGGCGGAGGCAGAGGGGGCGGCGGGGGCCGACGGGTCGGCGGGTGCCGCGGCGGTCTTGCGGTCCGACGCGTCCGCCTCCGGCTCGTCCAGTACCTCGAAGTAGCGGTCCGCCGCGGTCGCCGCCTCGTTGCACATCGCCAGCAGGAACCCGATCGACTCCACCGGCCAGCGCAGCGCCATCGCCGTCGACAGGAACGCCACCAGCGTCCCCGCCGACAGGTCGCCGTCCGCGACCTGCATCGTGCCCAGCACCAGCGCCGCGCCGATCGCCAGCTCCGGCAGCGTCATGATCAGCGCCCAGATCCCGGCCAGCAGCCGCGCCTTGTGCAGCTCCGTGCCGCGCAGCTCGTGGGTCAGCCGGCGGAACGCCTGCGCCTGACTGCGGTGCCGGCCGAAGCCCTTGACGATGCGGATGCCGAGCACCGCCTCCTCGACCACCGTCGTCAGGTCGCCGACCTGGTCCTGCGCCCGGCGGGCGGCGCCGAAGAAGCGCCGCTCGAACGCCGAGCAGAGCGCCACCAGCGGGATCACCGGCGCCAGCAGCACCAGCCCGAGCGTCCACTCCTGCACCAGCAGGACCGTGCAGCCGACCGCGATGGTCGTGCCGTTGACGACCAGGAACGTCAGCGGGAAGGCCAGGAACATCCGGATGAGCTGGAGGTCCGTCGTGCCGCGGGAGAGCAGTTGGCCGGAGGCCCAGCGGTCGTGGAAGGAGACCGGCAGCCGCTGCAGGTGCCGGTACAGGCCGGCCCGCATCGCCGCCTCCACCCCGGCCAGCGGGCGCGCCACCAGCCAGCGGCGGAAGCCGAACAGCGCCGCCTCCGCGATGCCGAGCGCCAGGATCAGCAGGCCGCCCAGCCACACGCCCGCCGAGTCGCGGTCGGCCACCGGGCCGTCCACGAGCCACTTGAGCACCAGGGGGATCACGAGCCCGATACAGGACGCGACGATCGCCACCCCGGCCGCCGAGAACAGCCGCACCCGCACCGGGCGGACATACGGCCACAGGCGCAGCAGCGAGCGCACCGCGGAGCGGTCCCCCTCGCCACCCCCCGGCGGTCCTCCGAGGCCGGGGCCGGTAGCGGCGGCGGTCGGGGAGTCGGCGGGCTCGGGCTCTTCGGTGTGTATGGCGGCTGCAGGCATCGCCCCCGAGCCTACGTAAGGGCAGGCTAAGCGCTCACCCCGTTTTCCCTTCTCCTGACCTGTCGGTCATGCGCGCATCCGTCCGCCGGGTGTCCGCTTTGACGGGATCTTTGCGTACGCCGTCCACCCTGCGCAGGTTGCGTATGGCCGGTACGGCGAGCAGCGCGCACGCC
The DNA here is from genome assembly GCF_002847285.1 of Streptomyces sp. CMB-StM0423. Classification (NCBI taxonomy): domain Bacteria; kingdom Bacillati; phylum Actinomycetota; class Actinomycetes; order Kitasatosporales; family Streptomycetaceae; genus Streptomyces; species Streptomyces sp. CMB-StM0423. The sequence goes on along the minus strand of NZ_CP025407.1, from coordinate 2,162,058 downwards.
GTCAGCAGCGCCAGCGCGCCGCTGAACACCAGCACCGCGTGGGCGCCGAACGCTCCCGCGGCCGGCCCGGCGAGCGCGTTGCCGACGGGCAGCATGGCGACGGAGCCGGCGATCTCGTACGCGTTCACGCGGCTCAGCGCCGCGGGCGGCACCTGCGTCTGGACGCTCGTCGCCCACATCACGCCCCAGAACGCGAGCGCCGCCCCGGCCACCGCCATCGCCCCGGCGATCGCCGGCACCGGCAGCCCGAGCCCCACCGCCGCCGGCTGGGCGCCGAAGCCGAGCGCCGCGATCGCCCCGGCGCGCAGCGGGCGCGCCGGGCGCAGCCGCATCGCGACCAGCCCGCCGACGACCATCCCTGCGCCCATCACGGAGTTGACGACGCCGTACGCCCCGGCCCCGTACTCCCCGACCACCTCCGCCGCCACCAGCGGCACGGTCGGACCCCAGGAACCGATCATGAAGACCATCCACACCGCGATGACCGCCCACATCCAGGTGCGGGACGAGAACTCGCGCCAGCCCTCCGCCAGATCGGCCCGGAAAGCCCGTCCGCGCCCGCCCTTCGGCGGCCGCGGGGGCGGCGCGTCGTCCGCCGGGCGCGGCGGCAGCCGCAGCAGGGCCAGGCACAGGGCGCTCACGGCGTACGTCCCGGCGTGCGCGGCGTAGACGCCGCCGGGCGAGGTGAGGCCGACCAGCGCGCCCGCCGCGGCGGGACCGGCGAGCGTCATCGCCGACTCGGCCGTACGGATCGAGGCGTTGGCGCCCTGCACGTCGTCGGCGATCCGCGGGATGATGCCGGCGACCCCCGGCTGGAACATCGCGGCCGCGGTGCCGTTCAGCGCGGACAGCGCGCAGACCTGCCAGAGCACGACGTCGCCGGAGAGGAAGAGCCCGGCCATCGCCAACTGCGTGCCGACCCGGGCGAGGTCGGCGCCGATCATCACGGCGCGGGCGTTGAACCGGTCCGCGAACACGCCGCCGAAGATGACGAACCCGGCGAAGCACGCCGTCATCGACGCCATCGCCAGGCCGACCGCCCCGGCGCCGTATCCGTGCATGATCAGCCCGGCGGCGAGTGCGACGGGCGCCATCATGTCGCCGAGCCTGGCGATCCCGCGGGCGACGAAGAAGAGGCCGAACTCGCGGCTGCGCAGGGGTCGCCGAGGCAGCTCCGGCGGGCCGTCGTGCGGCGGCGCTGGGGTGCCCGGCGGGCGGGCGCTCCCGGCCGGGGCCGACGGGCAGGGGGACGAGGGCGCGGGAGAGCCGGAAGAGCCGGAAGAGCCGGAAGAGGAGGTCATCGGGTTGCAGTGTCACCCGGCGGCTCCGCGGACGCCACCGGATTATCGCGCCGCAAGCGCCCGCGGAGCGCGTACCAGTTGGGACCGAACGGTGACAATCATGCGGCGTCGCATCTCCGTGGCTGGGGATACCTTGAACGCAAGGGCGCGCATGGACCACGCGCGGGGGAACTTCTGGCTCGGTGTGGCCGAGGGGAGAATACGGCGTTGAAGGTGGAGCGGATACGAAGGGGACGTACCCGGCACAGCCTGGCGGCGCTGCTGACCGGCGCCGTGCTCGTCGTGGTGACGGCGTGCGGCGGCTCCGACGGCGGGGACGGCGACGGGGGCAAGGGCGGTTCCGGGGGTTCCGGCTCGGGCGGCGAGGAGCAGAAGGTCTCGCAGGCGGCCGTCGAGATCACGCCGAAGGACGGCGCCGACGCGGTCGGCACCCAGGGCGAGCTGAAGGTGACCGCGGACAAGGGCAAGCTCGTCTCGGTGCAGGTGGCGGACGAGAAGGGCGCCGAGGTCAAGGGCGGGATCTCGAAGGACGGCGCCGTGTGGAAGCCGGCCGGCCACCTGCGTACCCAGACCAAGTACAAGGTGCACGCCGTCGCGCAGGACTCCGAGGGACTGGAGTCCGCCAAGGACACCACCTTCACCACCGTCGTGCCGGAGAACACCTTCATCGGCCACTTCACGCCCGAGGACGGCAGCACCGTCGGCGTCGGCATGCCGGTGTCGATCAACTTCAACCAGCCGATCTCGAACATGAAGGAGGTCGAGGAGGCCATCGAGGTCACCGCCGACCCCGACGTGGAGATCGAGGGCCACTGGTTCGGCAACCAGCGGCTGGACTTCCGCCCCGAGGAGTACTGGGAGCCCGGCACGGACGTGACGCTCAGCCTCCGCCTCGACGGCGTCGAGGGCGCGGACGGCGTCTACGGCGAGCAGCACAAGGACGTCGGCTTCGAGATCGGCCGCCGCCAGGTGAGCACGGTCGACGCCGACAGCAAGAAGATGAAGGTCGAGCGCAACGGCAAGAACATCAAGACCATCCCGGTCACCACGGGCGCGCCGTCCACGCCGACCTGGAACGGCAAGATGGTGATCACCGAGCAGCTTGAGGTCACCAGGATGGACGGCGACACGGTCGGCTTCGGCGGCGAGTACGACATCAAGGACGTACCCCACGCGCAGCGCCTCTCCACCTCCGGCACCTTCATCCACGGCAACTACTGGTCGGGACAGGCCACGTTCGGCTCGGCCAACGCCAGCCACGGCTGCATCGGCCTGTACGACGCCCGCGGCGGCGGCGACAAGTCGACGCCCGGCTCCTGGTTCTTCCGCAACTCCCTCATCGGCGACGTGGTCGAGGTCAAGAACGCCAAGGACGAGGTCATCGCCCCGGACAACGGCCTGAACGGCTGGAACATGTCCTGGGAGGAGTGGACCGCACCGCAGTGACGGCAGCGAGCGGTCGTCGCCCTGCCGGATGATCCGGCCGGACGGCATGCGGGGCCCGGTGTGTGAGCAAGCGCACCGGGCCCCGCGGCGCGAGGTCGTTAATGAGCGCTAACGTGTGGTGGCATGACTGCATACCTGGAGGTCGCCGAGGGCGTCGGTACGCTGCGCCTGGACCGCCCGCCCATGAACGCCCTGGACATCGCCGTCCAGGACCGTATCCGCGAACTCGCCGCCGAGGCGGCAGGACGTGACGACGTGCGCGCCCTGGTGGTGTGGGGCGGCGAGAAGGTCTTCGCCGCCGGCGCCGACATCAAGGAGATGCAGGCGATGGACCACGCGGCCATGGTCGCGCGGAGCCGCGGTCTGCAGGAGTCGTTCACGGCGCTGGCGCGGGTGCCGAAGCCGGTCGTCGCCGCGGTCAACGGGTACGCCCTGGGCGGCGGCTGCGAGCTGGCGCTCTGCGCCGACATCCGGATCGCCGGCGAGGGCGCGAAGCTGGGGCAGCCGGAGATCATGCTCGGGCTGATCCCGGGCGCGGGCGGCACGCAGCGGCTCGCCCGGCTGGTCGGGCCCTCGCGGGCCAAGGACCTGATCTTCACGGGCCGGATGGTCAAGGCCGCCGAGGCGCTGACGATCGGTCTGGTGGACCGGGTGGTGCCGGACGCGGAGGTGTACGGGCAGGCGCACGCCTGGGCGGCGCGGCTCGCCAAGGGGCCCGCTATGGCGCTGCGGGCGGCGAAGGAGTCGGTGGACCACGGTCTGGAGACGGACCTGGAGACGGGGCTCGCGCTGGAGCGGAGCTGGTTCGCGGGGCTGTTCGCGACCGAGGACCGGGAGACCGGGATGCGCAGCTTCGTGGAGAAGGGGCCGGGGAAGGCGGAGTTCCGCTGAGCCGGTCCGCGGGCGCCCTCCGGGTGGGTTCCGCCGCCCCGGGCGCCCGGCGACGCTCCGTGACCACTACCCCCGGCCGGGGGTAGTGAGCGCCGGAAGCAAGACTTCGGTGATTCGGGTGTTTTGGGGTCCTGCGGCCGCCGGTCACCGGGGAGTTTACGCAGTTCAGCGGGGCGTGACCGGGGTGAAGTAGCTCTGGCATATGCCTGAGAGCGCTCACGGAATGTAGGCTTCCGCAGGACTTGTTGGCGCGGAAATGCTCCCAAAGACGTCCGCCCGCGCCATCATGAGGCCATGGCGGGCCTTGAGGACATGCAGCAACTCCACCGGGACGAGCCGGCGCGTCCGGCGGCCCTCGCCGTACGGCGGTCGCGCAGGCCCCTGCTGCGGCCGCTGCCCTCGCCCGCCTACCGGCGCTTCCCCACCGCGGGCCCCGCCGACGGTTCTTCGGGCGCCGCCGCCCCCGGCCCGATGGAGCACTGGGGCAACCCCGCCGTCGGCGAGGTGCGGCTGCCGTCGCGGCCCGAGTCCGCCGGGGCGGCCCGCCGGCTGGCCGAGGCGGTGGTCGTCCGGCACTGGGGCCTGTCGCCGGGGTTCGCCGAGCACGCCGTGCTGCTGGTCTCGGAGCTCGTCGGCAACGCCGTACGGCACACCGGGGCGCGCACGTTCGGGCTGCGCATGTCGCGGGGGTGCGGCCGGATCCGCATCGAGGTGCGCGACCCCTCGCGCGCGCTGCCGTGCCTGATGCCCGTACGCGACATGGACACCAGCGGGCGCGGGCTGTTCCTCGTCGACCGGGTCGCCGACCGCTGGGGCGTGGACCTGCTGCCCCGCGGCAAGTGCACCTGGGTCGAACTCCGCGAACCCGAGCGGACCTAGGGGTACGGCGCAACAGCCGTTACCGTGGGGTCACATGACGGACCTCGGGATCGACTTCGCGCAGAAGGTGCTCGACGAGCAGCCGTTCAGCAGGCTGCTCGGCGCCCGGATCACCGCGTTCGCGGACGGCGCCGCGACGCTGGAGGTGGACATCCGCGACGACCTGCGCCAGCAGTTCGGCTACGCGCACGGCGGGCTGCTCGCCTACGCGGCCGACAACGCGCTGACGTTCGCCGCCGGCACGGTCCTCGGCCCCGCGGTCCTCACCGGCGGCTTCTCCGTGCAGTACCTGCGCCCGGCGCGGGACGGCACCCTGCGGGCCGAGGCGTACGTGGTGCACGCGGGCCGGCGCCAGGCCGTCTGCCGCTGCGACATCTACGCGGTCGGGCCGGATACCGGGGACGTGGCGGATACCGGGGCCGCGGACGGCGAGCGCGGTCCCGAGCTGTGCGCGGTGGCGCAGGGCACGATCCTCACCGCCCCGCAGGGCACGGGCACGTAGCCCCCGAAGGCCCGCGTCTCAGGCGCGGCGCCCCGTCAGGCCCAGCAGCCGCGTCTGCGCGTCCGCGTCCGGCGGCACCGGCACCGGGGCGGCGAAGAGCCCGCTGGCCGCCAGCATCCGGGTCTGCGGCTCCACCTGGGCCAGCGCGAACTCCGCCAGCTCCGCGGGCAGTACGTCGTCGGCCTCGATGCCCCGGGCCAGGTCCCAGGAGTGCACGATCGCGTCCACGGCCATCTCCAGGCAGTACGACTCCGCGGAGCTGTCCCCGTAGCTCAGGTGCACCGTACGAGCCAGGGCGAGCGGCTCCGCGAAGGCGGCGCGGGCCTCGGCGGAGGCACCGTCCCAGACCTCCACCGGATCGTCGCCGAGCTGGTCGCCCCCGTACTCGTCGCCCACTCCCTCGACCCTGTCGCCGGAGAGCAGCGGCGGCACCCACAACTGCTCGACCGTCATGTGGTTGACGAGATCCCGCACACTCCACTCCGTACACGGCGTGGCCGCACCCCACTGGTCGGGACCGACCTGGTGGACGTGCCGGGTGAACTGATCGAGCGCGGCGGCGTGCAGGGCCAGGGTCTCGTTCTCTGCCATATGCCCACGGTAAGGGCACACACCGGCGGCGCGCCCGCCGAGCGGGACCCCCGCCGCAGGACCCGGCGGCCGGGAGCCTCGCCGGTGTCCACATTCCGTGAGGCTTTCCGCAGGCCCGCGCCGCAACGTGCATTCGGGTGACCGGGAAAGGCTCCCGGAGCGTGACGACGTGGCTACCGTGGTGCGGGGAGGTGCTGTCTGACCACCCGGGGTCCTGTGGGGGGATGCGATGGCGACAAGCGGACACGGCGGCGGGCACCTGCCCCGCCTCCAGCTCGACCAGCTCCTGGACGAGCTGCAACTGCGCATCGACGAGGTGCGCGGCACCCGCGACCGGGTGCACAGCCTGCTGGAGGCGGTGCTCACGGTCGGCAGGGAGCTGGACCTGCGCCAGGTCCTGCGGCGGATCGTGGAGGCCGCGGTGGTGCTCGTGGACGCCGAGTACGGTGCGCTCGGCGTCATCGAACACGGCGAGCGGCTGGCGCAGTTCATCCCCGTGGGGATCTCCGTCGAGGAGTACGAGGAGATCGGCCCGCTGCCGCAGGGGCACGGCGTCCTCGGCGAGCTGATCCGGCACCCCGAGGCGCTGCGCATCCAGGAGCTGCAGGACCACCCGTCCTCGTACGGCCTCCCGGCCAACCACCCGCCGATGCACTCCTTCCTCGGCGTGCCCATCCGGGTCCGCGACGAGGTCTTCGGCAACCTCTACCTCACCGAGAAGCGCAGCGCCAAGGAGTTCGACGGCGAGGACGAGGCGGTCCTGTCGACGCTCGCCGTGGCCGCGGGCGTGGCGATCGAGAACGCCCGGCTGTACGAGGAGGCCCGCCGCCGGCAGCGCTGGATCGAGGCCAGCGGCGAGGTGACCAACACCCTGCTCTCCGGCGCCCAGGAGGAAGAGGTGCTGGGCCTGATGCTCGACCGGGCCCGCAGCATCCTCAAGGCCGACCTCGGCACCGTCGCGCTGCCCGCCGAGGGCGCAGACGAGCTGCGTATCGTGCTCGCCCAGGGCACCGCGGCCGACGTGCTCGAAGGGCGCACGCTGCCCATGAAGGGGACGCTGTCCGGCGCCGCCTTCACCCGGGTGGAGCTGGCGATCAGCGACGACGTGACGAAGGACCCCCGGGTACGGGACGGCGGGCTGCCGGAAAACGGCATCGGCCCGGCGGTCGCCGTACCGCTGGGCACCAGCGACGGGCTGCGCGGCGTGCTGCTCGTCGGCCGGGAGGCGGGCGGCGAGCGCTTCGGCCCGGAGGAGACCGACGCCCTCGTCGGCTTCGCCGGGCAGGCGGCGGTGGCCATGGAGCTGGCCCAGCGGCGCCGGGACGCCGAGCAGCTCGCGCTCTTCGAGGACCGCGACCGCATCGCCCGGGACCTGCACGACCTGGCCATCCAGCGGCTGTTCGCCACCGGTATGACGCTCCAGAGCGCGGTGCGCTTCGTGACCCACGAGGAGGGCACCGAGCGGCTGCTGCGCGCCGTGGACGACCTGGACGAGACCATCAAGATCATCCGAACCACGATTTTCGGCCTGCGCAGACACGAGCACGGGCCGACCGCGCAGGGCCTGCGGCTGCGCGTGCTCAGCCAGGCCAAGGACTCGGTCGCCACCCTCGGGTTCACGCCGGTGCTGCGCACCGAGGGGCTGCTCGACACCGACGTGCCGGCGCCGGTGGCCGACCACCTCGTGGCGGTGCTCGGGGAGGCGCTGTCCAACGCCGCCCGGCACGCGGGCGCGTCGTCGGTCGAGATCACGGTGATCGCCGGGCAGGGCCTGGTCGCCCTCACGGTGACGGACAACGGGCGCGGCCTGCCGGCCGGCGGGCGGCGCAGCGGGCTGGCGAACATCGCGGAACGGGCCAGGCAGCTCGGCGGCGAGCTGATGCTCGACCCGCCGGCCGGCGGTGGTACGCGCCTGGTGTGGCGGGTGCCGCTGGACCGCCGGGCGGCGCAGGAGCGGGGCGGCCCGGGGGAGCAGGCGGACGGGCGGGAGGACGGCGGGGGCGGCACGGACGGGAGCGGGCAGGACCCCGGCCGGGGGTGAGCGGTGCGGCGCGCGGGCCGCGGCGGGTGCGTACGGCGGGCGTCACGCGCCCGGCGGGCGGTGGGCCTTGCTGGCGAGCACCGCCGCCTGTATCCGGCGCTCCACGCCCAGCTTGGCGAGCAGCCGGGAGATGTGGTTCTTGACCGTCTTCTCGGACAGGTAGAGCCGCTGGCCGATCTGCCGGTTCGTCAGGCCCTCGCCGATCAGCTCCAGCACGTCCAGCTCGCGCGGCGACAGACCGGCGAGCACCTCGTTCTCCGGCGCGGAGGGAACGTCGTCGCGGCGCAGGTTCGTCATCAGCCGGGCGGTGGTGGCGGGGTCGAGCATGGACTGCCCGGAGGCCACGGTCCGTACCGCGGAGACCAGGTCGCCGCCCTTGATCTGCTTGAGCACGTACCCCGAGGCACCCGCCATGATCGCGTCCAGCAGCGCGTCGTCGTCGTCGAAGGACGTCAGCATCAGGCACGCCAGCTCGGGCATCCGCGAGCGCAGCTCGCGGCAGACCCCGATCCCGTCGCCGTCCGGCAGCCGGACGTCCAGTACGGCGACGTCGGGCCGCAGCGCGGGCCCGCGGGCCAGCGCCTGGGCGAACGTGCCCGCCTCGCCGGTCACTTCGATGCCGGGCTCGGCCTCCAGCAGGTCGCGCAGGCCCCGCCGGACCACCTCGTGGTCGTCGACGAGGAAGACCCTGATGGGCCGGGCCGCCGAGAATTTCCTTTCCACTGTCACGTCGGGCACCTTTCCGCTCCTGCTCGGCTGGCTCGATCGTCCTCGGCCGCACGTGCCCGGGGGTAGGGCCGAACGGGCCCATGACCGGCACGCTGCGGGCACCCGGATGCTACGACCCGCGCGCCGGCGTCCGCCCGGTTCTCGCCGAACGGGGGCCGAAGTGCGACAGTCGGTGGGAGAGCCTTACCCGGGCGCAAGGGAAGCGGATGGGGGGTGCCGATGGCCGCGGGAGCGGGCATGGGGCGCGAGGGGGACCGCCCGGTACGCAGAGTGTGGAGCCGGCGCAACCCCTTCAGACGGCGTACGGACGTGCTGGAGGGCTGGGTGACGTTCGGCGCAGTCACGGTGTTCGCCCTCGGCGGCACCGCGGCCGCCTGGGCGTCCGCGGCCGCGGTCCACGAGGAGTTGAGCAGCCGCAGCGCGGAGCGGCAGCGTACGACGGCCGTGCTGCTGGAGGACGCGCCGCCGCTGACGATGCTGCGGGGCGACGCGTGGTCGGGCGGCGAGGTGACCACCAGGGTCCGCTGGCGGGACGCGGACGGGCGGGCGCACACCGGACGTACGCCGGTGTCCGCCGGGCTGCTCAAGGGCGCGGAGGCGGAGATCTGGACGGACGCGGCGGGCCGGCACGCCGTGGACCCGCCGCCGCCCGCGGGCGACACCGGCGTGCAGAGCGCGGTGGCCGCCGGCGGGGCGGCCGGAGTGGTGGGATGCCTGGTGTTCGGGTCCAGGACCGTCGTGCGCGTACGTCTCGACCGCAGGCGCGCGGCGGAGTGGGGGCGCGACTGGGCGCGGGTGGAGCCGCACTGGCGGCAGGGGAGCGCGGGGCCCTCCGAGCGGTAGCCGGCGGGCGCGCGCGGCGGCCGGCCGTACGGGAGGGGACGGCGAAGACGAAGGCGAGCCGATGCGGCGCGGGCTTCCGCGCCGCATCGGCTCTCACCCCCCACGCCACGGCTCGCCGAGGCGGGACCAGCATGCCGCGGGTGATACGCACCCGAATAGGGCCGAACGGCTCTGCTGTACGGGGCAGTCGGCCCTGCGCGACAATGCGCTGGCCGACCCCACGACGGGAGGATCCGTGAACTTACGTCGCGCTCCGCTCACCCCGCACTCCGCCCCCCTGAGGCTCACCCCACTCGCGGCCGTCCTGGCCGCCGCGCTCCTCGCCGTGCTCACCGCCCTCGCCCCGCCCGCCGCCGGGGCGCAGGACCAGGCCGTCCGCGGCGGCGACGTCCTCTACAGCAGCACCGGACCGTCCTGCCAGGTCGGCTTCAACGCGGGCCGCGGCGGGGAGCGTTACGCCCTGATGCAGGGCCGCTGCGCCGACGCCGCGGGACCGGTCTGGTACGCGGATCCCGCCAGGACGGTGGAGATCGGCAGGACCGAGAGCGTGAACTTCCCGGGCGGCGACTTCGCCCTGGTCCGCTACACCAACCCCGGCTTCACCTACCCCAGCGAGCTGTCGGCGGGACCGGGGGCGATCCAGATCACCGGCGCCGCCCAGCCCTCGGTCGGGCAGCAGGTGTGCCACGCCGGCCGGACCACGGGCGTGCACTGCGGCCGGGTCGTCTCGGTCAACGACACCATCGCTTACCCCGAGGGGATCGTCTACGGCCTGTTCCGCTCCAACGTCTGCGTCGAGCCGGGCGACGGCGCCGGGCCCGCCTACTCCGGCGGCACGGCGCTCGGTCTCATCGTGTCCGGCGGCTCGTGCAGCTCCGGCGGGGCGACGTTCTACCAGCCGGTGGTCCCCGCGCTCCAGGCGTACGGGCTCACCCTGCCCTGAGCCGGTGTACGGCCGTTCGCCCGGGCGCGGGCGAACGGCCGCCGGGCGGCGGGGCGTTGTCAGTGGGCTCGGATAGAACTGATGTATGAATGCTACGGATGCCCGACGCCAGCACTACGCCTTCGCCCACGCCGTGCTCCGCGACCTCGCCCTGACCGCACCGGAGCGCCTGCTCGCCGCCGCGCTCGACGGCTCGCTCGACGCCGAGCTGCGGGCGCTGTGGCGGCAGGCGGGGGCGGGGCTGCCCGCCGGGGAGCAGTCGGACGACCGGCCGGTGGGCCGGCTCGTCCGGCACGACTCCGTCCTCGTCACGCTGCCGCCCGCGGTGGCGCCGCCCGAGGCGCACTTCGTGCTGGTGACGGCGCCGCTGGGGGCGCCGGTGCGCTATGCCACGCTGGAGGCGTCGCCCGATCCCGCGGGGCGGCCCGCGGCGATGCTGTGCATGTGGGCGATGACCGCGGAAGGACCGGCACACGCGAGCACGCTGCAGTTCCTGCCGCCGCGCGAGGACCGGTTCCTGGACGCCGCGATGGAACTGCCCAGCGTGCCGCCGACGTTCGCTCTGTCCTGACCGGCCGCCCGGCCTCCGCCTGCCGTTCGCCCGCCGGCCACGCGCCCCCCGGCGCGCGAGCCGGCCGGCAGATCGGCCGGAACCGGCCGTCCCGCGGCCGGATTCAGCCGTCCTGCGGCGTCGGGTCGAGCCCTTCCTCGACCACCTCGCGGGCCACGTCGGCCAGCGGCCTGCGGTTGTTGCGGGCGTGCCCGCGCAGCAGGCGGAACGCCTCGTCGACGGCGATGCTCCGGCGCTGGGCGAGCGCGCCCTTGGCCTGCTCGATGACGATGCGGGAGTTGAGGGCGTTCTGCAACTGCGCCGCGACCGCCGTCTGTTCGGCCAGCGCGCGCTGCTGCAGGATGCCGAGGGTGGCGACGTCGGCGAGCGCCTGGCCCAGCCGCAGTTGCGCGGCGTGCAGGGTGCCGGGCCGGTCCCGGAAGAGGGTGAGTGCGCCGACGGTCGTGCCCCGCACCTGCATCGGCGCGGAGGCGACGAGGGCGAAGCCCAGCTCCAGCGCCCGGCCGGTGAAGCGGGGCCAGTCCGCGCGGGCCCGCGCGTGCGCGAGCGGGATGGCGGGCATGGGTCTCGCGGTGCGGTAGCAGTCCACGGCGGGGCCCTCGCCCCACTCCACCTCCGCCTCCTCCAGGGCGTGCGCGCGCTCGTCGGAGGCCGACGCGGTCAGCGCGGCACCGTCGTCGGCGGCGAGGACGACGCCCGCGGCGCTGACGTCGACCAGCTCGGCGCAGTGCAGCGCTAGCCTGCGCGCGTGCTGCTCGACGTCGAAATCGCTGTCGAGGGTGTCGGCCAGGTCCACGAACGCGGCGGCCAGACCTTCCTCTCGCGACTCCTCGGGCATGGGGTCGTCACCTCGTTTCACGGCTGCTGTGCCGGCCGGATGTGCGGCCGGACGTGCCGCCGGAGATCACGCGCGACCCGCTGCCCGTATCCGGGTACGTGGCTGAACTCGGGAGTGGTTCCCGGTCGAGCGTGGGCGCGCACCGGGACTTGTCTCCCAGCGATGGGCGGTTCGCTCGTGCTCCGGCGACGGCCCACCGGGGTCCGGGGTGGTCGTGGCAGACCACATTAGACGGCTGCGGCACGGGGGGCGAAGCTGCCCCGCGGACGCGGGCGTTCAGCGAGCGTTCCGCGGTCGTACGGGACCGCGGATGGCATATGCCGCTACGGTACGGGCGCCTCGCGGCCGCCGCGTACGAGGGCCGGGCGACGGTCCCGCGGGGCCGCGTCCCGGCAGGTGGAATTCGGTCGCCCGGGCGGCGGCGCGGTGCGAGTATCGCCGCCATGGTCGACCTGTCGCTCCTCGCCGCCTTCGTCGTGGCGATCTTCGTACTCTCCATCACCCCGGGCCCCGACATGATGTTCATCGTGGCCATGGGCGGGCGCGGCGGCTCCGGCATGGGCGTGATGGCCGCGGCCGGCGTGGCCTGCGGCATGCTCGTGCACGCCTGCGCCGCCGCCCTCGGGCTCTCCGCGCTCTTCGGCGCGCTGCCGGTGCTCTACCACGTGCTCCGCTGGCTCGGTGCCGCCTATCTCCTCTACCTCGCGATCCGCGCCTTCCGCGACCGCTCCGTGCCCGGCGACGAGGACGACGCGGCGGCCGGCGCCGACGGGCGCAGCGGTCCCCGGCCGCGCCGCGCGTTCTGGCAGGGAATGGTCACCAACCTGCTGAACCCCAAGGTCATCATGTTCAACATCGCGTTCCTGCCGCAGTTCGTGGACCCCGGCCGCGGCCATCTGCCGCTGCAGTTGCTCCTCCTCGGCATCACCGGCGTCATCGTCGGCTTCTGCGTCGACGGCTCGGTCGGCCTGCTCTCCGGCCGGCTGTCGCGGGCGCTGCGCCGCAGCCGGCGGCTGGCGCGCGGGCTCAACATCTTCAGCGGCACGGTCTTCGCGGGCCTGGCCGTACGACTGGCGGCCACACCCCGCTGAGCCCGCGCCCCGCAGTCCCCGGCCCGGGTGCCCTCACGCCGGGGTGAGGCCCGCCCGGGGCGCGGGTCCGGGGGCGAGCAGCGCCCAGCTCCGCGCGTCGCCCCACGCCGAGTCCGGGGCGACGTACGGGCGCAGCAGCTCGTCGAGTTCGGGATCGGCGAGGCCGGCCAGCGCGTCGGAGGCCCGCTTGCGGGCGATCCCCGCGAGGAAGTCGGCGAGCTGCACCCGCGGATCGGTCTCGGCGTCGACGAAGCGCAGCGCGCGCAGGTGCGCCCGGGGCGGCCGGCACACCTCGTACAGCCGCGCCATCCGCTCGTCGGTCAGCGCCGTCTGCCGGTCGTGCACGACGGTCACCGGCGCACCGTCCCGCCCCCAGTACGCGACCGCAGCGGCCAGCGCCGGCAGCAGCGAGTCCAGCGCGGGCACGGTCCGCGGGTCTTCGAGGAGCGCGGCACGCAGCGCGTCGGCCCGCGGGCGCGCCTGTCGTACGAGCCCCAGCAGCCGCCCCGCCTCACCAGGCGCCCCCGCGCGGTGCAGTTCGCCGGCCAGTCCGAAGAAGCCGTCGGCCGACGTCTCCGCGCCCCGGCGGGTGTTGATCCACATCAGCTCGTTGAACGAGGCGAGGAACGCCCGCCAGCGCTCGCGGCCGTAGACGCGGGGGCCCGCGCGGTACAGCTCACCCGCGGGACCGCGCGCGTGCGCGCCGCGCAGCATCGCGGGCGCGTCCGCCGGGTCCGTCCCGGACACCAGCAGGTCCACGATCCGGGCGACGGTGAAGAAGGACTTCTCCGTCAGGTGCACGCGGGCGCGGCCGGGCAGCGGCCCCTCCGGACCGAGGAACCACAGCAGCGTGCCGCGGTGCTTCTCGCGCTGGAGGTGGTTCGCCTTGTAGACGGTCGCGGGGGAGCGGATGCGGTCCCGCAGCTCGCGGATGCAGTCCGCCGCGTCCGCGGCCGGGACCGTCACACCGGCGTGGGCGAAGACGTCGGTGATGCCGCCGACGAGGTTCTCGCCCTCGTAGCCGGACTCGTCGCAGAACAGCTCGGCACCGGGTGCCGGGGATACGGGGGCGTCCGTGGGGACGCCGGACGGCGGACCGTGCATGAGCCGCCTCCCGCCGTTGCCGAGAGCGCGACCGTACCGCGGCTGGTCCCCGCGCACGAGGGGTTTTCCCGCGCGGCGCCGCCGCCCGCCCGCCCGTACCCCCGGCGGGAGCCGGTGGGCGGGGCCGGCGGGCGGGCGCTCAGGCCGCGGCCGGCGCGGGGCCCACCAGCTCCGACAGGACGTCCTCCATGGTGACGAAGCCCAGCACCCGCCCCTGGTCGCCGGTGACGGCCGCCAGATGGCTGCCGGCGGCGCGCAGGGCGGTCAGCGTGTCGTCCAGCGGGGTGTCGATGGCCACCCGCGTCATCGGGTGCAGCGCCGTACGCGGGAACGGCGCGTCCCTTTCCGCCACCCCGAGGGTGTCCTTGATGTGCAGGTAGCCCAGCAGCGCGCCGCCCCGGTCGGTGACCGGGAAGCGGGAGAAGCCCGCCTCGGCGGCCAGCCGCTCCAGACGCGCCGGGGTGACGGTGTCCTCGACGGTCGTCATGGTGCCCGCGGGCACCAGGATCTCGCCGACCGGCCGGGTGCCCAGCTCCAGCGCGTCCCGCAGCCGCTCGCCGTCGGCCGGCTCCAGCAGCCCGGCCTGGCTGGCGTCGGTGACCATCCGGGCGAGCTGGTCGTCGGTGAAGACCGCCGCCACCTCGTCCTTCGGCTCCACCCGCAGCAGCTTCAGCAGCCCGTTCGCGAAGGCGTTGATGCCGAAGACCACCGGGCGCAGCGCCCGGGTCACCGCGACCAGCGGCGGGCCCAGCAGCAGCACGGTGGGCACGGGCGCGGCCAGCGCGATGTTCTTCGGGATCATCTCGCCGATGAGCATGTGCAGGTACGTCGCCACGGTCAGCGCGATCACGAACGCGATCGGGTGCACCGCGGCGGACGGCACGCTGGCCGCCTCGAAGCCGGGCTCCAGCAGGTGCGCGATGGCCGGTTCCGCGACCGCGCCCAGCACCAGCGAGGAGACGGTGATGCCGAGCTGGGCCGTGGCCATCATCGCGGAAAGGTGTTCGAGGCCGTAGAGCGTGATGCGGGCGCGCTTGTGCCCGCGGCGCGCCTGCGGCTCGATCTGGCTGCGCCGTACGGAGATCATCGCGAACTCGGCGCCGACGAAGAAGGCGTTCGTGACCAGCGTCAGCGCGCCGATCCACAGTTGCAGCGCGGTCACCGGCGCACCTCCTCGGCGGGCCGGCGCTGGTCGGGTGCGGCGGCCCGGCGCGGCGGCGCGGCACCGGCCGCGTCCTCGGCGGGGGCGGTGATCCGGACCCGGTCGGCGCGGTGGTGCTCGACGGCCAGGACGTCCAGCCGCCAGCCGGCGAGGTGCACCGCGTCGCCCTTGGCGGGGATGCGGGCCAGCAGCGTGGCGATCAGCCCTGCGACCGTCTCGTACGGGCCCTCCGGGGCCTCCAGGCCCAGCTCCGCAAGCTGGTCCAGGCGGACGCTGCCGTCCGCGTCCCAGGTCGGCCTGCCGTCCGCGCCGACGCCCGCCGGCTGCAGGTCGGGCAGCTCGACCGGGTCGTGCTCGTCGCGTACCTCGCCGACGACCTCCTCCACGATGTCCTCCATCGTGGCCACCCCCGCGGTGCCGCCGTACTCGTCGATGACCACGGCCATCGTGCGCCGCTCGCGCAACTGCTCCAGCAGCCGGTCGGCGGGCAGCGTCTCGGGCACCAGCAGCGGCTCGGTGGCCAGCTCGGTGACCGGCGTCGCGGCCCGGGTGCGGGGTTCGAGGGCGAGCACGTCGCGGATGTGCACCGTGCCGACGACCTCGTCCAGGCTGTGCGCGTAGACGGGGAAGCGGGACAGCCCGGTGGCGTGCGCGAGGTTCGCGGCGTCGAGGGCGGTGGCGCCGGACTCCAGCGCCTTGACGTCGACGCGGGGCGTCATGACGTTCTCCGCGGTCAGCTCGTGCAGGTGCAGGGTGCGGACGAACAGCTCGGCGGAGTCCGGCTCCAGCGCGCCGCCCGCGGCGGAGTGCCGGGCCAGCGAGACCAGCTCGTCGGGCGTACGGGCCGAGGCCAGCTCCTCGGCGGGCTCCAGCCCGACGCGGCGCACGACGCGGTTCGCGGTGCTGTTCAGATGGCGGATGAACGGGCCGAAGGCGGCGGTGAAGCCGCGCTGCGGTCCGGCCACGGTCTTCGCCACGGCCAGCGGCCGGGCGATCGCCCAGTTCTTCGGCACCAGCTCGCCGATCACCATCAGGACCACCGTGGACAGCGCCACGCCCAGCAGCGTCGCCACCGGCGAGGCCGTGCCGCCCAGGCCCATGGCCTCCAGCGGGCCGCGCAGCAGCGTGGCCAGCGAGGGCTCGGCCAGCATGCCGATGACCAGCGAGGTCACGGTGATGCCGAGCTGGGCGCCGGAGAGCTGGAAGGTGAGCCGGCGGACGGCCTTCAGGGCGCCCTCGGCGCCCCGCTCACCCGCGGCGGCGGCCCGCTCCAGGTCGCCGCGCTCGACGGTGGTCAGGGAGAACTCGGCCGCCACGAAGATCGCGCAGGCCAGGGTGAGGGCCAGGGCGGCGAGCAGCAGAAGGATCTCGGTCACCGTGCCACCCCCGCCCCGTCGCTCGTTCTCCGGCGGGCTGTGGCACGGCTGGTACTGGGAGGTTCGCCCATTGCGGGACCGCTGCTCCTTCGTGATCGTCGGCGGGGGTGCCGGAAGTGTCTCTTATCGAGTGTCTCCGACACCAGGGTAAAGGGATAGTAAACCGGCTTGCGCGCCCGCGGCCAGGCGCGGAGGGCGGCGCCCGGGGGCGCGTGCGGACGGGCGCCAGGTGGCGTCAGGTGAGCAGCAGCGGGTTGTCGTTGCGGTGCAGCCAGCGCAGATACGTCTCGGTGGACCTGGCCGCCTCGCGGTAGGCGTCCTCCAGCGCGGTGTAGACGGCATGGAACTCGCCGTCGGTGGTCGACGCCGCCCGGGCGGCCAGCAGCAGCCGTACGGTCAGCGGGTCGCCGCGCAGCGGCCTGATCGCCATGCCGGGGCGCGGCGTCGAGGTGGGCTGGCACGGGGTGACGGCGACCCCGGCCCGTACCAGGTCGGCGCCCGTCAGGTAGTCGCCCTGGATAACCCGCAACTCCAGCCCGGCGCTGGCGAACATCCGGCGGATGCCGTGCCACTCGCCGTCCACGTGCGGATCGATGACCCACGGGTGCCCGCAGAGGTCGGCGAGGGCCACCTCCTCGCCTTCGGCCGCGGGGTGCGCCGCGGGCAGCGCGACGAACTGCGGCTCGCGCCAGAGCAGCGTGCGCTGGCCGACGCCGTCGGGTACGCGCAGCGGGCAGCCGGTGACCTCGTGCACGAACGCGACGTCGAGGTGGCCCTCGGCGACCATGCGCAGCAGCGAGTTCGGCGACGGGTCGACGCGGATGGAGACGTCCGTGTCCGGGAACCGCCCGCGCAGCCGGCACAGCCAGCCGGCCACCGCCCGGTTCGCGGTGCTGCCCAGTCGCAGCCGGGGCCCGCTCTCCTGCGCGCGGGCCTCCTCGCGCGCCTCGCTGACCAGGGTGGACATCTCGGCGATGATCGGCCGCGCGCGGGCGGTCACGGAGCGGCCGAGCGGGGTCGGGCGGCAGCCCGAGCGGTCGCGTACGAACAGCCGGCCGCCCACGGCCCGTTCGATACGGTTCAACTGCGCCGTCAGGGCGGGCTGGGAGACTCCGAGCCACCTGGCCGCCCCGTGCACACTTCCGGCGTCGGAGATCGCGCACAGCGCGCGCAGATGCCTCAACTCCAGCTCCACGCGGGGAGCATAGCCGCAATTATTTGTCAGGGGCACTACACGTATGCGCCGTTCCGCCCCGGCGGCGGGCGCCGGCGGGGGTGGGATCGCACGCCGCTATCACCGGATGAGATCTGCCCCCGGCCACCTGTTCGCCCGCAGACTCCTCACCGACCGACCGACCAATCGTTCGTGAGGAGAAACCCCCCATGAAGCTCTCCGGAAGACTGGTCTCCACCGCCTTGGGCCTCGGCCTGGCGCTGACCGGCCTGGCCGCCTCCCCGGCACCCGCGGCCGACCACCACGACCGGCAGACGACGCAGGCCACCGCCTCCGCGGCGTATGTCGGGCACGACAAGGAACAGCAGGCGCAGAACCGGGCCTTCTTCGAGATGATCCGGGAGAAGGCGCGCGAGAAGCAGGCGGCGGAACCCGGCTACCAGGCCATCACCATCACGTACAACGACGCCAGCGCGCCCAACTACCAGGGCGACATATCCCAGAGCACCCAGATCTGGAACAACGCCACCAACAACATCACGCTGGCCGAGACCTCCGGCTCCGGCGACTTCAGCTACCGCCAGGGCAACGACCCGCGCGGCAGCCACGCCGTCACCGACGGCCGCGGCCACGGCTACGTCTTCCTGGACCTGCGCCAGACCCAGCAGTACTACTCGCTGCGCGTCGTCACCCACGAGACCGGCCACATCCTCGGCCTGCCGGACAACTACAGCGGCCCGTGCAGCGAGCTGATGTCCGGCGGCGGCCCCGGCACCTCCTGCCGCAACGCCTACCCGAACGCGAACGAAGCCGCCCGCGTGGACCGCAACTTCGGCTGAGCCGGACCCGGTTCCGGGCCCGCCCGGAGCCGGCCGCCGGCCGAGCCCGGTCCCGGCCCCACACGGGACCGGCGGGCCGCCGCCCGCGGGCCGAGTGCCCGGCGGCCCGACCGCGCCCGCCCCGCGAACCTGCGGGGCGGGCGCGGCGCGCGTCCGGCCGCCCGGGGCCGGCGCGCGTCCCGGGCCGGGGCCTCCTATGGCCAGTAGGCGTCGAAGTTCCTGCTGAACTCCCAGTTGTTGTACCGGTCCCAGTTGATCGACCAGGTCATCAGCCCGCGCATGCCGGGCCAGGTGCCGTGCGTCTTGTACGAGCCGCAGTTGCTGCCCTTCGTCAGGCAGTCCAGCGTCTTGTTCACCTCGCCGGTCGACACGTGCCCGTTGCCCGCCTGGGTGCTGGCCGGCATCCCGATGGCCACCTGGTCGGGCCGGAGCGCGGGGAAGAACCGGTCGGCGTTGCCCGCGACCGGGAAGCCGGTGAGCAGCATGTCCGTCATCGCGATGTGGAAGTCGGCGCCGCCCATGGTGTGGTACTGGTTGTCCAGGCCCATGATCGGGCCGGAGTTGTAGTCCTGGACGTGCAGCAGCGTGAGCGAGTCGCGCAGCGCGTGGATCACCGGCAGGTACGCGCCGCAGCGCGGGTCCTGGCCGCCCCACTGCCCGGTGCCGTAGAACTGGTAGCCCATCTGCACGAAGAACGTCTCCGGCGCCATGGTGAGTACGAACCGCTCGCCGTACTTCGCCTTGAGCGTCTTCAGCGCCGAGATCAGGTTGACGATCGACGGGGTGGTGGGGTTCCGGAAGTCGGTGTCGCCGTTGTCGAGCGAGAGCGAGTGGCCCTCGAAATCGATGTCGACGCCGTCGAGCCCGTACTCGTCGATGATGCCGCCGACCGAGCGGACGAAGGCGTCGCGCGCGGCCGTGCTGGTCAACTGGACCTGCCCGTTCTGGCCGCCGATGGACAGCAGCACCTTCTTGCCCGCGGCCTGCCTGGCCTTGATCGCCGCCTTGAAGTCCGCCACCGGTTCCACGTTCTGGCACTCGGTCTGCGGGCAGAGCGCGAAGCGGATGTCGCCGGAGGTCGACGAGGTGGGCTCGCCGAAGGCGAGGTTGATCACGTCCCAGCTCGCCGGGACGTCGGCGAGCCGGGTGTAGCCCGAGCCGTTGGCGAAGCTGGTGTGCAGATAGCCGACGAGGGCGTGCGGCGGCAGGGTGCCGCCGGGGTTGCCGCCGCCGTCGCCGGTGGTGGCGCTGACGGCGGCCGACCCGGGGGACTCGCCGGCGGCGTTGGTGGCGGTCACCTCGAAGCGGTACGAGGTCTTGGGCGTGAGCCCCGTGACGGTGGCGGAGGTACCGGTGACGGAGGTGGCGCGGGTGCCGTCGCGGTAGACGGTGTAGCCGGTCGCGCCGCTCACCGCGCCCCAGGACAGCGTGACGGAGGTGGCGGTGGTGGAGCCGGCCGCGAGTCCCGAGGGGGCGGCGGGGACGGTGCCCGGGTCGCCGCCTGGTCCGGTGAGCGTGAGGTCGTCGGCGTGGTAGGCGGGCTGGCCGTACCAGCCGTGGGTGTAGACCGTCACCGAGGTGGTGTTCGGCCCGGTGGTGAAGGACGTGTTCAGCTCGGTCCAGGTGCTCGCGGCGGGGGTCCAGTCCGCGACGTCGGTGGTGCCCGTGCCGCGGGCACCGAGGTAGGCGTACGCGCCCTGCACCCAGCCGCTCAGCGCGTACTGCGAGTGGGGGCGTACGGGCACGGTCTGGGTGCACTGGCCCTGGTCGCCGCCCGACGGCTGGACCCGCAGGGCGGACGTCCCGCTGTGCACGGGGCTGGTGACCGCGGAGCCGCTGCCGGCGGAGCAGCTCCAGCCGTCGAGCCCGGCCTCGATGCCGCCGTTGCGGACGAGGTTGGGCTCGGCGGCGGCCTCGGGCGCGGTGGCCCCGGCGGCGGTGCCGGAGAGCGCGCCGGCCAGCAGGGCGAGCGCGGCGAGCAGGGCCGCGAGCGGGGCGCTGCGGCGGGAGCGGTGTCTGGAGAAGCGCAGGAATCGGTCCACAACTGCCTCCACGGCTTGGGGTGTTGGGGCCTGGCGGGGGATGCGCGAGGGACAGGTTGGTCCAGACCAATAATGATGTCAAGGGGACGCGTACACGTCAGGGCGCGTACGCCGTCCGCGTACGCGCCCTGTGCCGCCGCCGTGTTCCGTCGTCAGGAGGCCGCCGTGGCCGGGGCTTCCTCAGAGGCCGGAGATCCGCCCGTTGCGGAAGAGGTCGACGAAGATCTGGTGGTCCGCCCGCGCCCGTACCCCGTAGTCGTGCGCGAAGTCCACCAGCATTTCGGTGAACCCGTCGGCGTCCGCCGAGATCGCCCCGTCGATCGCCTGCTCCGTCGAGAACGGCACCAGCGAGTGCCCGCTCTCCGCCACGTCCGCCGCCGCGTGCATGGTGGCGGTGGCCCGGCCCAGGTCGCCCACGACGGCCGCGGCCTGCTCCGGGTCATCGATGTCCGACCAGTCCAGGTCCACCGCGTACGGCGACACCTCCGCGACCAACTGCCCCGCCCCGTCCAGCTCCGTCCAGCCCAGCCACGGGTCGGAGGCGGCCTGCAGCGCGCGCTGCGAGATGACCGTGCGGTGCCCCTCGTGGTGGAAGTAGCCGCGGATCGCCGGGTCGGTGACGTGCCGCGCGACCGCCGGGGTCTGGCCGCGCTTCATGTAGATGACGATGTCGTTCTCCAGGGCGTCGCTGTGCCCTTCGAGGAGGATGTTGTACGACGGCAGCCCCGCGCTGCCGATCCCGATGCCCCGGCGGCCCACCACGTCCTTCACCCGGTACGCGTCCGGACGGCGCTCCCGGCCGCCGGAGGGCAGCGTCTCCAGATAGCCCTCGAAGGCGTCGAGCACCCGGGCGCGGGTGGCCGCGTCCAGCTCGATGGCGCCGCCGCCGGAGGTGAAGCGGCGCTCGAAGTCCCGTACCTCCGTCATCGACTCCAGCAGCCCGAAGCGGGTGTGCGCGCGGGCGGTGCGCAGCGCGCCGAGGAGCGGCCCGGTGGCGGTGTCGAGGGTGAACGGCGGCACCTCGTCGTCCTTGGCACCGGCGGCGAGGGCGCGGATGCGCTCGCGGTAGGCGTCGGCGTACGCGCGGACGAGGCCGGAGATCTGGCCGTCGCTGAGCGCCTTGGTGTAGCCGATGAGCGCCAGCGAGCCGGCCAGCCGCTTGACGTCCCAGGTGAACGGGCCGACGAACGCCTCGTCGAAGTCGTTGACGTTGAAGACGAGCCGGCCGTTGGCGTCCATGTAGGTGCCGAAGTTCTCGGCGTGCAGATCGCCGTGGATCCACACCCGGCCGGTCTGCTCGGTCAGGAACGGGTCGCCGCGCTCGCCGGCCTCCAGGTCGTGGTAATAGAGGGCGGCGGTCCCGCGGTAGAAGGCGAACGCCGAGGCCGCCATCTTGCGGAACTTGAGCCGGAAGGCGGCGGGATCGGCGGCGAGCAGCTCGCCGAATGCGGAGTCGAAGACGGCGAGTATCTCGTCGCCGCGCTGAGCGGCCTTGGTGTCCGTGACCATGCGGCTCACGATACCGGCGGGGCACCCCCCTGAACGGGGCGCCCGGGGAGCCCGGGGAGTGCGGTCCGCGCCCCGCCGGGGCGGGCGGGGCGCGGGGCGTACGCTCGGCGGACGCGCGTCACAGGCGCGCGCCCGCCGGGTGCTTCGGCCGGCCGAAGCCGGCCTGCATTACTGCTCTTTCTGCTCTTCCGACCGGTCTGCCGTTGCCCGTGCGCCGCGTCAGCGGCCGGGGCGCGGGCCGACCGCGAGCGGGACGCCCGTACGCCGCGACTGCGCCACCGACGCCGGCGAGTCCTCGCTGCGTGCCGCGTCCTTCGGGATCTCCGGCTCGGCCGGCTCCGTGGGCCGGTCCGCCGGCGGGGTGTAGCCCTCCAGCGTCGCGGTGCCCCAGACGTACGGGTCGGCCTGGGCGCTGCCGAACGGCGACCACGCCAGCCGGGTCTGGCCCGTCTTGTCGTCGGTGTCCGAGTCGTACACCAGGACGTTGAGCGCGAACTTCTCCGGGTCGGCCGCGGCCGGCAGGTCGGCCAGCGCGATCTTCGCCTCGATCGTGTAGCCCCGGTACGGGTCCGAGACCGCCGAGACCACCCGCATCCCGGGCGCCGTGGTGGCCGCCGGGCCCTGCCGGTTGTCGCCGTCGCGCTCGGCTGCCGCACCGCCGCCGTTCGCGGTGTACGGGAAGATGCCCGTCTTGAACGTCGTCGAGGTGTCGTCGGCCGTGCCGCGCGGGTCGAGGGTGATCTCGACCGCGTCCGTACGCCAGTGGCGCTTGGCGTCGCCCTCCTCCAGCGCCGTGCCCCTGCGGTCGTCGGTGACCTTGACGAACACGTAGAGGTCGTCACCGTGCCGCGACAGCTTCGCCGTGGCCGAGATGTCCTCCGCGCCGACCTTCTCGCCCTCCCAGTGCACCAGCGGCAGCTCCGGGCCCGGGTACTCGCCGGGGCGCTCCACCCCGTCGAGCACGGGGGCGGTGGCGACCTCGGGGATCGTCGTGGCCGGGGCGGCGGGGTACGTCGGCTGGGTGTCGTTCGCCAGCCACGGCAGGCCGACGCGCTCCGTCCAGTCGCGGAACTCCGCGTACAGCGGGCGCAGCTCGCCCTGGGACCGCACCTTCGACTTCACGGCCTTGCCGTTCGCCGCCAGGACCGTGAACCAGTCGGAGCCCAACTGCTCGGGGTCGGTCGGCACCTGCGGCGGCCGCGCGGCCCAGCCCTGCGTGACGTACTTGCGGGCGGCGTTCCGCTCCACCTGCGCCCAGCTCGTGCCGTACTCCTCGCTGTGCGCACCGGTGAAGACGCCGAAGACGGGCAGGCCGCTGGCGCGGTCCGTACGCCGCTGCTTCGGGGCGTCCGGGCCGAGCAGGCTGCCGAAGCCGTAGTTCTGCGCAAGCAGCAGCCGCGGGCGGTGCGGGCGGTACCCCTCCTTGGTGATCTGCGAGCGGAACGCGCGCGGGTCGCCGGCGAGGAAGAACGCCTCGATCGCCAGCCGGGCGGACAACTGGTGGCCGCCGTGCTGGTTGAAGGGGCGCGGGTCCATCGTCACGACCGTGTCGGGCGTGGTGGCGCGGATCAGCCGGACGACGCGCTCCAGCGTGTCGTCCACGTCCCAGATCGCGGCCGTCAGCGGGCCGGACAGGGTGTACCAGAAGTCGGGCTTGTCCAGGTAGTAGATGTTGTCGATGCCGGCGAGGCCGACCGCCTCGCGCTCCTCGTCCTCCCGCATCTGGCCGAGCGGCGGGCCCTCCTCCGGGCCGACCGCGTTGCCGCCGCCCTCGCCGCGGGTGACGGTGAGCACACCGGTGCTCAGCCCGTACTGCTCCCGCCACTGCCCGAAGGTGGCGAGGTTGCCGCACTCGTCGTCCGGGTGCGCGCCGACGAAGAGCACGTCGTTGTGCGCGCGGTCCCGCCCTCCCGGCGGTGCCTTGCGCGGGCGCGGCACGCTCCAGTCGTCCGCCCACGCGGACGGGGCGGTCGCGCCCAGCGCCGTACCGACGATGCCGGACACCAGCGCGGCCGAGACGAGCCGCCGGCTCGGTCCTGACCGGTCCGCGTCCTGTGCCCGTACGGGCTCCGTTCTGTCCCCCTGTGTCGAGTTCGTCACCGATGGCCTCCCCTTGACGTACATGGTGAGCCCCGCTTGATGAGGCTCACGACCGACCTTTCTAAGCCAGACCGGGAGCGGGGGCAAGGGGTTTGTCAGGACATCTTGTCAACTGGACGTCAGGCGGCGTCTCCCCGCGCGTCCCGCGGTGTTCCCAACTGTCCGCACGGGAACGGGAGTACGAGACAAATCGCACCGGGTGTGACAGAGTGCGGATCATCCGACGGCGTAATCCCGGAGCGCATGTGACCACCGAGAGCGGCGAGACGGCCTGGCTGAGCACGGTGGCCGGGACGTCCTGGACCCCGCCCGAGATCGATTTCACCAAGCCCCAGACCGCCCGGATGTACGACTACTACCTGGGCGGCAAGGACCACTACGCGCCGGACCGGGAGACCGCCGAGCGGGTCGTCGGGGTCTGGCCCGGCGTGGGCAAGTTCGCCCGCGCCAACCGGCACTTCATGCACCTGGCCGTCGAACGTCTTGCCGACCTCGGCGTCGACCAGTTCCTGGACGTCGGCACCGGCATCCCCACCTCGCCGAACGTCCACGAGATAGCCCAGGCCGTACGCCCCGCGGCGCGCATCCTCTACACCGACCACGACCCCGTGGTGCTCGCGCACGCCCGCGCCCTGATGAACTCCACCGCCGCGGGCCGCATCGACTACATCCAGGGCGACCTGCGCCGCCCGGAGACCATCCTCGGCCACCCCTGCATGACCGGCTCCGACCCGGCCCTCGACCTCGCCCGGCCGGTGGCCGTCAACCTCGTGGCGATCATGCACTTCATCACCCCCGAGGACGACCCGGGGCGCGTCCTCGGCGCCCTGATGGACGCGCTGCCCGCCGGCAGCCACCTCATCCTCAGCCACATCACGGCGGAGTTCGCCCCCGCGGAGGTCGAGGCCGCCGCCCGGCTCTACCACCGCCAGGGCCTGCCGGCGCACGCCCGCGACGAGCGCGAACTCGCCGGACTCGTCGACGCCCTCGGCCTGGAGCTGCTGCCGCCGGGCATCCTGCCCGTCAACCGCTGGTCCCCCGGCACCTCGCAAGAACCGCCCGCGCCCCTGTACACCGACGCCGAGGCGTCGTGCCTGGGCCTCATCGCGAGGAAGCCGTGACCGCCGTGAGCGACGACGACGCGCCGCGGCTCGCCGGCGCCATCGACACCTCCGTACCGCACTCGGCGCGGGTCTGGAACTACTGGGTCGGCGGCAAGGACAACTACGCGGTCGACCGCGCGGCCGGCGACGAGGTGCTGTCGGTCTACCCGCAGCAGGCGGAGAAGGCCCGCGCCTGCCGCGCGGGCCGCCGGCACCCTCGACCTCGGCCGCCCGGTGGCCCTGATGCTGCTGGGCATCCTCGGCCACGTCGAGGACCACACCACGGCCCGGGGCCTCGTCTCGCGCCTCCTCGCGGGGCTGCCGCCGGGCAGCTTTCCTGGTGCAGTACGACGGCACGGACACCAGCCCGGAGTACGTCGAGGCCCTCCGCCGCTACGCGGCCGCGGGCGGCGTCCCGTACCGCCTCCGCACCCCGGACCAGATCACGGCGTACTACGAGGGGCTGGAACTGATCGACCCGGGCGTGGTCCCCATCCCCACCTGGCGGCCGGATCCGACGCCGTTCGCCGGTCCGCGGGACGTGGACCAGTGGGGCGGCGTCGGCCGCAAGCGGTAGCCGCGGGGGCCCAGCGGGCAGCGGTACGGGCGCGGTCCCGGGCCGGCCTCGGGCCAGGAGGATCAGCGCAGGGCCGGTACGGTGCCGCCCGCCGCCCAGTCGACGCCCATCCCGCGCAGCCCGCCGCGCCATCCGCCGGCGATCTCCGCGAGCCGGGCGGCGCCCCGGCGGGGTGCGGCCGAGGCCGATCGCGTACCGGGCGAGAGCCGGGCCGGTCCCGAACGCCCCCGCAGCCCGGCCAGGTCACCCGCCCGTACATCGTCCGAGGCCGCCCCCGGGGACCACGGCAGATGCGGCGTACGGGGATAGTGCACGCATGATCCGGCTCCGTGACGCGGTCGGGTCCGGCCACTGGAGAAGCGCCTGCCGGCCCGCCTCCAGCGAATAACCCGGCGGGGACGGCGGCCGGTGGGGTGAATTCCCCGCCCGTACGTCGTGCGCCTGACGGGGCCGCCGCGCGCGGGAGCCGACACTGGGGCACCCTCGTGCCCTCGGAGAAACGGACTGCGCGCATGGACAGGTCAACGGCGTTGCAACTCGCGGCCGATGAACTGGAGGAGCGCGAGCTTCGTACCAGCCCCATCGAGATCATCGACTACGTGCCGAGCGATCCCGCCCAGGGCCTGCTGACCCCGCCCGGGTCGATCATGGTGTTCCTGGACCGCGCCGGCGCACCCGTCCTCGACCGGATCCGGGAGGCCGTCCTGGACGGCGGCGGCGCCGACGTCCGGCTCGCGCAGGAGATCAAGGAGCTGTTCCGCGCCCGCGAGAAGGTGAGCTACTACCGCGCCTACCGGCTGCTCCGCGAGGCGGAGAGCTTCGCCACCATCCGCTACGGCGGCCGCACCCTCGCCACCCACGCCTTCCCCGCCCCCGAAGCCGGCCTGTCGGCGATCGAGAACCCCTACAACGGCGGCCGGCTGGCACCGGACGAACTCACCCTGGTCGAGCACCTGATCCCGGGCACCCGGGGTGGCCTGGCCGCCGTCGCGGTCCGCCACATGCCTCCGCTCACCGACGCCGAGCGGGCCGCGGTGGAGCAGGTGCCCGACGACCAGCTCGAAATGAACCTCACCCTCCGGGCCGACTGCTGCGACAGCTGGACCGGATTCCTGGAGCAGCTCGCGCAGATCACGCACGCGACCATGTACTGCATGATGGAGGCCGCCAGCCGGCAGGAGGCTCCGCTGTCCACCGAGGACGTCGACCGCCTCGGCCCCGCGGCCTCCGCCCGCAAGCTGCTGAACCGGCGCCGGGAACTGCTCGGCCACAACCACGCCTGAGGCACCGGACATGCCCGAACTCGCCGGTCCGGTGTACGCGGCCGCGTGCGCCCTGTGGATCGCGCTGACCATGGTGTGCCAGACGCGGTCGCGGGTGGCCGCGAAGATCCGCAGGTACGACTTCCTCGCCATGATCCCGCGCTGGACCTTCTTCGCCCCGACTCCCGGCACCCAGGACTTCGTTCTGCTGCGCCGCTACCGCACGTCCGACGGCCGGCTGACCCGCTGGCGGGAGACGGGCGGCACCGCCGCCGCCGGCCGGCCCCTGTACGCCGTCTGGAATCCCGCCCGGCGCCACACCAAGGCCCTGCTCGACGCGTGCCAGAGCCTCCTGGAGCTGGCGTCCCAGGGCCCCCGGCCGGCGGAGATCGAGCTGACCGCGCCCTATCTCGCGCTCCTGGCCCACGTGTCGGCGCAGCCCTGTTCCGAGGAACCGCATGCCACCCAGTTCGCCCTCGTCATCCGGAAGAGCTCGGCCTTCGAAGGGGCCGCTCCCGCAGTGGCCTTCGTCTCCTCCCTGCACGCGGTCGACTGAGACTCCGCCCGGACTCGTGGAGCGGACCTCGTGAACGCCGACCTGGCGGTGCGCCTCACGCTGGCGATCGGCGGCGTGGGCGTGGCGATCTCCTCCTGGGAGTACCTCACCCGCCCCGCGCTGCTGGCCGACCACGCGATCGCCGGCTGGCCGGTCGGCCGGTCCTGCCGGCCGTACCGGCTGCGCCGCACCGCGGACCGGGCCGTCGACCTGCTGCTGCGGTACCCGAACGTCCTCGTCCTGGTGACGCTGCGGCTGGCGGCGGCGCTGGCGATCGTGATCGGCCGCCCGGTCCCGGCCGTCGTCTGCCTGGGCGTGCTCGCGGCGTCCTCGATCCTCCTCGGCGTGCGCTCCCCGTACGGCAGCGACGGCGCGGACCAGCTCTCGATGATCATCTTCGTGGCGGCGTTCTGCGCCGCGGCGATCGGCACCGGCGGCTCGCGGCACGTCTTCCTCTGGTTCGTGGCGGCCCAGGCGTGCTGCGCGTACTTCATCGCGGGCTTCGCCAAACTGGTCTCCCCGGTCTGGCGCAGCGGCCGCGCCCTCGGCGGCATCCTCGGCACCGCCACGTACGGCCACCGCCGCCTGGGCCCGGTCGTCGCCGCGCACCCCCGGGCGGCGTGGCTCGCGGGGTGGTGGGTGATCACGCTGGAATGCGCGTTCCCCCTGGTCCTGCTGGGCGACCCGCGCGTGACCTACGCGGTCCTGGGACTCACGCTGGCGATGCACCTCGGCATCCTGGCCTTCATGCGGCTGAACACCTTCCTCTGGGCGTTCACCGCGACCTATCCGAGCGTCATCTACTGCACGCTCCGCTGAGCCGCCAGGGCCCGCCGCGCGGCGGGCCCCGGCGGCACCGGGGGAGTGGATCCGGGTCAGGGCAGCAGCGACTCCCGCAGCACCCGGCCCTCGGACTGCGCGGGCGGGTCGACCCCGAGGAGCGCCGACATGGTCGCGGCCAGGTCGACGTGGCGCGGGTGCCGCGGCGGCCGTCCGCGCCGGATCCGGTGGCCGGCCAGGACGAGCGGGACCTTCGTCTCCGCGCGGCTGCCGTGGCGCCCGTCGAAGCCCTCGGCCGGCGGGGTGAAGGACAGCGCGTACGGCGCCGCCAGTTCGAGCACCAACTGGCCGTACTGCGGCGCCATCCGCAGCGCGGCCTGCTCCGCCTTGGTCAGCACCGCCGCGACGCCTTCGGTGTCCGCGAGCGCCGCGCGGGCACGGCCGACCGCGGCGGCGTCGGTGGCCGCCGCGCCCAGGAGGTGCACGGACGCGATGCTGCCGCCGGAGACCAGGACGGCATCGGTTCCCGGCGCCGGCCGGCCGCCGGACCCGATCACCTCGGGCGTGAAGCCCGCGGCGGTGAGGGCGGCGACCGCCTGGGCCGCCATCGGCGTGTTCCAGCCCGTCATGCCGTGGTCGCCGGTGACCACCCAGGTCGTCCGGCCGTAGAGATCCAGCTCCTTGACCGTCCGGATCAGCCGCCCGATCCCGGCATCGGTCTCGCGCAGGGTGTCGAGCATCCGGGGGTCGCCGGGTCCGAACGAGTGCCCGTCGCCGTCGAGGTCGCTGGAGTAGACCGCCAGGAAGTCCGGTCGCCGGGCGAGGGTCACCGTCGTGCCGCCGCTGTCGACGGGCTGCCCGGTGAGCATCGCGATCGCGTCGTCGACGCGCGCGCCGATGCGGCCGCCCGGCTGGGTGTAGAGGCCGTCGGGATCGCCGTAGGCCGTGCCCTTGTCCTGGAGGATGAACCACTGCGCGGACCCGATCCGGATGCCCTGCGGTCGCCACGCCTGGGCGAGCCCCTCGACCGCGCTGTCGCGGCTCTGGCCGCGGGCGACGCCGGCCGCCTCGTCGTAGTAGTAGGCGGCGTTGCGGGTGCGGTCCGGGTGGGCGCCGCAGGAGACCGCGGTCCACGACTGGTTGGTGATGCTGGCCATCACGCCGGTGCCGGTGGTCACCGAGCCGGCGCGCACCAGCGACATCAGGTGGGGCATCGGCGCGCGGCCGTCGAGGTAGTCGACGTCGAAGCCGTCGAGGGCGAGGAAGATCAGCAGGCCGCGCCTGCGGGCGGCGTGTGCGGGCACGGCGGCGAGGGGCGAGGCGAGCGCGCCGGCCACGGCGCCGGCGAGGACACCGCGTCGGGACAGAGAGGTGGCGGACATGGCGCGACCGTAGGAGCGGAACGCTCCCGGCCGGCGAGCACGGGGTGAACGGGCCGCGAATTCCCGCGTCCCGGCGTTCCGGACGCACTACGGGCGCCACCGCCGGAGCGGAGAGCGCCGGTGGGGGCACCGGCGCTCTCCGGTCTGTCAGTACGGCCCGTAGACGTTGTCGATCGACCCGTACCGGTCGGCCGCGTAGTTGCACGCGGCGGTGATGTTGGCGACCGGGTCGTAGCTGTCGGTCGACGTGCCCGGGACGTGGTACGCCTCGAAGGTGGGAGCGATGACCTGGAGCAGGCCCTTGGAGGGCGTGCCGTTCACGGCGTTGATATCCCAGTTGTTGATGGCCTGCGGGTCGCCCGCGGACTCCCGCATGATGTTGCGGTGAATACCGTCGTAGGTCCCGGGGATGCCGTGCTCGGCCATGACGTCGAGCGACTCCCGGATCCAGCCGTCGAGGTTGTCCGGGTAGCTCGTGACGGACGCGCTGGCGGTCTTCAGGCCAGACTCGGATTCCTTCGAGTCGCTCTTGTCGGCCTTGCCGCCGAGCGCGAGTTCAAGGCCGGGGAGGATGAAGTGCGGGTTGGCGCCGACGGCCTCGCGGTTGTCCTCGTACAGCTTCTTCCAGCCGCCGCGTACGGATTCCCTGTCGGCGATCTTCGCCAGGGAATCCCCGGCGACCACGGCGTACGTGGCCGCCGCCGCGCCGGCGGTCGCCGCGGCGGGGGCCTCGGCGCGTATGCCGGTCTGGGGGGCGGACGCGGGGACGGAGCCGGCCGCGGAGGCCGAGGACGCGCCGATCAGCGGAGCGGCGATCGCGACGCCGCTGACGCCGGCGAAAGTGATGCCGCGGCCGATCAGGCGCAGCTTGGGACGGCGATGCTTACCTTTTGCGGGCATGGGTGTTTCTCCTCAGCGCCTGCGAGGTGAGCTGTCGGGTTCGGGCTGGAGATGCCCGGCCGCACCAAGGTGCGACTTCACCCCAAGCCGTTCCGGAATCCGGACCGGCGACTTACCTATGGGTCCCCCGCTCCTGCCGTGTGTGAATAGGGAACGGTTTCCGGATGGCGGCAGGATTCGGCGTCCACCCGGCTGGCGGAGACTTAAGCATGTCTTTCCGGTCCGGACAAGCTGAGGAACTCGTCCGGTCGATACGGGGCCGGCTCCTGGACCGGATGAGTGCCGCCGCGGAATGGGGAGCGGGCCGCAACTCGCTTTCGGAATAAGGAAACTGTGAATTTCCGCCGCCGCCGCCCGCGGCCGAACGTGATTCGCGTCACCGGACACATGAGGTCCGATCGGTCAGAAGCGCGGGGCGATCGGGGGCGAATCCTTCAAATGGTACGTATCGCCCGTCAGGGAATATCCGACAAGTCCGTTTGTTCTTGACGGCCCGGCGCCGCGTTTGTGCGGCGGGAATTCACGAATCCGTAGCGGGGGAATCCGCTCGCCTGTGGGGACGGCGGGGCGTCAACTGGCCAAAGGAATTAACGTCTTCGGAGCCGCCGCCGAATTGCAGGCGGGGGCTGAGCAGTTGGCGCGTGGGGCGTGCAAGCCCCTCGCCAACTGCCTCAGCACTCCACCACGTTGACCGCGAGGCCGCCGCGGGCCGTTTCCTTGTACTTGACCTTCATGTCCGCGCCCGTCTCCTTCATCGTCTTGATGGCCTTGTCGAGGGAGACGAAGTGCTGGCCGTCGCCGCGCAGTGCCATGCGGGCCGCCGTGATGGCCTTGACCGCCGCCATGCCGTTGCGCTCGATGCACGGGATCTGGACCAGGCCGCCGATCGGGTCGCAGGTCAGCCCCAGGTTGTGCTCGATGCCGATCTCCGCGGCGTTCTCGACCTGTTCCGGGGTGCCGCCGAGGATCTCGGCGAGGCCGCCGGCGGCCATGGAGCAGGCGGAGCCCACCTCGCCCTGGCAGCCGACCTCCGCGCCGGAGATGGAGGCGTTCTCCTTGAAGAGCATGCCGATCGCGCCCGCCGCGAGGAGGAAGCGGACCGCGGTGTCGTCGTCCGCGCCGGGGACGAAGTCCACCGCGTAGTGGAGGACCGCGGGGATGATGCCCGCCGCGCCGTTGGTGGGGGCGGTGACGACGCGGCCGCCCGCGGCGTTCTCCTCGTTGACCGCCATCGCGTAGAGGGTGACCCACTCCATCGCGTGTGCCGCCGGGTCGCCCGCCGCGCGGAGCTGGCGGGCCTCGCCGGCGGCGCGGCGGCGGACCTTCAGGCCGCCCGGGAGGATGCCCTCGCGGCTGGTGCCGCGGGCGACGCACTCGCGCATGACCCGCCAGATCTCCAGCAGCCCGGCGCGGATCTCCGCCTCCGTGCGCCAGGCGCGCTCGTTCTCCAGCATCAGCGAGGAGAGCGACAGACCCGTCTCGCGGGTGCGGCGCAGCATCTCGTCCGCGGTACGGAACGGGTGCTTCAGCACGGTGTCGTCGAGCTTGATCCGGTCCTCGCCGACCGCCTCCTCGTCGACGACGAAGCCGCCGCCCACCGAGTAGTACGTCTTCTCCAGCAGCGTCCCGCCGTCCGCGTCGTACGCGGTCAGCGTCATGCCGTTCGCGTGGTACGGCAGCGAGCGGCGCCGGTGCAGGACGAGATCGGCGGCGGCGTCGAAGGGGATCTCGTGGTCGCGCCCTATCTCGGCGCCCAGCAGGTGCAGCCGCCCGGTGCCGCGGATCCGCTCCACCTCGCCCTCGGCCCACTCGATGTCGACGGTGCGCGGCGAGTGGCCCTCCAGGCCGAGGAGCACGGCCTTGGGGGTGCCGTGGCCGTGGCCGGTGGCGCCCAGGGAGCCGAAGAGTTCGGCGCGTACGGCGGCGGTGTGGGCCAGCAGGCCCTCGTTCTTCAGCCGGCGCGCGAACATCCGGGCAGCCCGCATCGGGCCGACCGTGTGCGAGCTCGACGGGCCGATGCCGATCGAGAAGAGGTCGAAGACGGAGATGGCCACTCGGGACTCCCTTGTCCTTGCGTGGGGCGTGCGCGTGCGTGGTGCGGGTGGTGACGGGTCGCGCGTACGGCCCCGGGGCCCGGCCGCCCGCCGCGTCGGAGCGGCGGGCGGCCGGGCCGTACGGGCTACAGGCCGGGGTACAGCGGGTGCTTCTGCGCCAGGGCGGTGACCCGGGCGGCGAGTGCGGCCGTCTTTGCCTCGTCGAAGCCCGGCTTGAGGGCTTCGGCGATGACGTCGGCGACCTCCTCGAAGTCCGCGGCGGTGAAGCCGCGGGTGGCCAGCGCGGGCGAGCCGATGCGCAGGCCGGAGGTGACCATGGGCGGGCGGGGGTCGTTCGGGACCGCGTTGCGGTTGACGGTGATGCCGGTCTCGTGGAGCCGGTCCTCGGCCTGCTGGCCGTCCAGCTCGGATTCGCGCAGGTCGACCAGGACCAGGTGGACGTCCGTACCGCCGGAGAGCACCGAGACGCCGGCCGCGCGGGCGTCGTCCCGCAGCAGCCGCTCGGCCAGGATCCGGGCGCCGTCCAGCGTGCGCTGCTGCCGCTCCCGGAACTCCTCCGACGCGGCGATCTTGAACGACACCGCCTTGGCCGCGATCACGTGCTCCAGCGGGCCGCCCTGCTGGCCGGGGAAGACCGCCGAGTTGATCTTCTTGGCGAGGGCCTGGCGGGAGAGGATGACCCCGCCGCGCGGGCCGCCGAGGGTCTTGTGCGTCGTGGTGGTGACGATGTCCGCGTACGGCACCGGGTTGGGGTGCAGGCCCGCGGCGACGAGACCGGCGAAGTGCGCCATGTCGACCATCAGCAGCGCGTCGACCTCGTCGGCGATCCGGCGGAAGCCGGCGAAGTCGAGCTGCCGGGGGTACGCCGACCAGCCCGCGATGATCAGCTTCGGCCGCCGCTCCTTGGCCAGCCGCTCGACCTCGGCCATGTCGACCTGGCCGGTCTCGGCGTCGACGTGGTAGGCGGCGACGTCGTACAGCTTGCCGGAGAAGTTGATCTTCATGCCGTGGGTCAGGTGCCCGCCGTGGGCCAGGTCCAGGCCCAGGATCGTGTCGCCGGGCTTGAGCACCGCGAACATCGCCGCCGCGTTCGCCGACGCGCCCGAGTGCGGCTGGACGTTCGCCGCCTCGGCGCCGAAGAGCGCCTTGACCCGCTCGCGGGCCAGCTCCTCGGCGACGTCGACGTACTCGCAGCCCCCGTAGTAGCGGCGGCCGGGGTAGCCCTCGGCGTACTTGTTGGTGAGGACCGAGCCCTGCGCCTCCAGCACGGCGACCGGGGCGAAGTTCTCCGAGGCGATCATTTCGAGGGTGGACTGCTGGCGCTTGAGTTCGGCGTCCACGGCGGCGGCGACCTCGGGGTCGACCTCGTGGAGCGAGCCGTTCAGAAGGGACATGGGACCTTCCGGGGAAAGAGAGGGACGCGGGCGGGCGGGGCTGCGGCGGCGGAGCTCAGCCCGCGGTGAACGCGGTGTACTCGGCGGCGGACATCAGGTCGGCGGCCTCGGCCGAGACGCGCACCCGGAACAGCCAGCCGTCCTGATACGGCCCGGAGTTCACCAGCGCCGGGTCGTCCACGACGTCCTGGTTGGTCTCGGTGACCTCCCCGGTCACCGGCGCGTAGAGGTCGGAGACGGACTTCGTCGACTCCAGCTCGCCGCAGGGCTCGCCCGCGGTGACCGCGGCGCCCACGTCCGGCAACTGGACGAAGACGACGTCGCCCAGCGCGTTCGCGGCGTGGGCGGTGATGCCGACGGTGGCGACGCCGTCGTCGGTCGCGACCCACTCGTGTTCCTTGCTGTAGCGCAGGTGCTCAGGGTTGTTCATAAGGCGATTCTCCAGGATCGGGACGTGAGTGGCGTAAAGGGGCGCTGGTGGCGCGGTCGAGGGGCCGCGGAAAGGAAGAGGCAGGCGTACGTGCGCAGCCGGTCAGGAGCGCTTGTAGAACGGCAGGGCGACGACCTCGTACGGCTCGTGGCTGCCGCGGATGTCGACGCCCACGCCGGTGGCCGCCGAGGGGCCGGGACCGGCGTGCGCGGCGTCCACGTACGCCATGGCGATCGGCTTGCCCAGGGTGGGGGAGGGGGCGCCGGAGGTGACCTCGCCGATGCGCCGGCCGCCGGCCACCACCCCGTACCCCGCGCGCGGCACCCGCCGGCCCGCGGCGACCAGGCCGACCAGCACCCGCGGCGGCTCGGCCGCGGCGCGCTCGGCGGCCTGTTCGAGCGCCTCGCGCCCGACGAAGTCGCCGGGCTTGTCGAGCTTGACGACCCGGCCGAGGCCGGCGTCGAAGGGCGTGAGCGCGGTGGTCAGCTCGTGCCCGTACAGCGGCATGCCGGCCTCGAGGCGCAGGGTGTCGCGGCAGGAGAGCCCGCACGGCACCAGGCCGTCGTCCGCGCCCGCCGCGGTCAGCGCCGCCCAGACGGCCGCCGCGTCCGCGGGGCGTACGAACAGCTCGAAGCCGTCCTCGCCGGTGTAGCCGGTACGGGCGATGAGCGCGTCCGCGCCGGCGACGGTGCCGGGCAGACCCGCGTAGTACTTCAGGCCGGCCAGATCCGCGTCGGTGACCCGGCCGAGGATGGCCGGCGACTTCGGACCCTGCACGGCGATCAGGGCGTACGCCTCCCGGTCGTCGCGCACCCCGGCGCCCGGGAAGCCGGCGGCCCGCCCGGCGAGGGCGTCCAGGACGACCTGGGCGTTGGCGGCGTTCGCGACGATCATGTACTCCTCGTCGGCGAGCCGGTAGACGATCAGGTCGTCGAGGATGCCGCCGTCCTCGCGGCAGATCATCGTGTACCGGGCACGGCCCGGGCGCACCGCGGACAGCCGGCCCACCAGGGCGTAGTCCAGCAGGTCCGCGGCCTGCGGGCCGGTGACGGCGATCTCGCCCATGTGGGAGAGGTCGAAGAGGCCGGCGCGGGTGCGCACCGCGACGTGCTCCTCACGCTCGCTGCCGTAGCGCAGCGGCATGTCCCAGCCGGCGAAGTCGGTCATGGTGGCGCCGAGGGCGCGGTGCGTGGCGTCGAGCGCGGTACGGCGCGGTGCAGGGCTCTCAGTGGTCATCGTCAGGCTCCCGGACAGGGGGTGGTCGTGTCCTCCCCATCTGTCATCGGAACCTGAGAGGTTCGCCACGATCCCGCGGGAGCGTGGCTTGCACCTTGGGTGGGGCGGCGCCGGCGCACGGCCGGGCACACCCGCTTTTCAGATCTGCCTCGCCCGCGCGGTGACGGTGCCTGAGAGATTCAAGGGAGGACTTGCTCCTTCGGCGCCCGGTGCGACGAGGCACCGGGACTCTCCCGCGCGGGTTCTGACGGCCGGTATGCAGTTGGCGGGCCCCATCATTGCACGCACCGTCGACCGCGGGACAGGGGAAGAAGTGGGAGGCCACCTTCCGTTGCGTCCTTGTCGAGTCCCGCTGCTGTTGCGACGCTTGTGGACGGCAAGAGCGGCGGTGCGGGGCGTGGGAGGCAGCGTGACGGTGGAGCAGGCGGCCTCCAGGGAACGGCTTCGATATCCCGAGGGGGACATCGTCGTGATCTCCGGGCTGCCGGGCAGCGGCAAGAGCACGCTCATGCGCCGCACGCAGCCGCCGGCCGCGGTGCGGCTGATCGACTCGCAGTACGTGCGCGAGCGCTGGGCGCAGAAGCTGGGCACGCGGCTGCCGTACGCCCTCTACCGGCCGTTAGTCCGCGTCGACCACTACGCGCGGCTGCGGCTCGCGGTCCGCGCGGGCGGCAGCCTCGTCGTGCACGACTGCGGCACGCTGCCGTGGGTGCGCTGGTGGCTGACCAGGCAGGCCAGGCGGTACGGGCGCGGGGTGCACGTCGTGGTGCTCGACGTGCCGGAGGATGTGGCACGGGAGCGGCAGGCGCGGCGCGGCCGCGCCGTGTCGCGGTACGCCTTCGCCCGGCACCGGTGGGCGCACCGGAGGCTGCTGGACTGGGCGCACGCCGGGCAGCCGGCGGAGGGGTGCGACTCGGTGCTGGTGCTGGACGGGGAGGCGACGGGGGCGCTGCGCTCGATCAGCTTCGGCTGAGTCCGCGGGGGGCGGCTGCGCGCCGCAGGACCGGGCCGGCGGCCGGCCGCTACGCGCCGGACTGCGCCGGCAGCTTCGGCGGCACCGCCGCGTTCTGCGGCATCGGCGGCACCTGCCCCGCCGGCACCAGCCCGCTGACCGCCGTCGCCGACAGGACCCGTACCAGCGCCGCCACGGTCACCGTGGCCCGGTCGGCCACCGCCGCCCGGTCGCCCGCCCGGCCCGCCCGTACCAGGCCGGCCAGCTCCTCCCGCAGCGAGCCGACGGCCTGCGCCAGGGCGGTCGTCTTCCGCGCCTTCATCGACTTCACCTTGCCCTTGGCCCCCGCCGCCGCGCCCACCGCGTCCAGGTGCGACCGCACGTCGGGCAGCGTGCGCGGGTTCTGCCGGCCGCCGTCGGCGACGGCCTGCTGGACCTGCCCGACGGTCCGGGCCGTGGCGGCGGTGAGGTGCCCGAGCTGCGCCAGCAGGTGCAGGGTCGGCGGGTCGACGTCGGCGGCGGCCGGGGCGGAAGCCGCGGTCCTGCCGCCGGGGTGCCCGCCCCGGGCGGCGTCCCCGGCGGCGGCGACGGGCCCGGCCATGCCGAGCACGAGGGCGCCGCCGGCGACGGCGGAGACGACGGTGGCGGCGAGGCCGGCCATTCGGTTCGTACGCATGGAAAACGGGCTCCCTGTCGCGAGGTCCTGAGGGTGAGAGGACTCCACCGTGGGCAGGTGCGGCCTTCGCCCGCGAGCGCTCGCAGCCGTTAGGGTGCCGACGTTCATCCCCCGAAAGTTGGCTGGTCCCGATGAGCTTCGACTACCGCTCCCCGCAGCCCCCCGCCACGGGCGGCTTCCCCGGCAACGAGCTGGAGGAGGTGCTCGCCGCCTCGCTCGGCAACCCGCAGGCCGCCCCGCGGCTGCTGGAGGTGCTGGGCCGCAGCAGCCTGTGGGTGCCGCTGCCCGGGGGCGGCGGGCCCGACAGTCCCACGCTGCCCGTGCCGACGACCGAGATCGGCGGCGCGCCGTACGTGCCGGTGTTCTCCTCGCAGGAGGAGTTCCTGCGGGTCACCGGCTCCCACATGTCGTTCACCGTCGCGCCGGCCCGCGAGTTCGCCCGCGGGCTGCCGCCGCAGGTCGGCATCGCGGTCAACCCCGGCGGTACGGTCGGCGTGCCGCTGCCGCCGGCGGCGGTCGCGGAGCTGTGCCGGGACCGCGGGGCGCCGCGGCTGCCGGGGGAGGCACGCGGCGGCCGGGTGCGGCTGTTCACGCCGGATTGGCAGGACGACCCGGTGGACTTCCTGTCGGTCGCGCGGGAGGAGTTCGAGCGGATCGGGGTGGTACGCAGCGCGCGCCGGGGGCTCGCGAGCGTCGAGGGCGGTGCGGAGCAGCTCTACATCGGGGTCGAGCTGCTGGACACGTACGACGAGAGCAGGCAGGCGACGGTGGAGGCGCTGGGCCGGGCGCTCGGCGCGCAGCCGGTGCCGTGGAAGGTCCAACTGGTCTTCCTCGACGCCGCGGTGGACCCGGTGATCACCTGGATGCGGGCCAAGGTCGAGCCGTTCTACATCCGGGTCGGCTGACGGGGTCAGGCTCTAAGCTGGTTTGATGACCTTTCCGGGCGTACACGCGTGCCCGGGAGCGGCGGCGGCCGAGACGAAGGGTTGGGGCCCAGGGTGAACGGGGGCGCGAGCGGGCGGGCGCCGGGAGCGGGCGTGGACCAGTTGGTCCGCCAGGTGGCTCCCGGCAGGTACGACGCGTACGAGGCGCTGCTCGCCGCGCTGGCCGCCGGGCAGGTGTGGATGCTGCTCTGGCAGGGCCGCCCCGACTCGCCGGACGCGCAGTACGGCAGCATGCAGGTCGAGGGCCACGCCTACGCGCCCTGCTTCAGCTCCGACCGCGAGCTGGCCGCCAGCGGCTGGGCCGGCGCCCACGAGCCCGTCGCCGGGGCGGAGATCGCCGCCGCGCTCTACCCCGACCGCTGGGGCCTCTGGCTCGACCCGCACGCCGCCGGCGGCGGCGTCGGCGTCCCCTGGCTCGACCTGCGCCGGGTGGCCACGGGCCTGGACCGGCTGCCCGCGGGCCCGCTGCGGATCGCGGAACCGGTCGTGGACGTCGCGCAGTTCTATGCCCTGCTGGGCCAGACCGCCCACCGCACCCCCGCCGTGCGCACGCTCTGCCGCGCCTGGGTGCAGCCGGTGCTCGGCGAGCCGTACCTCGCCATCGGCATCGACCTGTACGACACGGGCGCGCAGTCCGTCGCCGCGGCGCAGTCGATGATGCAGGAGTCCGTGGCCGCCGTGCCCCCGGGCCTGGCGGTCTCCACGGTGGCGCTCGCCGACGACCACGACCCGGTGGCGATGTGGATGCGGGCGAACTCCCGGCCGTTCTTCGACCGCGGCGCCTACGGCGGCGGCCCGGCCGCCCCGCCCGCCGGCTACGGCTACCCGCCGCCGCACTCCGCGGGCGGCGCCCCGCAGTCCGGCTGGCAGCCGGGACCCGCCCCGCAGTACTGAGCCGCCGACCCGCCTGACCCCGCTATATCCGTACGTGTCCTGATATCGGGCCGGTGAAGATCCGCTCAGCGGCGGTCGGATGTCCGGATAACGGTTATCCACTGCATCGCATCACGTTTGCGCATCCATTCCCTTTGGGGTCTGGCGAGTGATCGCAGGCGCATTGAAGACTCCCCCCGCAGGAAGCTGTCGTTCCCCTGTGCGACGGCAGAGCTTCACGATCACGCACTACGGGCACCGGGCACTACGGCACGACGGATCACGGCACCACGGCATGACTTGCACCAGCGAAGCGATTGAGCCGCTACCGCGGCAGACGACGGCGGGACGCCGCCGCTCGAGAGGGGTCCCCACAACATGACGGCACCTATCGAGACAACCGGCGCCACCGAGGCGACGCCGGAAGCTCTCGTCGAGGGCGTGGACAAGAGCCGGATCGAGGGCCGTTCGCTCGGGCGTATCGCCTGGATGCGGCTCAAGCGCGACCGCGTCGCCATGGCCGGCGGCATCGTCGTGGTGCTCCTCATCCTGATCGCCGCGCTCTCCCGGCCGATCCAGGCGATCTTCGGGCTCGACCCCAACAGGCTCAACCAGGATCTCGTCGACCCCTCCCTGGCCACGCCGTACGGCTCGTTCGGCGGCATGAGCTGGGACCACCCGCTGGGCATCGAGCCGCGGCTCGGCCGCGACATCGCCACCCGGATCCTGGAAGGCTCCTGGGTCTCGCTGCTCGTCGCCTTCGGCGCCACCATGGTCGCCGTCGTGATCGGCACCGTCCTCGGCGTCATCGCCGGCTACTACGGCAAGTGGGCGGACACGATCATCAGCCGGACCATGGACACGTTCCTGGCCTTCCCGGTGCTGCTCTTCGCCATCTCCATCTCGGCCGCGCTGCAGGGCGGCGCGTTCGGACTGAAGGGGCTGCAGCTCCACATCGGGGTGCTGATCTTCGTCATCGGCTTCTTCAGTTGGCCGTATATCGGCCGCATCGTCCGCGGACAGACGCTCAGCCTCCGCGAACGCGAGTTCGTGGAGGCGGCGAAGAGCCTGGGCGCGCGCGGCCCCTTCATCCTCTTCCGGGAGCTGCTGCCGAACCTGGTGGGGCCGATCCTCGTCTACTCCACCCTGCTGATCCCGACCAACATCCTCTTCGAGGCGGCGCTCAGCTTCCTCGGCGTGGGCATCCAGCCGCCGCAGGCATCCTGGGGCGGCATGCTGAGCAGCGCGATCGACTACTACCAGGTCGATCCGATGTTCATGGTCGTACCGGGCGTGGCGATCTTCCTGTCCGTGCTGGCCTTCAACCTCTTGGGCGACGGGCTCAGGGACGCACTCGATCCCAAGGGCCGCCGATGACGCCAAGAAGCCGACTGGGCGCGGCACCCGCCGTTCCCGCTCTCGTCCCATCACTCCGAACCAGGGGGCAACGCCTCACCATGAAACTCAGGTCGAAATCAGCCGCCATGCTCGCGGTTGCCGTCTCGGTCGCGCTGACCGTCTCCGCCTGCGGCGGTGGCGGCAACGACGACGGCGGCGACGACGGCGAGGGCGGCGCCGCCGCGAACGCGGCGATCGAGAAGGTCCTCAACGCCTCCGACAAGAAGGGCGGCACCCTCGTCTACGAGTCGGCCGACGTGCCGGACTCGATGGACCCGGGCAACACGTACTACGGCTACGTGTGGAACTTCAGCCGCCTGTACGCGCGCTCCCTCATGACCTACGCCCCCGGCCCGGGCGCGCAGGCCGCGGAGCCGGTCCCGGACCTCGCCGAGGGCCCCGGTGAGGCCACCGACGGCGGCAAGACCTGGACGTACAAGATCAAGAAGGGCGTCAAGTACGAGGACGGCACCGAGATCACGGCCGGCGACGTCAAGTACGCCGTCGAGCGGAGCAACTACGCCCGCGACGTGCTCTCCCTCGGCCCGAACTACTTCGCCCAGTACCTGGACAACCCGGACGACTACAAGGGTCCGTACAAGGACAAGAGCGAAGAGGGCATCGCGTCCATCGAGACGCCGGACGACCACACGATCGTCTTCAAGCTCTCGCAGGCGTTCCAGGAGTTCGACTACCTGGTGGCCATGACCCAGACGGCGCCGGTGCCGCGGGACAAGGACAACGGCTCGGACTACCAGAAGAACATCGTCTCCTCGGGCTCGTACAAGTTCGAGAGCTTCGAGCAGGACAAGTCCGCCACCCTGGTCCGCAACGACCAGTGGGACCCGAAGACGGACAAGATCCGCAAGCAGCTCCCGGACAAGATCGAGGTCCGGTTCAAGGTCAACGCCGAGACCATCGACAAGAACATCGAGGCCGGCAAGACCCACGTCATGTTCGACGCCCTCGGCGTCACCGGTCAGACCCAGTCCCAGCTCCTGCGGGACAAGTCCAACATGATCGACAACCCGACCGGCGGCCGGCTGACCTACCTGGCCATGAACACGCAGCTCGCGCCCTTCGACGACGTCAACTGCCGCAAGGCCGTGGAGTTCGCCGTCGACAAGGACTCCTCGATGCGCGCGCTCGGCGGCGAGCCCAAGGGTGACATCGCCACCACCGCGCTGCCCCCGGACGTCCCGAGCCACGAGGCGTACGACGACCCGTACGCCAGCGAGGGCAACAAGGGTGACGTGGAGAAGGCCAAGGCCGCGCTGAAGGAGTGCGGCAAGCCCGACGGGTTCGACACCGTGCTGACCGCGCGCACCGAGCGGCAGGACGAGATCGACAACGCCACCGCGATCCAGGCGGCCCTGAAGAAGGTCGGCATCAACGCCGAGATCCAGAAGTTCCCCGGCGGCAAGTACTTCACCGACTTCGCGGGCTCCCGCAAGTGGACCGAGGACAACAACGCCGGTCTGTACATGATGCAGTGGGGTTCCGACTGGCCCAGCGGCTACGGCTTCCTCCAGCAGATCGCCAACGGCGGCGCGCTCGGCGAGTCCGGTAACACGAACATCTCGTACCTGGACGACCCGGAGATCAACAAGCTCCTGGACGACTCGATCGCGAACCCCGACCAGGCGGCCCGTGCCACGGCGTACGCCGAGGTGGACAAGAAGATGCTGGAGACGGCGGCCATCGTGCCCCTCTCCTACTTCAAGGTCCTGCACCAGCGTTCGGACCAGCTCACCAACCTGGTGGTCTCGCAGGCGTTCAGCGGTCAGTACGACTACCTGAACCTCGGCCTGAAGTAGCACCCCCACCGGCTGCGCGGGCGGTGCCCTCACCGGCACCGCCCGCGCCGCCCGGACCGTGGAAGGCACGCCCTCGTGTTCGCGTATCTCATCCGGCGGCTGATGGCCGCAGTGGTGCTGCTGTTCGTCGTGAGCGCCATCACCTACGCCATCTTCTTCGTCCTGCCGCGGCTCGCCGGCAGCACCCCAGACCAGCTCGCCGCGCAGTACATCGGCAAGAGCCCGGACCCCAAGACCATCGAAGCGGTCAAGAAGAACCTCGGCCTCGACGATCCCGTCTACATCCAGTACTGGGACTTCATCCGCGGCATCTTCGCCGGCCGGGAGTTCAACTTCGGCCCCGACCCGTCGCAGTGCAACGCGCCCTGCCTCGGCTACTCCTTCCGCAAGCACGTGGAGGTCTGGCCGGAGATGCTGGACCGGCTGCCGGTCACCGCCTCGCTGGCCATCGGTGCCGCCGTGCTGTGGCTGATCTCCGGGGTGACGACGGGCGTGATCTCGGCGCTGCGCCCGGGGTCGTTCTTCGACCGCGCGGCGATGGGCATCGCCCTGGCCGGCGTCTCGCTGCCGATGTTCTTCACCGGCACCGTCGCGATGGCGCTGTTCGTCTACCACTGGCAGATCTTCCCGAACGAGTACACACCGCTCACCGACAACCCGGTGCGCTGGTTCCAGGGGTTGATGCTGCCCTGGTTCTCCCTGGCGTTCCTCTATTCCGCGCTCTATGCGAGACTCACGCGCGCCGGGATGCTGGAGACCATGGGTGAGGACTACATCCGCACCGCCCGCGCGAAGGGCCTGAAGGAGCCGGTGGTGATCGCCCGGCACGGACTCCGCTCCGCGCTGACGCCCATCGTGACCATCTTCGGCATGGACTTCGCGCTGCTGCTCGGCGGGGCGGTGATCACCGAGACGGTGTTCTCCTTCAACGGGGTCGGCTCCTGGGCGGTGCAGTCCATCAACGAGAACGACCTGCCACCGATCCTCGGTGTGACGTTGTTCGCCGCCTTCTTCATCGTGATCTGCAATCTGGTGGTCGACTTCGTGTACGCCGCCATCGACCCGAGGGTGAGGGTCTCGTGACCGGTCTGACGAAGACGGGCGCCGTCGGCGAGCCGGTACCGGCCGCCGCCACCGAAGCGTCGTCGTTCCTGGACATCCGGGACCTCAAGGTCCACTTCCCGACCGACGACGGCGTGGTGAAGTCCGTCGACGGGCTGTCCTTCCAACTGGAGAAGGGCAAGACCCTCGGTATCGTGGGCGAGTCGGGCTCCGGCAAGTCCGTCACCTCGCTGGCCGTCATGGGCCTGCACACCGCCGGGCAGTACGGCAAGCGCCGGCGGGCGCAGCTCTCCGGCGAGATCTGGCTCAACGGGCAGGAGCTGCTGTCCGCGGAGC
The DNA here is from genome assembly GCF_002847285.1 of Streptomyces sp. CMB-StM0423. Classification (NCBI taxonomy): domain Bacteria; kingdom Bacillati; phylum Actinomycetota; class Actinomycetes; order Kitasatosporales; family Streptomycetaceae; genus Streptomyces; species Streptomyces sp. CMB-StM0423. Next base: position 2,118,354 of record NZ_CP025407.1, on the reverse strand, counting down.
CCGACACGGTGCGCCGGCTGCGCGGCCGCGAGATGTCGATGATCTTCCAGGACCCGCTCTCCGCGCTGCACCCGTACTACAAGATCGGGTACCAGATCGTCGAGGCGTACCGCGTCCACCACGACGTCGACAAGAAGACCGCGCGCAAGCGGGCCATCGAGATGCTCGACCGGGTCGGCATCCCGCAGCCCGACAAGCGCGTCGACGACTACCCGCACCAGTTCTCCGGCGGCATGCGGCAGCGCGCGATGATCGCGATGGCGCTGGTGAACAACCCCGAACTGCTCATCGCCGACGAGCCGACGACCGCGCTGGACGTCACCGTGCAGGCGCAGATCCTCGACCTGATCCGGGATCTGCAGAAGGAGTTCGGCTCCGCGGTCATCATCATCACCCACGACCTCGGCGTGGTCGCCGAACTGGCCGACGACATCGTGGTGATGTACGGCGGCCGGTGCGTGGAGCGGGGCTCGGCCGAGCAGATCTTCGACCGGCCGCAGCACCCGTACACCTGGGGTCTGCTCGGCTCGATGCCGCGCATCGACCGCGAGGCCACCGACCGGCTCGTCCCGGTCAAGGGCAGCCCGCCGAGCCTCATCAACGTGCCCGGCGGATGCGCGTTCCACCCCCGCTGCCCGTACGCGGACGTGCCCGCGGACAACGCCAGCCGCACCGTACGGCCCGAGCTGCGCCAGGTCGGCAGTGGGGGCACCCCCGCCAGTGAGGGCGCAGCCGGCGGGGGAGGCCACTTCGTCGCCTGCCACCTGCGGCAGGAAGACCGGGAGCGCATCTACACCGAAGAGATTGCGCCGAAGCTGTGAAGGACGAGGCTGTGCCCGAGAAGAAGGCCGACAAGGCGAGCTCCCCCGCCGGCTACGCCCCCACTGACGGGGGTACCCCCACTGCGGGGGACGGTAAGGGGACCGGCGCCGCGGCGGCCGGACCTGCCGACGCCGGCGGGGCGAAGGCGACCGCGACCATTCCGGGCGCCCGGATGCGCAAGAAGCCCGCCGCCGGCACCGAGCCGCTGCTGAAGGTCTCCGGGCTGACCAAGCACTTCCCCATCCGCAAGGGCCTGATGCAGCGCAAGGTCGGCGCCGTGCAGGCCGTGGACGGCATCGACTTCGACGTGCTGCCCGGCGAGACGCTGGGCGTCGTCGGCGAGTCCGGCTGCGGCAAGTCCACCATGGGCCGGCTGATCACCCGGCTGCTGGAGCCCACCGGCGGCACCGTCGAGTTCCAGGGCCGGGACATCACGCACCTGAGCACGGGCCGGATGCGCCCGCTGCGCCGCGACGTGCAGATGATCTTCCAGGACCCGTACTCCTCGCTGAACCCGCGGCACACCGTCGGCACCATCGTCGGCGCCCCCTTCAAGCTGCAGAACGTGCGGCCGGAGGGCGGGGTGAAGAAGGAGGTCCAGGGGATCCTGGAGCGGGTCGGGCTCAACCCCGAGCACTACAACCGCTACCCGCACGAGTTCTCCGGCGGCCAGCGCCAGCGCATCGGCATCGCCCGCGCCCTCGCCCTGCAGCCCAAGCTGATCGTGGCGGACGAGCCGGTCTCGGCGCTGGACGTGTCGATCCAGGCGCAGGTGGTCAACCTGCTGGACGACCTCCAGCAGGAGTTCGGCCTCACCTACGTGATCATCGCGCACGACCTGTCCGTCGTCCGGCACGTCTCGGACCGGATCGCGGTCATGTACCTGGGCAAGATCGTCGAACTGGCCGACCGCACCAGCCTGTACCAGGAGCCGCTGCACCCGTACACCAAGGCCCTGATGTCCGCGGTGCCGGTGCCGGACACCAAGCGCCGGCAGCAGCGCGAGCGGATCCTGCTCAAGGGCGACGTGCCCTCGCCGATCTCGCCGCCGACCGGCTGCCGCTTCCACACCCGGTGCTGGAAGGCCACCCAGGTCTGCAAGACCAAGGAGCCGCCGCTGCTGGAGCTGAAGCCCGGCCGGCGCACCGCCTGCTGGCACCCCGAGAACGCGCCCGACCAGGCACCAGAAGACAAGAAGTAGGACGTGCGGCGGTAAGACGGGGGCCGTGGTGTCCGACGAGTTGTTCACGCCCTCCCTGCAGCACTGGCTGGACCTCGCGGGGATCTTCGTCTTCGGGATCTCCGGCGCGCTGCTCGCGGTGCGGAAGAACTTCGACGTCTTCGGTATCGCGGTGCTCGCGCTGGCCACCGGGCTCGGCGGCGGGCTGCTGCGGGACCTGGTGATCGGCGCGGTGCCGCCGGCCGCGTTCACCGAGCCGGGGTACCTGTTCACGCCGCTCGTCGCCGCGCTGCTGGTCGTCTTCCTGCACCCCGAGGTGGAGCGGATCACCAGCGCGGTGATGGTCTTCGACGCCGCCGGGCTGGGGCTGTTCTGCGTCACCGGCACGCTCAAGGCGTACGAGTACGGGCTCGGCCTCACCTCCGCCGCCGTCCTCGGGCTGACCAGCGCGGCCGGCGGCGGCGTGGTGCGCGACCTGCTCGCCGGGGAGGTGCCGTCGCTGCTGCGCTGGGACCGGGAGATGTACGCGGTGCCGGCGCTGGTCGGCGCGGCGGCCACCGCGCTGCTGATCCGCTTCGGCCAGGTCGGGCCCGCCACGGCGACGGCCGCGGCGGCGCTGGCGTTCGTGCTGCGGCTGCTGGCGCTGCGCTTCCGCTGGCGGGCCCCGCGCGCCTGGCAGCGGCGCAGCAGGGCGGCAGGGGAGGGCTGAGGGCGGGCTGCGGGGCGCGTTGCCTCCCTCGCGAGGACGGGGCCGCGGCGGAGTCCGTACGGCCGGAAGGCGGCCTTCGGCGGCCGGGGCGGGCGCCGTAGAATCGGGAGCATCATGGACCAGGCCGTCTACCTCGATCACGCCGCCACCACCCCGATGCTCCCCGAGGCGGTGCGGGCCATGGCCGAACACCTCACCGCCACCGGCAACGCCTCCTCGCTGCACGCGGCGGGCCGCCGGGCCCGGCGCACCGTCGAGGAGTCCAGGGAGCGGCTGGCCGCCGCCTTCGGTGCCTGGCCCAGCGAGGTGGTCTTCACCTCCGGCGGCACCGAGGCGGACAACCTCGCGGTCAAGGGCCTGTACTGGTCGCGGCGGGCCGAGGATCCCGCCCGCACCCGGGTGCTCGCCAGCCCGGTCGAGCACCACGCGGTGCTGGACGCCGTGCACTGGCTGCAGAAGCACGAGGGCGCCACCGTCGACTGGCTGCCCGTCGACGCCTACGGCCGGGTGCATCCCGACGCGCTGCGCGCCGCGCTGGAGCGCGGCCCCGCCGGGGGCGCGGGCGACGTGGCGCTGGTGACCGCGATGTGGGCCAACAACGAGATCGGCACGGTCCTGCCGGTCGCCGAACTCGCCGCCGTGGCACGGGAGTACGGCGTGCCGATGCACTCCGACGCCGTGCAGGCCGCGGGCCAGGCAGAGGTCGGCTTCGGCGCCAGCGGGCTGGCCGCGCTGACGCTCACCGGGCACAAGATCGGCGGCCCGTACGGCATCGGGGCGCTGCTCCTCGGCCGCGGGTACGCGCCGGAGCCGCTGCTGCACGGCGGCGGGCAGGAGCGCGAGGTGCGCTCCGGCACGCTGGACGTGCCGGCGGTCGCGGCGTTCGCGGTGGCGGCGGAGCTGGCCGCGGAGCGGCGCGAGCAGTTCGCCGCCGAGGTGGGCGCGCTGCGCGATGCCCTGGTGGCGGCGGTACGGGCCGCGGTGCCCGACGCGGTGCTCAACGGCGATCCGGACCCGGCCGGGCGGCTGCCCGCCAACGCGCACTTCTCCTTCCCCGGCTGTGAGGGCGACTCCCTGCTGCTGCTCCTGGACGCCCAGGGCATCGCCTGCTCCACCGGCTCCGCGTGCACCGCGGGGGTGGCCCAGCCCAGCCACGTGCTGCTGGCCGCGGGGGCGGACCCGGACCTGGCGCGGGGCACGCTGCGGTTCTCGCTGGGGCACACCTCGACGGAGGCGGACGTGGCGGCGCTGGCGGCGGCGATCGGGCCCGCGGTGGCGCGGGCGCGGGCGGCGGGGCTGACCTGAGCCGACCGGTCGGACCCGCCCGGGCGGGGCGGCGTGGCCCGTAGCGGATCACCGGCCCCGAGCGCGTGCTGCCGGGGTCAGGGGCCGGGTGCCGGGCGGGCGGGCGCCCTGCGGTCCGCGGCGGCGTGCGCCCTGCGCACCAGGCGCATGTACCGCGGCCAGTCCCAGTGCGGGCCCGGGTCGGTGTGCGTGGCCTCCGGGACCTCGTCGTGGCCGACGATGTGCTCCCGGTCCACCGGTATGCCGTAGCGCAGGCAGATGTCCGCGGTCAGCTCCGCCGAGGAGCGGTACATGACGTCGGTCAGCGTCTCCGGGCGGTCCACGAAGCCCTCGTGCTCGATGCCGACGCTCCGCTCGTTCCACTCCCGGTTGCCCGCGTGGAACGCCACGTCCAGCTCGCGCACCGTCTGCGCCACGTGCCCGTCCTCGGCCCGGATGACGTAGTGGGTGGCGGCGCCGTGGCCCGGGTCGCCGAAGACCTTGAGCGCCACCGCGTAGCTGCCCTCGGTGACGTGGATGACGACGCGGTCGATGCCGTAGTCCGCGGGGCGGTCGGCGCGGCGCCAGTTGGCCTCCGAGGCGCCGGCCCAGCCGGCGGCGGCGTAGTCCAGCTCGCCCGGCCTGCGCGGCTTGTCGACGCCGGGGATCCGCCACCACATGTGCTTGAGCTGCTCGTACCCGGCCCAGCCGAGGCCGGCACCGACCGCGCCCACGCCGAGGGCGGCGAGCACGGCGCGGCGGCTGGAGCGCTTGCGCGGCTCCCCGCTCGCGGGCGGGCCGGGATCCGCGGGGGGCTCCGCGGCCCCGCGCACCGGTTCTGCGCCCTCCGTCGCCGGCATGCGGTCGTTCCCTCTCGTTCCTGCTCGTTCGGTCTCGATCGGCCAACGCCTCCGGCCGCCGGGCGGTTCCGCGCCGCGGCCTCGTTACCCTGGAGTGGCTATGACACCACGAGCGACACCCACGGCCCGCCCCGCCCGTCTGAAGGTCCTCGCCGCCATGTCCGGCGGCGTGGACTCCGCCGTCGCCGCCGCCCGCGCCGCGGCGGCGGGGCACGACGTCACCGGGGTGCACCTCGCGCTCTCCGCCAACCCGCAGTCCTTCCGCACCGGCGCCCGCGGCTGCTGCACCATCGAGGACTCGCACGACGCCCGCCGCGCCGCCGACGTCATCGGCATCCCCTTCTACATCTGGGACCTCGCCGAGCGGTTCCGCGAGGACGTCGTCGAGGACTTCGTCAGCGAGTACGCCGCGGGCCGTACGCCCAACCCCTGCCTGCGCTGCAACGAGAAGATCAAGTTCGCGGCGCTGCTCGACAAGGCGCTCGCCCTCGGCTTCGACGCGGTGTGCACCGGCCACTACGCGAAGGTCGTCACCCGCGAGGACGGCGGCCGCGAGCTGCACCGCGCGGCGGACGCCGCCAAGGACCAGTCGTACGTCCTCGGCGTGCTGGACGAACGGCAGCTCGCGCACGCGATGTTCCCGCTCGGCGAGACCGAGACCACCAAGGCCGAGATCCGCGCCGAGGCCGCGGAGCGCGGGCTGTTCGTGGCCAGGAAGCCCGACAGCCACGACATCTGCTTCATCGCGGACGGTGACACCCAGGGCTTCCTCGCCCGCCGCCTCGGCGCCGCCGAGGGCGACATCCTGGACGAGTCCGGCGCCCGCGTCGGCACCCACTCCGGCGCGTACGGCTTCACCGTGGGCCAGCGCAAGGGGCTGGCCCTGGGGCATCCGGCCCCCGACGGGCGGCCGCGGTACGTGCTCGACATCTCGCCCGTGGACAACACCGTCACCGTCGGCCCCGCCGCGGCCCTGGACGTCGAGGCGCTGACGGCGATCTCGCCGCGCTGGTGCGGTGCGCCGCCGGCCGGCCCCGGCGCGTACACCGCCCAACTGCGCGCGCACGGCGGCGAGACGGCGGTGACCGCGGAGGTCGCCGGCGGCGAGCTGCGGGTGAGCTTCGCGGCGCCGGTACGCGGGGTGGCACCCGGGCAGGCCGTGGTGCTGTACGACGGCACGCGCGTGGTCGGCTCCGCGACCATCGCCACCACCCGCCGCGCGGGCGCACCGGCGGCGTAGCGCGGCCGGGGCGGCCTCGTGCGGCCAGGGCGGCGTTATGCGGCCAAGGCGGCGTTAGGCGGCCAGGGCCGCGTAGCCGCGGCCGAAACGCGCCGGTCCGCGGCCCCGGTGCCCGCGCGTACGGTGTGAGGCATGAACATCTGCGTCTTCCTCTCCGCGGCCGACCTCGACGAGCGCTACACGGCGCCCGCCCGCCACTTCGCCGAACTCCTGGGCAAGCGCGGGCACACGCTGGTCTGGGGCGGGTCGGACGTGGGGCTGATGAAGGTGGTCGCCGACGGGGTGCAGGAGCACGGCGGCCGGCTCGTCGGAGTCTCGGTGACGTTCCTGGCCGACAAGGCGCGTGCGGGCGCCGACGAGATGGTGATCGCCGGGGACCTCGCGGAGCGCAAGGCGGAACTGCTCGGCCGCTCCGACGCCGTCGTGATCATGGTCGGCGGCACCGGCACGCTGGACGAGGCCACGGAGATCCTGGAGTTGAAGAAGCACGGGCTGCACGCCAAGCCGGTGGTGCTGCTCAACACCGCGGGGTACTACGACGGGCTGCGGGCGCAGTTCCGGCGGATGGAGGCGGAGGGGTTCCTGCCGCTGCCGCTGACGGAGCTGATGTTCTTCGCCGACGACCCCGTGGCCGCCATGACGTACCTGGAGGCCCGTCCGGCGCGGTGACAGGATGACCGCATGAGCGAGAACACCCCTGCCACCACACATCTGATCACGGGCGCCGGCTCGGGCATCGGCGAGGCGCTGGCCCGGCGGCTGGCCGCGCGCGGGTCCGCCGGGCTCTGGTTCCTCGTCCGCAGCGAGGCCCGCGCCGCGGAGCTGGCGGAGCGCTTCCCGGGCGCGCACTCCGTCGTGGCCGACCTCGGTGCGCCGGGCGGCCTGGCCGACGCGCTGGCCGGACAGGAACTGCCCGCCGAACTGGACTCGCTGGTGCACGTCGCGGGCGTGGTGGAGCTGGGTCCGGTCGCGGAGACCACCCCGAAGGTCTGGGACGAGACGCTGGCGGTCAACCTGACGGGGCCCGCGGAGCTGACCCGGCTGCTGCTGCCGCGGCTGCGGGCGGCGCGGGGGCACGTCGTGTTCGTCAACTCCGGCGCCGGGCTGAGCGCGGGGCCCGGGTGGGGCGCGTACGGCGCGAGCAAGCACGGGCTGAAGGCGCTGGCCGACGCGCTGCGCGCGGAGGAGGCCGGCAGCGGCGTGCGGGTCACCACGGTCTACCCGGGCCGCACCGCCACGCCGATGCAGGCCAAGGTGCACCAACAGGAGGGCCGGGAGTACGAGCCGGGGCGCTGGATCGACCCCGAGTCGGTGGCGACGACCCTGCTGACGGCCCTGGACCTGCCGCGCGACGCCCAGCTCACCGACGTCTCCGTCCGCCCCGGCCCGTAGCGAGGCGGCACTTTCGGCATACCCTCACCTCGTGACTCAGACAGCGACGCGCCCCTGGGGTGCAGGTGCCGCCACCGGCGTGGGCTCCATGCCAGGCGAGGACGCACGGGAGACCGCGCGCACCGTGACCGGCGAGGTCGGCGACTTCCCCTTCCTGCCCGAACTGCCCGGCCGCGGGCCCGGCGCCGACATGGTCGGCCGCAGCGTCGGGATGCTCGTCGACGTCTACGCCCACCTGCAGCCCAGCGGCTGGCGCACCGCCGACCGGCCGGGGATGGACACCCGCAGGGCGCGCTCCTGGCTGGGCGAGGACCTGGACGCGCTGGAGGAGTTCACCCAGGGCTACGCGGGACCGCTGAAGGTCCAGGCCACCGGGCCGTGGACGCTGGCCGCCGCGCTGGAGCTGAAGGGCGGCGAGGCCGCGCTGCGGGACCCGGGCGCCTGCCGCGACCTGGCGGCCTCGCTCGCCGAGGGGCTGCGCGCCCATCTGGCGGAGGTACGCCGCCGGGTGCCCGGCGCCGAGGTGGTGCTGCAGCTCGACGAGCCGTCCGTGACCGCCGTGCTCACCGGCCGGGTCGCCACCGCCAGCGGCTACCGCACCTACCGCGCCGTGGACCGCGCCGTCGTCGAGGGCACCCTGCGCGAGGTGATCGCCGCCGCCGGCGCCACCGGCCCGGCCGGCACCCCGGTGGTCGTCCACTCCTGCGCCCCGGACGTGCCCTTCGCGCTGCTGCACCGCGCGGGCGCCGCGGCCGTGTCGTACGACGCGGCGCTGCTGACCCAGCGCCAGGACGAGGCGGTCGGCGAGGCCGTGGAGGGCGGTCTCGGGCTCTTCGCGGGCGTCGTGCCGGCGACGGCGAACGCGTCCGCGGGCACGCCCGCCGGTGCGGGTCCGATGTCAGACCCTGCAGGTAGCGTCGGGGGTGTCAGGACGTTGTGGCGCAGGCTGGGGCTGTCGCCGCAGGCGCTCGCCGGCAGTGTGGTGATCACTCCGGCGTGCGGCCTCGCGGGCGCAGACCCGGAGTACGCCCGCCGGGCCCTCGCCCACTGCGTCCGTGCGGCAGGGTCCCTCGCCCGGGACCCGGAGTGACAACGGGAGGCCGGTGTGGGTGCGGACAGCGTGGCGCGTGAGCGTCATCGGCTGCTGGCGGAGCAGATCGAGGAGCACCGCTTCAGGTACTACGTGACGACGCCCGTCATCAGCGACGCCGACTTCGACAAGCTGCTGCGGGAGCTGGAGGCGCTGGAGGAGGAGCACCCGGAGCTGCGCACGCCCGACTCGCCGACCCAGAAGGTCGCAGGGGTGTACGAGACGGAGTTCACCTCCGTCCAGCACCGTGAGCGGATGCTCTCCCTGGACAACGCGTTCACGGACGAGGAGCTGGACGCCTGGGCCGACCGGATGGCCAGGGAGCTGGACCCGCAGCCGTACCACCTGCTGTGCGAGCTGAAGGTCGACGGCCTCGCGGTCAGCCTGACGTACGAGCACGGCCGGCTGGTCCGCGGCGCCACCCGCGGCGACGGCCGCGCCGGCGAGGACATCACGCCCAACATCCGCACCATCGGCGAGATCCCGCACCGGCTCCAGGGGGAGAACATCCCGGATCTCGTGGAGATCCGCGGCGAGGTGTACTTCTCGCTCGGGGACTTCCAGAAGCTCAACGCGGACCTGGTGGCCGAGGGCAAGCCCCCCTTCGCCAACCCGCGCAACTCCGCGGCCGGTTCGCTGCGCCAGAAGAACCCCCAGATCAGCGCCTCCCGCCCGCTGCACATGGTGGTCCACGGCATCGGCGCGCTCGAAGGCGCCCGCTTCGACCGCCTCTCCGGGGCGTACGACCTGCTCAAGGAGTGGGGCCTGCCCACCTCGCCGTACACGAAGGTGGTCGACGGCATCGACGGCGTACGGGCCTACATCGCCGGCTACGCCGACCGCCGGCACGACGTGGCGTACGAGTTCGACGGCGTCGTGGTCAAGCTCGACGAGATCGCCCTCCAGGGCCGCCTGGGCTCCACGTCCCGCGCGCCGCGCTGGGCCATCGCGTGGAAGTTCCCGCCGGAGGAGGTCAACACCAAGCTGGTCGACATCCGCGTCGGCGTCGGGCGCACCGGCCGGGTCACGCCGTACGCGGTGGTCGAGCCGGTGACGGTGGCGGGATCCGAGGTCGAGTTCGCCACGCTGCACAACCAGGACGTGGTCAGGGCCAAGGGCGTCCTCATCGGCGACACGGTCGCGCTGCGCAAGGCGGGCGACGTGATCCCCGAGATCATGGGCCCGCTGAGCGACCTCAGGGACGGCAGTGAGCGGGAGTTCGTGATGCCCGCGGAGTGCCCCGAGTGCGGGACGGCGCTCAAGCCCATGAAGGAGGGCGACATCGACCTGCGCTGCCCCAACGCCCGCTCCTGCCCCGCCCAGCTCCGCGAGCGGCTGTTCTATCTCGCAGGCCGCCGCTGCCTGGACATCGAGAACTTCGGGTACGTCGCCGCGACGGCGCTCACCCAGCCGCTGGAGCCGGCGGAGCCGCCGCTCAGGGACGAGGGCGGCCTGTTCGACCTGAAGGTCGAGGACCTGCTGCCCATCAAGTCGTACGTCCTCGACCAGGACACCGGACTGCCCAAGCGCGACCCGGAGACGGGCGAGGAGAAGGTCGTCACCTTCTTCGCCAACAAGGAGGGCAACCCGAAGAAGAACACCGAGCTGATGCTCGGTCACATCCGGGCCGCCAAGGACCGGCCGCTGGCCCGGGTCATCGCCGGGCTGTCCATCCGGCACGTCGGCCCCGTCGCCGCGGAGGCGCTGGCCCGCGAGTTCCGCTCCATCGACCGGATCATGGCGGCGAGCGAGGAGGAGCTGGCCGCGGCCGAGGGCGTAGGGCCCACCATCGCGGCCTCGCTGACGCAGTGGTTCGCCGAGGACTGGCACCGCGAGATCGTCGAGCGCTGGCGCGCGGCGGGCGTGCGGATGGAGGAGGAGGCGAAGGAGTCGGAGGGTTCGCGTCCGCTGGAGGGTCTGACGGTCGTCGTCACGGGCACGCTCCAGTCGCACACCAGGGACGGCGCGAAGGAGGCACTGCAGACCCGGGGGGCCAAGGTGACGGGTTCGGTCTCGAAGAAGACCGACTTCGTCGTCTCCGGCGACAACCCCGGGTCCAAGTACGACAAGGCCGTGCAGTTGAAGCTCGCCATCCTCGACGACGCGGGCTTCGCCGTCCTTTTGGAGCAGGGCCCCGACGCCGCCCGCGACGCCGCCCTGCCCCCGCCCGAGTAACCGCCGGGGCCCGGCTGTTCGAGTGCTGACCGAAACCCGGCGAGTCGGGGGCAATCGGGCGACCGCAGCCGATCGCCGCCCCGAACCGGCTTTCGCGGCCTAGTGTGGACGGGCGCGCCGACGCGCGCCCAGGCGGTGAGAGGGACGGGATGCGACCGACGGAGAGCACGGAACCGGCGCCGGTGCTGCGCCGGTTGGTGCTGCCCGCCCTGCCGTGGCTGGCGCAGGCCGCGGGCGGCCTGGTGTTCGCCCTCGGGGCGCTGTACGGGCTGCGGCAGGGCCACGCGCTCTTCCCGCGCGGCACCGCGGGCTGGGGCCTGGCCGTCCTGACGGCCGTCCTCATCGCCCATCTGGTCGCACCCGGCCGCGACCGCTGGTCCGGCGGCAACGGCTCGTCGGCCGCGCTCACCCTCGCCGTGCTGCTGCTCTACGGCTGGATCCCGGCCGTCGCCGTCAGCCTGCTGGTCATCCTCGCGGTCGCCCTCGTCCGCCGGCCGCACCGCCGCCAGGCGCCGCTGCACGGGGCCGTCGAGATCCTCGGCATCTCGACGGCCGCCCTGGTGCTGTGGACCTGCGGCGAGCACCCGACCGTCGAGGAGCCCTGGGAGCCGGGCTCCTGGGACCTGTACGCGCTGCCCGAGCTGATCGCGGCCGCCCTGGCGTACGTCCTGGTGACCCGCGTGCTCACCTGGTACGGGGACCCCGGCCACCGCGAGGGCCCCGGCCTGCTCGCCCGCGCCGCTCTCACCCGCCAGGGTCTGGGCGGCGCCGCGCTGCTCGGTATCGCGCCGCTCATCATCGTCGTGGCCGTCAACACCCCCGTGCTGCTGCCGCTGTTCGCCGTGCCGCTCATCGCGCTCGACTCCAGCCTGTGGATGGCCCGCGCCCGCGCCGAGGAGCAGTTGCGCGACCCGCTGACCGGGCTGCCCAACCGTCAGTGGCTGCTGGAGCGCACCTGGCACGCCCTGGGCGAGGCCGAGAGCACCGGCCGCCGCGCCGCCCTCATCCTCATCGACCTCGACCGCTTCCGCGCCGTCAACGACACCCTCGGCCACCGCGCCGGCGACCGGCTGCTGCTCCAGCTCGCCGGCCGGCTGCGGCTCGCGCTGCCCCGCGGCGCGGAGGCCGCCCGCCTCGGCGGCGACGAGTTCGCCGTGCTCATCCCGCTGACCGACTCCGCCACGAGCGCCCAGCGGGTGGCCCGTACGCTCGTCGCCGCCCTCGGCTCCCCCCTCGACCTCGACGGGATGAGTCTGGTGCTGGAGGCCAGCGCCGGCGTCGCCGTCTACCCCGAGCACGCCACCGAGACCGAGGGCCTGCTCCAGCGCGCCGACGTGGCGATGTACCAGGCCAAGCGGGACCGCAGCGGCGTCGAGGTCTACGAGGCCCGCCGCGACGGCAACACCCCCGACCGGCTCGGCCTGCTGGGCGACCTGCGCCGGGCGCTCCAGGCCCGCGAGATCGCGCTGCACTACCAGCCGAAGGTCGGCTTCGACGGCCGCGTCGTCGGCCTGGAGGCCCTGGTCCGCTGGGCGCACCCGGAGCGCGGGCACGTGAACCCCGAGGAGTTCATCGCCATCGCCGAGACCTCGGGCCTGATGCCGGTGCTCACCGAGTACGTGCTGGAGACCGCGCTCGCCCAGGTCGCCGACTGGCGCGCGGCCGGCCTCCAGGTCCCCGTCGCCGTCAACGTCTCGCCGCGCGACGTGCACACGCCCGGCTTCGCCGGCGCCGTCGCCGCCCGCCTCGCCCGGCACGGCGTGCCGCCCGGCGCGCTCCAACTGGAGATAACGGAGCACGTGCTGCTGGAGGACCCGCAGCGCGCGGCCGACACCCTCGCCGGGCTCACCGGGCACGGCGTGAAGATGTCGCTCGACGACTTCGGCACCGGCTACTCCTCGCTGGTCCATCTGCGCCGGCTGCCGGTCAGCGAGTTGAAGATCGACCGCTCGTTCGTCGCCCGGCTGGCGGTCGACCCGGAGGACCTGGAGATCGTCCGCTGCACGGTCGACCTCGCGCACTCCCTCGGGCTGCGCGTCGTCGCCGAGGGCGTCGAGGACGACGAGACCTGGGAGCACCTGCGCGACCTCGGCTGCGACGCGGTGCAGGGCTGGCTCGTCGCCGCGGCCATGCCGCCTCAGGAGGCCACCGCCTGGCTGCGCGCCCGCGGTCCCGGACCCGCCGGGGCCAGGGCGCTGCCGGCCGCGCCGCCCGCCGCGCGCGCCGCGGACGAGCCGGCGGCGGCCGGGTCCCTGCCGCAGCCGGGTGAGGCGGAGGAGCCGGTGAAGCCGGTGAAGTGACCGCGCCCTGCCGCAGTAGCGCACCCGGCCGGGCGAACTGTCGCGTACCGCCGGGGCGGCCGTGCGGGCGGCCGGAACCGCCCCGCCGGGAAACCCGGTCGGGCGCACCGCCCCGCGCCCCATAGGATTGCCCCGAAACCGTCACACCACCCTGTGAGGATGACCCGCATGCCTGGCATCACGCGCGAGGAGGTCGCCCACCTCGCCCGGCTGGCGCGCCTGGAGCTGAGCGGCGAGGAGCTGGACCACTTCGCCGGCCAGCTCGACGCCATCATCGGCGCGGTCGCCCGCGTCGCCGATGTGGCCGGCGAGGACGTACCGCCGACCAGCCACCCGCTGCCCCTGACGAACGTCATGCGCCCGGACGCCGTCCGGCCGAGCCTGACCGCGCAGCAGGCGCTCTCCGGCGCGCCCGCGCAGGAGCAGCAGCGTTTCAAGGTGCCGCAGATCCTGGGGGAGGAGTGACCGTGGCGGACAGCTCGGGAATCATCAGGCAGACCGCGGCCGGGACCGCCGCGCAGATCGCCGCCGGCGACGTCAGCGCCGTCGAGGTGGCGGAGGCCCATCTCGCCCGCATCGACGCCGTGGACGAGAAGGTGCACGCCTTCCTGCACGTCGACCGCGAGGGCGCGCTCGCGGCGGCGCGCGCCGTCGACGCCCGGCGCGAGCGCGGCGAGGAGCTCGGCCCGCTGGCCGGCGTGCCGCTGGCGCTCAAGGACATCTTCACCACCGAGGGGGTGCCCACCACCGCGGGGTCGAAGATGCTCCAGGGCTGGGTCCCGCCGTACGACGCGACCGTGACCCGGCGGCTGAAGGAAGCCGGCGTCGTCATCCTCGGCAAGACCAACATGGACGAGTTCGCGATGGGCTCCTCCACCGAGAACAGCGCCTACGGCCACACCGGCAACCCCTGGGACCTCACCCGGATCCCCGGCGGCTCCGGCGGCGGCTCGTCGGCCGCCGTCACCGCGTACATGGCGGCGCTGGCCATCGGCACCGACACCGGCGGCTCCATCCGCCAGCCCGCGTCCGTCACCGGCACCGTCGGCGTCAAGCCGACCTACGGCGGCGTCTCGCGGTACGGGATGATCGCGTTCTCCTCCAGCCTCGACCAGGGCGGCCCGTGCGCCCGTACGGTGCTGGACGCGGCGCTGCTGCACGAGGTGCTGGCCGGCCACGACCCGATGGACTCCACCTCCATCGACGCCCCCGTCCCGGCCGTCGTCGAGGCCGCGCGCCACGGCTCGGTGGCCGGGATGCGCGTCGGCGTGGTCAAGGAGTTCCGCGGCGAGGGCTACCAGCCGGGCGTCATGCAGCGCTTCGACGAGGCCGTCGAGCTGCTGCGCGAGCTGGGCGCCGAGGTCGTGGAGGTGTCCTGCCCGGCGTTCGACAAGGCGCTCGCGGCGTACTACCTGATCGCGCCCGCCGAGGTCTCCTCGAACCTCGCCCGCTACGACGGCCTGCGCTACGGCCTGCGGGCGGGCGACGACGGCACGCACTCCGCCGAGGAGGTCACCTCGCTGACCCGGGCGGCGGGCTTCGGCCCCGAGGTCAAGCGCCGCATCATGCTCGGCACGTACGCGCTCAGCTCCGGCTACTACGACGCCTACTACGGCTCGGCGCAGAAGGTCCGCACCCTCATCACCCGCGACTTCGAGCGCGCCTACGAGCAGGTCGACGTGCTCGTCTCGCCGACCACCCCGACGACCGCGTTCCCGATCGGCGAGCGGGTCGACGACCCGATGGCGATGTACCTCGCCGACCTGTGCACCATCCCGTCCAACCTGGCCGGCAACGCCGCCATGTCGCTGCCCTGCGGCCTCGCGCCGGAGGACGGGCTCCCGGTGGGGCTGCAGATCATCGCCCCCGCCATGGCCGACGACCGGCTCTACAAGGTCGGTGCCGCGGTGGAGGCCGCGTTCACCGACCGGTGGGGCCACCCCCTGCTGGAGGAGGCACCCGCCCTATGAGCAAGTTCGCCAAGGCCAAGGACTTCAAGAAGTCCAAGGCCGGTGTGTACATCTCCCTCACGTCCACGCTCTTCGGCGTGATCGGCGTCGCCAAGCAGATGAAGCAGGCGCGCTTCGACGAGGACCGGCTGCGTCAGCTCGACGCCGCGGTGTCCGCCGCCGCCATCGCCACCGGCGTCGCCCTGCTGGTGCGGGAGCTGCGCCGGATGAACGACGACGACATCCTCGCCGGCTGAGCGGGCCGCGCCGGGGTCGAGAGGCTGGAAGAGAGCTGTGACTGTCACGTACGAGGACGCCCTCGCGACGTACGAGCCGGTGCTGGGCCTGGAGGTCCACGTCGAGCTCGGCACCGCGACCAAGATGTTCTGCGGCTGCGCCACCGCGCTGGGCGCCGGGCCCAACACCCAGACCTGCCCCGTCTGCCTCGGCCTGCCCGGCGCGCTGCCGGTGGTCAACGAGACGGGCGTGGAGTCCGCGGTCAAGATCGGCCTGGCGCTCAACTGCGAGATCGCCGAGTGGTGCCGCTTCGCCCGGAAGAACTACTTCTATCCGGACATGCCGAAGAACTTCCAGACCTCGCAGTACGACGAGCCCATCGCGTACGACGGCTACCTCGACGTCGAGGTCGACGGCGAGGTCTTCCGGGTCGAGATCGAGCGCGCCCACATGGAGGAGGACACCGGCAAGTCCACCCACGTCGGCGGTGCCACCGGGCGGATCCACGGCGCCTCGCACTCGCTGCTGGACTACAACAGGGCCGGCATCCCGCTGATCGAGATCGTCACCAAGCCGATCACCGGTGCCGGCGCCAAGGCGCCCGACGTGGCGAAGGCGTACGTGGCCGAGCTGCGGGAGCTGATCAAGGCCCTCGGGGTCTCCGAGGCCCGCATGGAGCAGGGCCAGATGCGCTGCGACGTGAACCTGTCGCTGATGCCCGCCGGCGCCACCGTCTTCGGTACCCGCAGCGAGACGAAGAACGTCAACTCGCTGCGCAGCGTCGAGCGCGCGGTGCGCTCCGAGGTCGTCCGGCACGCCGAAGTCCTCGACGGCGGCGGCAAGATCGTCCAGGAGACCCGCCACTTCCACGAGGACACCGGTACCACCACCTCGGGCCGTACCAAGGAGGAGGCGGAGGACTACCGCTACTTCCCCGAGCCCGACCTCGTGCCGGTCGCGCCCGCCCGCGCCTGGGTGGAGCAACTGCGCGCCGGGCTGCCGGAGCTGCCGCGGCTGCGCCGCAACCGGCTGCGCGAGGAATGGGGCGTCTCCGCGCACGACATGCAGTCCATCCTCAACGCCGGGGCCATCGGCCCGATCGTCGCCACCATCGACGCGGGCGCGGACGCCACCGCGGCGCGCAAGTGGTGGATGGGCGAGCTGGCCCGGCGGGCCAACGAGGACGGCCTCGAACTGGCCGCGCTGGCGATCACGCCGGAGCAGGTCGCGCGGGTGGCGGCGCTGGTCGCGGAGGGCAAGCTGAACGACAAGCTGGCCCGCCAGGTCATCACCGGCGTCCTGGACGGCGAGGGCACCCCGGACGAGGTCGTCGACAAGCGCGGTCTTGCCATCGTCAAGGACGAGGGCGCGCTCGGCGCCGCGGTCGACGAGGCCATCGCGGGCAACCCGGCCATCGCGGACAAGATCCGCGGCGGCAAGGTGCAGGCGGCCGGGGCGCTGGTCGGCGCGGTCATGAAGGCCACCCGCGGGCAGGCGGACGCCGCCCGTGCCCGGGAGCTGATCATGGAGAAGCTGGGCGTAGCGGACTGATCGTGTGAAAAAGGCCACTCACCGGACAAACGATCTCCCGCACCTGTAACAGTGGCAGCGCAGGTGCAGGAGTCTTTGAGGGCCGACCTCCCTGAAAGATCGTGAATATCCCAGGGAGCCGCCCGTGTCCGGTCTCGCCCGGTGGTGTCTACGCCGCCGCCTGGTCGTGGTCCTGCTCTGGCTCGCCGCCTTCGCCGGGACCGCCGTCGCGGCGACCCTGCTGGGGCCGGCGTACTCGAACGACTACGACGTCCCGGGCACCGAGTCCGGACGGGCGCAGGTGCTCATGGCCGAGGCGTTCCCCGGCATGGACGGCGTCGCGGACTCCGTCGTCTGGCACGACGACGGCGGGGTGCGCGACGCGCAGACCCAGGAGCGGGTGGACGCGGCGCTGACGGAGATCGCCGGGCTGCCGGGGGTCGCGGAGGTGACCGGCCCCCACGGCTCGTACGCCGCCGGCGAAGCCGGCGTGGCCACCGGGAACGGTGCCGGCGACGGCGGGGCGGTCAGCGCCGACGGGCGCACGGCGTACGCGACCGTCACCTACGACGGCGCCGTGGACGACCTGGCGACCGGAGACGTCCGCAAGGTCGTCGAGACCGCGGAGACGGCGGCGGGCGACGGTCTGGAGGTCGCCGTGGGCGGCCCCGGGGCCGGGCTGCTCCAGGCGCCGTCCATGCACTACGGCGAGGCCGTCGGGGTGGTCGTCGCGGCGGTCGTGCTCTTCGTCGCGTTCGGGTCGCTCGCCGCGATGGCGCTGCCGATCGCGACCGCGCTGGTCGGCGTCGGCACGGCGTACTGGTGCGTCACGCTCCTCGGCCACGCCATGGCCGTCGCCGACTTCGCCCCCATGCTCGGCATGCTCGTGGGCCTCGGCGTCGGCATCGACTACGCCCTGTTCATCGTCACCAGACACCGGCGCGGGCTGCGCGAGGGGCTGCCCGTCGGCGAGGCCGCGCAGCGCGCCGTCGCCACGGCCGGGCGGGCCGTGGTCTTCGCCGGCGTCACCGTGTGCATCGCGCTGCTCGGCATGCTCGTGCTGCGGCTGAACTTCCTCACCGGCGTCGCCGTCGCCGCCTCGCTGACCGTGGTGCTCACCGTCGCTGCCTCGATCACGCTGCTGCCGGCGCTGCTCGGCGTCATCGGCATGAAGGCCCTCAGCCGCCGCGAGCGGCGCGCGCTCGTCGAAAACGGCCCGCGGCCCGAGGTGCCGCGCGGGCTCGCCGCCCGCTGGGCCGTCCTGGTGCAGCGCCGGCCGCGGCTGCTGGGCGCGCTCGCGCTGGTGCTGATGAGCGTCCTCGCGCTGCCCGTCGCCGCGCTCCACCTGGGCAGCTCCGACCAGGGCAACCATCCCGCGAGCGCCACCACCAGGCAGGCGTACGACATGATGGCCGGGGGTACCGCCCATGCCGGAGGCTCTGGGGGAGGCTTCGGCCCCGGCAGCAACGGCCCGCTCACGCTCGTCGCCCACCTCGACGGCGCCGGCGACCGGGTGGCCTTCGACTCGCTGCCCGAGACGCTGCGCGGCACCCCGGGCGTCGCCGACGCCACCGCCGCGGTGCACGGCAAGGGCGGCGGCACCGGAATGATCACCGTCACCCCGGAGACCGCGCCCCAGGACGAGGCGACGTCGGACCTGGTCGACAGGCTGCGCTCGGACGTGCTGCCGGAGGCCGCCGACGGCACGTCGATGCAGGTGCACGTGGGCGGGATCACGGCGGGACAGGACGACTTCGCCGAGGTGATCGTCGGCAAGCTGCCGCTCTTCGGCGGCGTCGTGATCGCGCTGGGCTGCCTGCTGCTGCTGGTGGCGTTCCGCAGCGTGGGCGTACCCCTGAAGGCCGCGCTGATGAACGTGCTGGCCGTGACGGCGTCCTTCGGGGTGGTCGTGGCCGTCTTCCAGTGGGGCTGGGGGGCCGGGCTGCTGGGGCTGGACGCCACCGGGCCGATCGAGCCGTTCCTGCCGGTGATCATGATCTCGGTGCTCTTCGGGCTCTCGATGGACTACCAGGTCTTCCTGGTCAGCAGGATCTACGAGGAGTGGCGGGCGACCCGCGACAACCGGCGGGCGGTACGGGTCGGACTCGCCGAGACCGGCCGGGTCATCAACTGCGCGGCGCTCATCATGATCGCGGTCTTCTCGGCGTTCGCGCTGGGCGGGGACCGGATCATCGCGATGTTCGGGGTGGCGCTGGCCGCGGCGGTGGCGCTGGACGCCTTCGTGCTGCGCACGCTGCTGGTGCCGGCGCTGATGCACCTGCTGGGCCGGGCCAACTGGTGGCTGCCCGGCTGGCTGGAGAAGCGGCTGCCGCACATCGGCATCGAAGGGCCCGGGGAGCCGGCGGCGGCCGAGCACATCCGGCTGCCGGAGGAGACGGCCGTACGTTAATACTCCTCTCAGACGGGCCGCCTACGGTGCCCGGCATGACTGCACTATCGAAGACCGACCAGGGGGCCGGCGCCGCCGGGACCGACGCCGAGGACGCCACGGGGGCGGCCGGCACCGCGAAGACCGCGGACCCGGCGGACGCGCCGGCGGCGGACGAGGCCGCGTACGACGACACGGCGGAGGCCGCCGACGGCGCCGCGCCGGGGGAGCACGACGGCGACGCGGACGACGACGAGCCCGGCGAGCTGCCCCCCGCCGCCCGCGCCTCCACCGGCGTGGCCGCCGGCGCCGCGGCCATCGTGGGCGCCGCCCTGGGCCTCGCCTCGCTGACCGGCACCTGGCTCGCCGACCTGGTCTCCGCCCGCCGGGAGCTGACCGGCCAGCTCGAATCCGCCAACGGCACCGCCGCCGAGCAGATCTCCGCCGCGTACGGCACCCCGTGGCACACCATCGCCCTCTTCAACGGCCTCACCGCGGTCGTCGCCCTGATCGTGTCGGCGGCGGTGCTCGTCCGCCCGGCGTTCGGCGACAGCGGCCTGCGGCCCGTGGTGTGGGTACGGGCCGTGGCCGTCGCGGGGCTGGTGCTGGGCCTGCTCGGGCTGGTGATCGCGGCCGTCATGCGCTTCGACGTCTTCGCCGACCTGCCCACCGTGCCCGGCCAGTGAGAAAACCGATTCCACGCTGTCAGTGCAGCGTGCGATGCTCGACAGCGTGCAGAGCCGATCCATCAGCCCGGTGTTCGCAGGCCGTCATGACGAGTTGAAGACCCTCGACGCCGCGCTCGCCCGCGCCGCGCTCGGCGAGCCGCAGGTGCTGCTCGTGGGGGGCGAGGCAGGCGTGGGCAAGAGCCGGCTGCTGGACGAGTTCCTGGAGGCGGCGCAGGACGCCGGCGCGGTCACCGCGGTCGGCGGCTGTCTGGAGCTGGGCGCGGACGGCCTGCCGTTCGCCCCGTTCGCCACGGCGCTGCGCATGCTGCACCGCAAGGTCGGCGCCGAGCTGACGGAGCTGGCCGCGGGGCAGGAGCCGGTGCTCGCCCGGCTGCTGCCCGACCTGGGCCCGGTCACCGAGGAGCCGCACGGCCAGGACAGCCGGGCCCGGCTCTTCGAGCTGACCGTCGGCCTGCTGGAGCGGCTGGCCGCGGGGCGCACCGTGGTGCTGGCCCTGGAGGACCTGCACTGGGCGGACCGCTCCACCCGCGAGCTGCTCGGCTATCTCGTCCGCTCGGTCCAGGGCGCCCGCCTCGTGGTCCTCATGACGTACCGCTCGGACGACGTCCACAGGCGCCATCCGCTGCGCCCCTTCCTCGCCGAGCTGGACCGGCTGCGCTCCGTGCAGCGGCTGGAGCTGGCCCGGCTCAGCGAGGACGAGGTGCGCAGCCAGCTCGCCGGCATCCGCGGCGTGGCCGAGCCCGAGCGCGAGCTGACCGCCGAGGTGTACGCGCGCAGCGAGGGCATCCCCTTCTTCGTCGAGGAGCTGGCCCTCAGCGACGACGCGGGCCGTCTCAGCGACTCCCTCCGGGATCTGCTGCTGGTACGGGTCGAGGCGCTGTCCGAGGGCGCCCAGCGCGTGGTGCGCCTCGCCGCGCGGAACACGCGCGTCCCGCACGCCCTGCTCGCGGTCGTCTCCGGCCTCACCGAGGACGAGCTGATCGAGGGCCTGCGCGCCGCCGTCGGGGCGAACGTGCTGGTGCCCGACGAGGAGGGCGAGGCGTACCGCTTCCGGCACGCGCTGCTGCGCGAGGCCGTGCTCGACGACCTGCTGCCCGGCGAGCGCACCCGCCTCAGCAGGCGGTACGCGGAGGCCCTGGAGGCCGACCCCGGGCTGGTCGCGGCGGAGGAGCGGGCGACCCGCCTGGCGAGCTACTGGTACTACGCGCGCGATCCCGCCAAGGCCCTGCCCGCCGTGCTCCACGCCGCCCTGGAGACCCGCGCCCGGCACGCCTACGCCGAGCAGCTCAAGCTGCTGGAGCGAGCGCTGGAGCTGTGGGACGAGGTGTCGCCCGAGGAGCGCCGCGGGCTGCCTTCGCAGGGCGGTTTCGAGTCGTATCCGCCGTGCGGCTGCGGGGACCGGCCGGAGGAGATCGAGCTGCACCTGGTCGACCTGCTGGCGCACGCCGCGTTCGCGGCCCGGCTCGACCACCAGTGGGAGCCGGCGCTGAAGTTCGTGAAGAAGGCGCTCAAGGTCGTCGACGAGACGCAGGACCCGCTGCGCGCCGCCTGGTTCTGGCTGGAGCGCTCCAAGCTCATCGCGCTCGCCGGCCGCGGCGACGGCCGCGCGGAGCTGACCCGGGCGCACGAGCTGATACACGACCTGCCGGCCTCGGCCACCCACGCCGACGTGCTCGCGCAGGTGGCGATGTGGGAGCTGCTGCACGCCTCCGACCTGGACAGCATGGCGCTCGCCGAGCGCGCCGTCGAGCTGGCCCGGCAGGCCGGCGCCGTGGACGTCGAGCTGGGTGCGCGGATCACGCTGTGCACGCTGCGTTCGGCCAAGGGCGACTCCGACGCCTGGATCGCCGAGTTGTACGAGATACGGGAGCTGGCCGGGCAGCGCGGCGCCCATCGCCAGATGGGCCGCGCGTGTATCAACCTCTGCGACGCGCTGGAGAAGGCCGGCCGGTCCGCGGAGGCGGTCGAGGCGGGCCTGGCCGGCATGAAGGACATGTACGGCCGCGGGCTGTACGACGCCGCCGCCTTCGCCGCGCTCAACGTCGTGGAGTCGCTGACCTCGCTGGGCGAGTGGGACCGCGCCGAGCAGATGCGCCAGGAGTGGAAGCGGCACGCGGCCGGCTCCCGCACCGGCGCGTCGGTGGCGCTGCGGCGGGCCCAGCTCGCGCTGCTGCGCGGGGAGTTCGAGCTGGTGCCGGAGCTGATCGCCGCGGCCCGCAGGTACCGGGGGCGCAACGACGGCGAGCCGCAGTACGAACTGCCGTTCGCCGCGGTGGAGATGAGCGCCCTGTGGACGCTGGGCCAGGCGCCGGAGGCGCTCGACCTGCTGGAGCGGCACCTCGCGCTGCTGCCGCTGTCCGGCCAGGAGGCGTACGTCTGGCAGCTCCTGGTCGCCGGTGCCCGGCTGGCGGGGGACGTCGCCGGGGTGCCGGGCGTGCCGGAGGCGCGGCGGGCGGAGATCGTGGCGCGGCTGGCGGACGCGGCGGCGGGCCTGCCGGCCGAGGGGCCGCCCTGGACGCCGTCGTCCCGCCTCTTCACCGCCGAACTGGCCCGCGCCCGCGGGCTCGCCGACTCCGTCGTATGGGCGGCGGCCGCCGCGGCGTACGAGCCGCTGAGCCACCCGCACACGCTGGCCCACATCGCGTACCGCCGGGCGGAGGCGCTGCTCGCCGGCGCCCCGGGCGGCGGCGCGGCGGCCCGCGACATCGCGGCCCCCCTGCTGGCCGAGGCGCACGCGACGGCGGTCCGCCTCGGCGCGGCCCCGCTCCGCGAGTCCGTGGAGCACCTCGCCGGCCGCGCCCGCGTCCCCCTCGGCCGGGCCTCCCGCCCGCCGGCGGACCCGGTGGAGTCGCTGGGCCTGACGGCCCGCGAGACGGACGTGCTGCGGCGGGTGGCGGCGGGGCGGAGCAACCGCGAGATAGCGGAAGAGCTGTTCATCGCGCCGAAGACGGCGAGTGTGCACGTGTCGAACCTGATGGCGAAGCTGGGTGTGTCGAACCGGGGCGAGGCGGCCGCGATGGCGCACCGCCTGCGCCTCTTCGAGGACTAGCCGGGACGTCATCGTTCGTGGCCGGTGAAGCGGCAACGTTCGGGTCCGGCGTCATGGTGCCGGGGGCCGGGGGCCGGCTGTTTCGCTGATGTCGGCGGTGGTCGGCACGTGGCGGGGCGTTCCGCCGCGGGTGGTGCGGATCATGGCTCGTCCGATGCCGGTGCTGCTGGTGATGTGACGCGGGGCGATGCGGCGGATCACGGGGGGCCAGGGGCTGGTCTTGGCGGTGGTGCCGGGCAGGGGGGCGATGCTGCTGGTGCTGGTCTTCCTGTACGAGGCGCTGCCCGAGGAACTGGTGTTCCGCGGCTACCTCCAGCGCAACCTGCACACCGAACTGCCCGCCGGGCAGGCGGTCGTCGTCCAGGGCGTGCTTTTCATTGCTCTTCGGCTTCCTCGTCGGGGTCGCCCGGTCGCCCTTCCGGCTCTTCGTCGGCGAGGGCGCGGCCTTCGAGGTGGCGGGGGAGGGCGTGTTCGGCGTGCTCGCGCTCGGCGGGCTGCCGTTCCTCGCCGCCTGGACGTATCTGGACCGGCGGCACCGCGCCGCGCTCGACTGGTCCGCCACCGCGCCGTAGCCCCCGGCCGCCGCCCGGGGGCGTAGGGCCGGGCGCATACGGCCGGATGTCAGGCGCTCTCGAAGAGGCGCATCCGGTGCGCCAGGGCCGCTGCCTCGCCGCGGTTGGACACCCCGAGCTTGGCCATCAGGTTCGACACGTGCACGCTCGCCGTCTTCGGCGAGATGAACAGCTCCTCGGCGATCTGCCTGTTGCTCCGCCCCGCGGTGACCAGCCGCAGCACGTCCGTCTCCCGCGCCGTCAGCCCCAGCGCCTCCGCCGGATCAGCGGGCGCCGGCGCCGGCGCCGCCGCATCGCCGGGAGCCACGAGCGGGATCCGCGCGCGCGCCGCCACCTGCTCGACGCCGTCGCGCAGCGGCGCCGCGCCCAGTGCCTCCGCCGCCGCGTGCGCCTGCCCGAGCAGCCGCGCCGCCCGCCCCCGTACGGGCCCGGCCGCGCCGCCCGCGAGCAGCGCCTCCGCCCACCGGTACCGCACCCAGCCCAGCTCGTGCGGCCGCTCCAGCGGCTCCAGCGCCGACGCCGCCGCCTCCCACAGGGCCACCTCGGCGCCGCCCCGCGCCCGGCCCAGCTCCGCGACGAAGTACCGCTGCCACGCCACCCAGATCGGCGTCGGCGTGTCCAACTGCCCCGCCGCGCGCTCCAGCCGGTCCAGCAGCTCGTCGCGGCCGTCCGCCGTCCCCGGCAGCCCGCGCGCGTCGCCCTCGGCCGCCGCCGCGGAGACCAGGAGCTGCCACAGATACGACTCGTGCCCCAGCTCCGGCAGCTTCACCAGCCCTTCGGCGAGCATCGCCCGCGCTTCCTCGTACTGCCCGCGCTCCATCAGGATCCGCGCGCCGATCTGCACCATGCGAAAGGCGCCCTGCGGCTCCGCCTGGCTCGCGCCCGCCTCTTCGCGCGCCTCGGCGAGCAGTTCACCGGCCCGGTCGGTGTCCCCGCGGTACAGCGCCAGCCAGGCGGCGGCGAGGGAGGCGAACGCGCGGGTACGGGCCTGGGCCCCGTACGACCGCAGCCGGGCGAGGTCCGCCTCGGCGGCGTCCCACTCGCCGACGGACATCATCGCGTCGACCATGTTGCACCCGATGAAGGCGATCGAGTCGCGCAGGCCCTGCTTCCTGGCCGCCGCGAGACCGCCGCGCGCCGCCTCGATCGCCTCGCGGGACCTGCCGGTCATCTCCAGCACGGACGCGAGGTTGTTGTGCGCCCGGCCGATGACGGTCGGCGCCCCGCTGCGGTCGGCGGCGTCGCGCAGCTCGTACAGCTCGGCGATGCCGCGGGCGACGTCGGCGGCGTGCGTACGCAGCGTGGCCAGCGTGATCCGCGCGTGCAGCTCGACCTCCGCGGCGCCGACCAGCCGCGCCTGCTCCACCGCGCTCTCCGCCAGCGGGATGCTCGCCGGATCCGGGCTGTGCAGCATCTTCCACAGCGCGGCCGTCGCCAGCACGTCCGCCTTCACCGGCGACGGCGGCCGGTCCGCCACCAGCTCCTGCGCCTTGCCCAGCTCCGCCCAGCCGTCGGCGCCGCCGCTGTTCACGACCTGCCACTGCCGCTCCAGCCAGAACCACGCCGCCCGCTCCGGCTCCGCCTCCTCGTCGAGCAGCTCCAGCGCCCGACGGGTCAGCGTGCGCGCCTGCTCGTGCGAGTCGTCGAGACGGGCGGCGACGGCGGCCTCGGCGAGCAGATCGACGAAGTGCAGGTGGGGCTGGTCGGCGCAGCGGCACAGCGGGTACGACTCGGCGTAGCGCGCGGCGGGCAGGGCGCGCAACTGCTCCTCCGGCACCTCGTCCCACAGCTCGACGGCCCGCCGCAGCAGGGCCAGTTGCTCGGCGAAGGCGTGCCGCATCCCCGCCTCGTCGGCCGCCTTGAGCGCGGCGGGCAGCGCCCGGGCCGGGTCACGGGCCGCGTACCAGTGGCTGGCCAGCCGGGCGGCGTGCTCCTCCGCGCGGACCAGCGAGGGGTCTGCCGCGAGCGCCTCGGCGTAGCGCCGGTGCAGCCGGGAGCGCTCGCCGGGCAGCAGGTCGTCCCCGGTGGCCTCGCGCAGCAGCGCGTGCCGGAAGCGGTAGCTGTCGGCGCCGGGGCCGCCCGCCGCGGGCATCAGGATGCCGGCGTCGACCGCGGGCCGCAGCGCCTCGATCAGCTCCTCCTCGCCCTGCCCCGACACCGCGAGCAGCAGCCCGAACTCCACGGTCGAGCCGGCCTCCGCGGCGGTCCGCAGCACCCGCTGCGTCGCCTCCGGCAGCGTCTCGACCCGGACGAGCAGCAGGTCGCGCAGCGACTCCGACAGCGCGTCCGGCGAGCCGCCGCAGTCCAGCAGGGCGGTCAGCTCCTCGACGAAGAAGGGGTTGCCGTCCGAGCGCTGGAAGATCGTGTCCACCAGGTGGGGCAGCGGCCCGGCGCCGCGGATCGCGGTGAGCTGGCCGATCACCTCCTGCCGGGAGAAGCGCGCCAGCTCCAGCCGCTCGACCGTGCGCAGCCGCTCCAGCTCGGCGAGGAAGGGGCGCAGCGGGTGGCGGCGGTGGATGTCGTCCGAGCGGTACGTGCCCAGCAGCACGACGCGGGCACCCTGGAGGGACCGGATGAGATAGCCCAGCAGCTCCCGGGTGGAGCGGTCCGACCAGTGCAGGTCCTCCAGGACCAGCACCACCGTCCGCTCGGCGGCCAGCTTCTCCAGCAGCCGGGCGGCGTGCTCGAAGAGCCGGGCCTTGGCCTCGACGTCGTGCCGGTCCCCGGGCTCCTCCGCGCCGCCGGCGCCGGCCAGCTCGGGCAGCAGGCGGGCCAGCTCGGCCTCGCCGCCGCGGGCGGCCCGCGCCAGCTCGTCGCCGAGCGCGCGGTGCAGCGCGCGCAGCGCGGTGGCGAACGGCGCGAACGGCAGCCCTTCGGCTCCCAGCTCCAGACAGCCGCCGACGGCCACCACGGCACCGGCCCGCTCGGCGCGGCCGGCGAACTCCTCCACCAGCCGGGTCTTGCCCACCCCGGCCTCGCCGCCGACCAGCAGGGCCTGGGGCACGCCGGCACCGGCCCGCTCCAGGGCGGTGCCGAGGGAGCGCAGCTCGCCGGCGCGGCCGACGAGCACGGGGCTCACGCACGAGATCGTCACAGTTGAGAGCATCGCACAGCCTTACGACACGGGGGCAGCCCGGCGAAGGCGTGAGGGAGGGGCCGCGGACGACGAGAGCGCCCGGCCCGCGGTGCGCGGGTGGGCGCTCTCCGGTCCGGTCCGGGCGAGGGGGTCCAGGCCCGGTCTCCGGTGGGGGCGGCGGCCGCTGCTCAGCGGGGCAGCGGCCGGCCGCCCGGGGTCCCCGGGTCCGGGGGCGGGGTCCCGTCTCCCCGCGGCCCGGACCGTACGCCGGTCCGCCGCTCCGTACGGCACGTCACGCGGCCTTCACCCAGCGGGCCAGGACGCGCGCCCGGCGGGCCGCGCGGCGCTGCTCCCGGCGGGCGGCGGCCGCCTCGCGGGCGAGGCGGTACTGCGCCGCCTCGCGGCGCAGGTCGGCGGAGCGGGTCTCGTGCATCTGGTACGCGAACATCTCTTTCTCCCCTGCGTTTTGGCTGGTCTCCTGCGGTGTGACTCCAGCTTCGCGGCCCAGGGGGGTCCGCCGCATCGGGAGACTTCCGCATCTACGGGCGCCCGCCGCCTTACCCGGGGCACCTACGCGCGCGTACATGCCTAAGGCCCCCGGGGATTCGCGCCACCGGGGGCCTCAGGTGCCTTATGTCCGCCGCCGGCCGCCTCAGACGGCGCCGGATCCGCAGGTCGCGGCCGTACGCCCCTACGCGTCCTCGAAGAGCCGGAGGCGGTGTGCCGTCGCCGCGGCCTCGCCGCGGGCGGAGACGCCGAGTTTGGCCATCAGGTTGGACACGTGCACGCTCGCCGTCTTCGGCGAGATGAACAGCTCTTCGGCGATCTGCCGGTTGCTGCGGCCCGCCGTCACCAGCCTCAGCACCTCCTGCTCCCGCGACGTCAGCCCCAGCGCCCGTACCGGGTCCGCCGGGGCCGGGTCGGGGCCGCCGAGGGACACCCGGGCGCGGGAGGCCAGCGCCGTGACCGCCGTGCGCAGGGGGACGGCGCCGAGGGCGCCGGCCGTCGCGTGGGCGTCGGCGAGGAGGGGCGCGGCGGCTCCCCGGTCGCCGGCGGCCAGCAGCGCCTCCGCCCACCGGTGCCGTACCCGGGCCAGCTCGTACGGCCGGTCCAGCGGCTCGAACGCGGCCGCCGCCGCGGCCCACGGCGCCGGGTCGGGGTCGCCTGCGGCGCGGGCCAACTGCGCGCGCAGGAGCAGCGCGTGCGCCGCCCACACCGGCGCCGAGCAGGACAGCCCCGCCGCCGCCGTACGGATCCGCGCCAGCGCCGCGGCGCTGCCCCGGGCGAACGCCGGCACCCGCCGCCCGTCCCCCTCGGCCTCCGCCGCCACCTCCAGCAGCAGCCACGCGTACCGGTGCACGCCAGGCGCCAGCCCGGCGTCGACGGTGCGGGCGGCCTCCTCGCGGGCGCCCGTCAGGTCGCCGCGCGCCGCCGCGACCGCAGCCGTCAGCGTGCTCAGCGGGATCGCCATCTGCGGCTGCGTCTGCTGCGGCCCGAGCCGGTCGCGGGCGGTGGCCAGCAGCGCCTCCGCCCGCGCCACGTCGCCGCGGAACAGCGCCAGCCGGGCGCGGGCCTGGACGAGGTTGCCGTACGTCAGGGCGACGACCGCGTCCCGCTCCGCCCGGCCGGCGACGCTCTCCGCCTCGTCCCAACGGCCCATCGCCACCAAGGAGTCCACCTGGTTGCCGAGCGAGAACGCCACCTTGTCGCGCCGTCCGCGGCTCGCCGCCGCCCGCGCCGCGTCCGCGGCGACCTCCGCCGCCTCGCGGGAGCGGCCCAGGTTCTCCAGCGCCGCGGACAGGTTCAGCTCGGCGCGCGCCGCCGCCGTGTAGTCGCCGCTGCGCCGGGCCCGGTCGCGGGCCGTGCGCAGGATGTCCAGGCCCACTTCCTCGCGGCCGGAGTCCTCCAGGTGGATGCCGAGCATCACCTGGGCGTTCAGCTCCAGGTTCTCCTCGCCGGCCGCGGCGGCGGTACGTACCGCCAGCTCGGCCGCCGCCAGTCCCTCCGGCCGGCCGGGCCGGTGCAGCATCTCCCAGCTCGCCGCGGCCGTCAGCGCCAGCGCCGGGACCCGCGACGGCGGCAGGTCCCGTATCAGCCGCAGCGCGTGGTCCAGCTCGGCGCGGCCGTCGCCGCGCGCCAGGTCCTCCACCAGCCAGTGCCGCTGCACCCAGAACCACGCCGCGCGCAGCGGCTCGGCGGCCTCGTCGATGGCCTCCAGCGCGCGCCGGGTGAGCGCCAGCGCCCGTTCCCGCTCGTCCGCGAGCCGGGCGGCGACGACGGTCTCGGCGAGCAGGTCCAGCTCGGTGAGCGGGGTGTCCGCCGCGCCCGTCTCGTAGTCCTCGATGCGGTCCGCGGGCCGCAGCCGGGCGCAGACCTCCGCCGGCACGTCGTCCCACAGCTCCATCGCCCGCTTCAGCAGCTCGTACTGCTCGGCGAAGGCGTGCCGGCAGCGCGCCTCCACCGCAGCCGCCAGCACCGCGGGCAGCGCCCGCGCGCTGTCCCGGCCGTGGTGCCAGTGGCGGGCGATGCGGGTGAGGCGCTGCTCGGCCCGGACGAGCGTGGGGTCGGCCTGGAGCACCTCGGCGTAGCGGCGGTTGAGCCGGGAGCGCTCGCCGGGCAGCAGGTCGTCGCGGACCGCCTCGCGCAGCAGCGCGTGCCGGAAGCGGTACGACTCGCCGTCCTCGTCGGGTACGAGCACGTTGTCGGTGACGGCCGCGCGCAGCGACTCCAGCAGCGCGTCCTCGCCCTCGCCGGTGACGGCGGCGAGCAGCGCGTGCTCCGCGTGGCTGCCGGCCTCGGCGGCGACCCGTACCACCCGCTGGGCGGGCTCGGTCAGCCGCTCGACCCGGACGAGGAGCAGATCCCGCAGCGACTCGCTGAGGCTGCAGTCGGGGTTGGCCGACAGTTCCTCGACGAAGAAGGGGTTGCCCTCGCTGCGCCGGAAGATGTCGTCGGCGTGGGTGGGCTTCGGCACGGTGCCGTGGATGCCGGTGAGCTGGGCGGCGACCTCGTCGCGGCTGAGCCGGGCCAGCTCGATGCGGCGTACGGAGCGCAGCCGGTCCAGCTCGGCGAGGAAAGGGCGCAGGGGGTGGCGGCGGTGGACGTCGTCGGAGCGGTACGTCGCCAGCACCACGAGCCGGGTGGCCTGCATGGTGCGGAAGAGGAAGGAGAGCAGCTCGCGGGTGGAGCGGTCGGACCAGTGCAGGTCCTCCAGGGCGAGGACGACGGTGCGGTCCGCGGCCAGCCGCTCCAGGCTCTGCGCCGTCAGCTCGAAGAGGCGGGTGCGCCCGTCGCGCTCGTGCGGCGGGGCGCCGGCCGGGGGCGCGTACGAGGAGTCGGGCAGCAGCCGGGACAGCTCGTCCTCGCGGCCGCCGACGGCCGCGGCGATCGCCTCGTCGCCCAGCTCGCGCTGCAGCGCCCGCAGGGCGGTGGTGAAAGGGGCGAACGGCAGCCCGTCCGCGCCCAGCTCGACGCAGCCGCCGGCCGCGGTCACCGCGCCCGCGGCCCGCGCGGCGGCCAGGAACTCCTCCACCAGACGGGTCTTGCCGACCCCGGCCTCGCCCGACACCACGAACGCCTGCGGCTCGCCCGCGGAAGCGCGGGCGAGCGCGGCGTCGAGCGTCTTGAGTTCTTCCGTGCGCCCTGCGAGTACGGGGCTGAGGCGGACGGCTCTCACGCCGCCGAGGATGTCATGCGCCTCGGCCCCGGCGACAGGTGCCGGCGGGGCGGCCATCCTCAGGCCGCCTTCACCCAGCTCCCGCGGCGGGCGGCGGCCCCGCCCGGCTCGCCCGCGCCGGCCGCGCCGCGGCGGCGGGCCCGGCGGGCTGCGGTGGCGCCGCGCGCCATCCGGTACTGCTCCGCCTCGCGGCGCAGCTCGGCGGACCTGGCCCGGTGGATCTCGTAGTCGTACATCTTCGCTCCCCTGTGAGTCGGCGTCCCCGCCGTGTTCTCCCTGTGCCTCAAGACTCGTCCCCCAGGGGGGTGCGGCGCATCGGGCGACTTCCTCATCTCCGCGCGCCCGGCGCCTTAGATGCCCGCACCGGCCGGGCCCCGCGGCCTAAGGCCCCTCTTACGAGCCCCGCGGACCCCCTCTTACGACCCCTTGTGGCCCCCGCCGCGCCCGGTTCGCCGGCGACCTTCGGGCCGGCACCGCGCCCGGCCGCGTGACGTGCGATGCTCGGTCGCGTGGAGTCCCCGGAGCACCTGGAGTCGGCAGGCGCGGACGCCGGCGCGCGTACCGGCGCCCGGGTCTTCGTCGGCCGCGCCGCGGAGCTGGGCGCGCTGACGGAGGCGTACGACCGGGCCGCCGCGGGGGAGCCGTGCGCCGTGCTCGTCGGCGGCGAGGCGGGCGTCGGCAAGTCCCGTCTGGTGGAGGAGTTCCTGGCGCGCGCCGAGGCCGCGGGCGCCGTCACCGCCGTCGGCAACTGCATCGAGTCCGGCGCCGACGGCCTCCCCTTCGCGCCCTTCTCCACCGCGCTGCGCGCCCTGCGCCGCCGCCTCGGCGACCGGCTGGACGAGGCCGTCGCCGGGCAGCAGGGCGAGCTGGCCCGGCTGCTGCCCGAGCTGGGGCCGATCCCCGGCCTGCCGGCGGCCGCCCAGGGCGAGGCCGGGCGGGCGCGGCTGTACGAGCTGGCCGCCCGGATGCTGGAGAAGCTGGCCGGCGAGCGGGTGCTCGTGCTGGTCGTCGAGGACCTGCACTGGGCCGACAACTCCACCCGCGAACTCCTCGGCTACCTGCTGCGCTCCGTCCAGGCAGCCCGGCTGCTCGTCGTCGCCACCTACCGCTCCGACGACCTGCACCGCCGCCACCCGCTGCGCCCCGGC
This sequence comes from Streptomyces sp. CMB-StM0423, assembly GCF_002847285.1. Classification (NCBI taxonomy): domain Bacteria; kingdom Bacillati; phylum Actinomycetota; class Actinomycetes; order Kitasatosporales; family Streptomycetaceae; genus Streptomyces; species Streptomyces sp. CMB-StM0423. The sequence continues at coordinate 2,086,987 of NZ_CP025407.1, read as the reverse complement.
CTCGCCGAGCTGGACCGGCTGCGCGGCGTCCGCCGCTTCGAGCTGGCCCGCTTCAGCCGCGACGAGGTGCGCAGCCAGCTCGCCGGGCTGCGCGGCGGCGAGCCGCCGGAGGACCTGGTGGCGGAGGTCTACGGGCGCTCGGACGGCAACGCGTTCTTCGTCGAGGAGCTGGCCGCGGGCATCGGCACCGGTACGCGCGGCGCGGTCGCCGGGCGCCCCGCGGGCGGGATCGGCGAGTCGCTGCGCGACCTGCTGCTCGTACGGGCCGAGGCGCTGCCGGATCCCGCCCGCCGGATCGTCGCGCTGGCCGCGGTCGGCGGCGACCGCGTCGACACCGCGCTGCTCGCCGCCGTCTCCGGGCTCGGCGAGGACGCCCTGTTCGACGCGCTGCGCACCGCCATCGGCGCCGGGGTGCTGCTCCCCGCGGACGAGCGGGTCGACGCGTACCGCTTCCGGCACGCCCTCATGCGCGAGGCCGTCTCCGACGACCTGCTGCCCGGCGAACGCGCCCGCCTCAGCCGCCGCTTCGCCGAGGCGCTGGAGGCCGACCCCGCCCTCGTACCGGCCGACGAGCGCCCCGCGCGGCTGGCCGGCTACTGGTACCTCGCCGGCGACCCCGCCCGCGCCCTGCCCGCCGTCCTCGCCGCCGCCGCGGACGCCCGCGCCCGGCACGCCTTCGCCGACCAGCTCGCCCTGCTGGAGCGGGCCGTCGCACTGTGGGACGAGGCGCCGCCCGGGTCCCGTACCGTGCCGGACTCCGGCGGCGCCTACCCGCGGGCGGGGGAGCCCGAGTTCGCCGACCTGCTGGCCGAGACGGTGTTCGCGGCCCGGCTGGCGTCCGCGTTCGGCCGGGCCCTCACGCTCGGCGACCGGGCGCTGCGGCTGCTCGGCACCCGTGCGCCGCTGCGCGCCGCGTGGTTCCGCGTCGAGCGCGCCCGCTGCATCCAGGGCCTCGGCCGCGGCGACGGCTGGGCGGACCTGGACCGGGCGCAGGAGCTGGTCCGCGGCCTGCCGCCGTCGCCGGTGCACGCGCAGGTGCTCGCCGAGGTCGCCAACTGGCAGGCGATGCACACCCCCGGCGGCGGCGCGATCGAGGCCGCGGAGCGCGCCGTGCAGCTCGCCCGGCTGGTCGGCGCCGAGGAGACCGAGCTGACCGTGCGCATCCCGCGGGCCTGGATGATGGTCGACTCCGGCGATGTCGAGGGCGGCATCGCGGAGTTCCACGCGGTACGGGAACGGGCGGTGGCCGACGGCCTCATGGTGGCCGCGGCCCGGGCGTACGCGAACCTGCCCTCGGCCCTCGAAGGCGTCGGCAGGTCCGCGGAGTCGGTGGCCGCGGCCGACGAGGCGGTCGAGATGCTGGCCGACTCCGGGCTGGCCACCTTCCTCTCGCTCAGCCACGGCAACCGCGCCAACGCGCTGCTGTCGCTGGGCCGCTGGGCCGAGGCCGGGGAGGCCATGGACGCGCAGTTCCGCACCGCGCGCAGCACGCAGTTGCGCGGCAGCGCGCTGCTCGACCGGGCGCTGCTGGCGCTGCTGCGCGGGGACCACGCCGCCGTGCACGGCGAACTCGCCGCGGCCCGGGACGAGTTCGGCAACGACCGGCAGCCGCAGTACGAGCTGCCGCGGGCCGAGATGACGATCCGCCTCGCCGCCGCCCAGGGCCGGGTCGCCGAGGTGCGCGCCGCGTTCGGGCAGGCCGTCGGCGACGGCCTGCGGCTGGGCATGCAGCGTTACGCCTGGCCGCTGCTGTACGCCACGGCCGCCGCCGAGGCCCGGCTGCGCGGCCTGCCCGCGGCCGAGACCGGGCGGCCCGCGGCGCTGGCCGCGATCCGCGCGGCGATGCGCAACCTGCCGCGGTTCGCGCCGCCATGGGAGGCGCAGGGGCTGATGACGGAGGCGGAGCTGTGCGCGGCCGAGGGCCGCGACGCGACGGCGCGCTGGGCGGCGGCCGAGGCGGCGTGGGCGGACCTGGAGTGGCCGTTCGAGCAGGCCGTGACCCGCTACCGCTGGGCGGAGTCGGCGCTCGCGAGCGGCCAGGCCACGGCCGTCGCCCGGGACGGCGCGGCACGGGCGCTGCGGCTCGCGTACGGCGCGGCGAGGGACCTCGGCGCGGCCGGACTCGTCCGCGACGCGGAGGCCCTGGCGGCCCGCGCCCGGATCGCCCTGACCGCGGCCGCCGCCCCGGCGGAACCGGAGGATCCGGCGGAGTCGCTGGGGCTGACGGCGCGTGAGGCGGACGTGCTGCGGCTGGTGGCGGCGGGGCGGAGCAACAGGCAAATCGCGGAAGAGCTGTTCATCTCGCCGAAGACGGCGAGCGTGCACGTGTCCCACATCCTGGCGAAGCTGGGGGTGGCGGCGCGGGGCGAGGCGGCGGCGGTGGCGCACCGGCTGCGGCTGTTCGACGGCGGGTGAGTCCCTGCGCCTCAGCCCGCACGCCTGTGTACGCCCCCTGGCGTACGTCTTCTAGCTGACCTCAAGACGCAGGATGCGGTCGTCGCCCTTCTCCGGCGTGCCGCGCAGGTCCGTCTCGTTGGTCATCAGCAGCAGATCGCCGTCCGACGCCCGCTGCACCGTGCGCAGCCGCCCGTACTTGCCGTCGAAGAACGCCTGCGGGTCCGCCGCCGCCTTCGTGCCGTCCAGCGGGATCCGCCACAGCCGCTCGCCGCGCAGGGACGCCATCCAGATCGACCCGTCCGCGAACGCGATGCCGCTCGGCGAGGCGTCCGGGGTGGGCCACTGCACGACGGGGTCGACGAAGCCCTTCCGGTTCTCCTTGCCCTCGACCTCCGGCCAGCCGTAGTTCTTCCCCGGCTCGATGAGGTTCAGCTCGTCCCACTTCCGGTCGCCGAACTCCGCCGCCCACAGCCGCTTGTCGTCGTCCCAGGCCAGCCCCTGCACGTTGCGGTGGCCGTACGAGTACACCACCGAGCCCGCCTCCGGGTTGCCGCGCGCCGGCTCGCCCTCGGGCGTCATCCGCAGGATCTTGCCGCCCAGCGAATCCTTGTCCTGCGCCAGGGGCGGGTCGCCGGCTTCGCCGGTGCCCACGTAGAGCATCTTGTCCGGGCCGAACGCGATCCGCCCGCCGTTGTGCCGGCCGCCCTTGGGGATGCCGCGGAAGACGGTGTCCGGCGCGCCCAGCCGGTTGCCCTCGGGCCCGTCCGAGTCGTACGTCATCCGCACGATGCGGTTGTCGCTGTCGGAGGTGAGGTAGGCGTAGAGCATCTCGTCGGCGCCGAGCGCGAGCCCCAGCAGGCCGCCCTCGTTGCCCGGTTCGCGCTGCACGCCGGGCACCTGTCCCGCCTCGGTGACCTTCCCGCCCTCGGCGGCCACGTGGTAGACGGTGCCGGTGTCGCGGGAGGAGACCAGCAGGTCGCCGCCGGGCAGCTCGGCCAGGCCCCACGGGGTCTCCAGGTTCTCGGCGACGGTGCCGACGACCTTCGCGGAGCCCTTGGCCGGCGGCGGCTCGCCCCGGCCGGCGGCGCCGCCGCTGCCGGCGGGCGCTGCGGAGGACTCCGCGGCGGAACCGCCGGAGCCTGCGTCGTCGTCCGACGAGCAGCCGGCGGCGAGCACGAGTGCGGCGGCGGCCACGGCGGTCAGGGCGCGGGCTCTCACGGGACGGTTCTCCTTCGGCGGGCGGCGGCCGGAACGTACCCAGCACATCACAACCGGGCGTACACCGCGCGCCGGTGGTGCGTTCCCGCCCGTACGGACGAGTGCCACGCGTCCGTACGAACCCGCCCGCCCGCTCCCGCACGCACCGGCCGCCCGGCGGCCCCCGGCCCGGAACCCTTCCGTACGCCTACTCCCACGATCCCTGCGCCGGCGGCAGCGCCGCGATCTCCGCCAGGTCCGCCGGCGCCAGCCGCAGCCCCGCCGCCGCGGCGTTCTCCACCGACCACCGCGCCCGCTTCGCGCCCGGCACCGGCACCACGTGCGCCCCCTGCGCCAGCACCCAGGCCAGCGCCGCCTGCGCCGGCGTCGCGCCGTGCCGCTCGGCGACCCGGCGCAGCCCGGCGACCACCGGCTGGTTCGCCGCCATCATCTCGGCGGTGAACCGCGGGTGCCTGGCCCGTATGTCGTCCGGCTCGAAGCCCTGCCCCGGCGTCAGCGTGCCGGTGAGGAACCCGTGCCCCAGCGGCATCGCCGCGAGGAACCCGACCTGGCGCGCCTCGCACCACGGCAGCAGGCTCGCCAGCGCCTCCGGCGACCACACCGACAGCTCCGCCTGCACGCTGCTGACCGGGAACACCTGCTGCACCCGGCCCAGCCGGCGGATCGTCGCGTCGTACATCCCGCCGCCCGCCCGGCGGTCCGCCCGCGCGCCGACCGCGCAGAACCCGAGCGAGCGCACCTTGCCCGCCGCCACCAGCTCCGCCATCGCGCCCCAGGTCTCCTCGACCGGCACCTCGGGGTCCTCGCGGTGCAGTTGGTACAGGTCGATGACGTCGGTCTGCAGCCGGCGCAGCGAGGCGTCGCAGGCGCGTCTGACGTACGACGCACGGCCGTTGGCGACGACGTGCTGCTCGCCGACGAGGAGGCCCACCTTGGTGGAGACGAACGCGTCCGCGCGCCGCTCCTTGAGCACCCTGCCGACCAGCAGTTCGTTGGTGAACGGCCCGTACATGTCGGCGGTGTCGAGGAGGCTCACGCCGGCGTCGAGCGCCGCGCACACGGCCCGTACGGACTCGTCGCCCTGCTGCCGCGACGTGCTGTACGCCCAGCTCATCGGCATGCAGCCGAGGCCGACCGCGCCCACTTCCAGGGCCGCCGCCCCGATCGTCCTGCGCTCCACGCAAGGCACACTAAACCCTGCCGCCGACTCCCGGCCGGCGGCCTCCGGCCTCCGCACGCCCCCCTCGCACCCCGCGCGCCCGTGCCGATCACCTAGCCTCGTGTCCATGAGCGATGGACAGGTGTGGCTGCCGATTCCGCCGGACGAGATCACCGGCCTGCCGCCGGAACTCGACTACGTCCACTGGGACGCCGAGCCCGAGTTCCCCGCGGACCCGGCGGACTGCGTGTTCCTGGTGGCCCCCTACATGCGCCGGATCACCCACGACCCGGTGCCGCGGATGACGGCGCTGCGGGTGCTGCAGACGCTCACCGCCGGCGTCGACGACTTCCTGCCCGTGCTGTCCACGCTGCCGCCGGGGGCCCGGCTGTGCAACGCCCGCGGCGTGCACGAGGCGTCGACCGCGGAGCTGGCGCTGGCGCTCACCCTCGCGTCGCTGCGCGGCATCCCCGACTTCGTACGCCGGCAGGACGCGGAGGAGTGGCGCGGCGGCTTCCACCCGTCGCTCGCCGACAAGACCGTGCTGATCCTCGGCTACGGCGCCATCGGAAGCGCGGTGGAAGACCGGCTTGCGGGCTTTGAGTGCGAGCGGGTCATACGCATCGCGCGCTCCCAGCGCACCACACCACGCGGTCCTGTGCACGCCCTCGACGGCGTACGGGAGTTGCTGCCCGCCGCCGACGTGGTGATCGTGACGACCCCGCTGACCGACGCCACCCGCGGCCTGGTCGACGCCGGGTTCCTGGCCCGGATGAAGGACGGCGCGCTGCTCGTGAACGTCGCCCGCGGCGCCGTCGTCGACACGAAGGCCCTGCTGGACGAGGTGGGACCGGGCCGACTGCGGGCAGCGCTCGACGTGACGGACCCCGAGCCGCTGCCGCCGGGACACCCGCTGTGGCACGCGCCCGGGGTGCTGATCAGCCCGCACACCGGGGGGCCGACGTCCGCCTTCCGGCCGCGTGCGGAGAGGCTGCTGCGTGCCCAGTTGCGGCGGTTCGCCGCCGGTGAACCGGTGGAGCACGTGGTCGCCGTTGCCTGATGGACAACCGCTTGGACACTCTACGTAGTTGAGGCGCAACTCTCGGTTTTAGTTACGCTCCGTAGAGGAAGTATGTCCCTGCGTGACGAACCTGGTGTATCGTCCGCAGCGGGGATTGCTCCCGACGTCAACGTGGCCGGCCCGCTGCCGGCGGCGCAACCGATATCGAGGGGGGCGATGGGCACATGCACGGCAAGTGGGAATCCTTTCCGGAACGCGGGCAGCGTGGTAGTCCCGCGCGCCTCCCGGCCTTGAGAGCCGGCGTCGCGGCGCGGCCGCGGACGGAGCCGGCTCCCGGCAGCCGGGGGGCGCGGTGACCGCGTCGATCGGGGCGGTGGTGCCCAGGCCGCCGTTGCCCGCGGGGGTCGTACCCCAGTTGGTCCTCGCGGTGCTCTGCGCGGGGTATGCCACCGGTGCCGCTCTGGGCTGGGGCTCTTCCCGAGTCGCCCTGATCATGGGGGACTTCGGGCTGAGCGCGGCGGCGTTCGCGGCCGCCTTCTCGTGTCTCCACTACGCGCGTATCCGCCAGGGCCGCTTTCGGCCGGCCTGGCTCATGTTCGGTGTCTCGTCCGCCATGGCGGGTATCGGCAACGGCATCTGGGGCTGGTACGAGGTCGTGCTCCAGCGCCCGCTGCCCGAGGCGTCCGTGGCGGACTTCTTCTTCCTGCTCTTCGCGCCGCCGGCGGTCATCGGCCTGCTGGTGCTCGCCCGGCGGCCGGTGAGCAGAGCGGGCTGGATCTGCCTGGGCCTGGACACCTGGCTCATCGGCGGCTCCCTGCTCACCATCTCCTGGACGCTCGCCCTGGCGCACGCCGCGGGGGACGACGAGTCGGTGCCGCGGGTCGCGCTCTCGCTCGCGTACCCGCTGCTGGACATCGTGCTGGTGAGCATGGTGCTGGCGCTGCACTTCCGGCGCACCGCGGCCGGCCGCTCCGCGATCAACACGGCGATCGGCGCGCTGGTGCTCACGGTGCTGTGCGACGCGCTGTTCACCTCGCCGCTGCTCCAGGAGCAGTACCGCTCGGGGCAGTTGCTGGACGCCGGCTGGTTCGCCGGCTCGGTGCTCCTCGCGTACGCCCCCTGGGTCGGCAGGGCCGAGGAGGCGGAGGAGGCAGAGGAGCGCGGCCAGAAGGAGCGCGGCCGCCCCATCGCCGGCCACATCGGCGCGCTCGCGCCGTATCTCGCGGCCGGGGTCTGCACGCTGGGGATCCTGTACAACCTGCTGGACGGCCGCAGCGTCGACCGCGTGGTGCTGATGACCGCCTGCACGGTCGTGCTGGCGCTGGTCGTCCGCCAGGCGATCATGCTGCTGGACAACATCAGCCTCACCCAGGAGCTGGCCCAGAAGGAGAACCACTTCCGCTCGCTCGTGCAGGGTTCGAGCGACGTCATCATGATCGCGGCGCCGTCCGGCGTGCTGCGCTACGTCAGCCCGGCCGCCCAGGGGGTCTACGGCACGGACCCGGAGGAGCTGGTCGGCTGCGAGCTGGCCGGGCTCATCCACCCCGACGACCTGGGCCGGGTGCTGCACGAGGTGCGCCGGTTCCTGTCGGCGCCACCCGGCGGCGCGCGCTCGATCCGCATCGAGTGCCGCTTCCGGGCCGGCCGGGGCCGCCGCGGCGGCCGGGCCGGCGGCGAGGGCGGCTACGGCGAGGACGGCTGGCTGAACGTCGAGTCGACGGTCAACCGGCACCACAACGGCCTGATCTTCAACTCCCGGGACGTCACCGAGCGCGTCCGGCTCCAGGCGCAGTTGCAGCACAGCGCCTCCCACGACGCGCTCACCGACCTGCCGAACCGGGCGCTGTTCACCGAGCGCGTCGGCCATGCCCTCGGCGGCCGGCGGGCCGGGGACGCGAACGCGGCCGTGCTCTTCATCGACCTCGACGGCTTCAAGGCGGTCAACGACACCGTGGGCCACGCCGCCGGCGACGAGCTGCTCATCCAGGCCGGCCGCCGGCTGCAGGAGTCGATCCGCTCCGGGGACTCCGCGGCCCGGCTGGGCGGTGACGAGTTCGCGGTGCTGCTCGTCGGCGGCGCGGCGGGTGAGAACCGGTCGGACGGCGCCGGGCGCGAGCGGCGCACCCGCGAGGTCGCCGACCGGCTGCGGGTGCGGCTCTCCGAGCCGTACACCGCGGGCGGCGTCGAGGTGCGGGTCGCGGCCAGCATCGGCGTGGCCTTCGCCGAGCCCGGCAGCACGCCCGCGGAGCTGATGCGCAACGCCGACCTGGCGATGTACCGCGCCAAGCAGGCGGGCAAGGCGCGCGTCGAGCTGTACGCACCGCAGATGCAGGCCGAGGTGGTACGCCGGATAGAGATGGCGAACCGGCTGCGCTCCGCGCTGGACGACGGGCAGTTCACGCTCGTCCACCAGCCGGTGGTGGAGCTGTCGAGCGGGCGGCTGGCGGCGCTGTCGGCGCAGCCGCGCTGGCGCTCGGCGCAGGGCATCGTGCACACGCCGGCCGAGTTCATGCAGGGCCCGCCGGACACCGGCGGGCGCGGCAGCGGGCAGGACCGGGCCCGTACCGCGGAGCTGGCGCGCTGGTTGCTGGAGGCGACGGTCGAGCAGGCCGCCGAGAGGTACGAGGCGGGCATGGGCATCCCCGTGACCGTACGGATGTCCGCCGCCCGGCTCACCGACCGGAGCATGTCACCGCAACTGGTGGAGGCCCTGCTGGTGCGGCACGGGCTGCCGCCCGGCGCGCTGACCGTCGAGGTCGCCGACAGCGACACCCGGGTCGGCATGGACGAGCTGGAGCGGCGCCTGGTGGCGCTGCGCCGCCTCGGCGTGCGCATCGCGCTCGACGGCTTCGGCAGCGGCCACGCCGCCATCGCCGCGCTGCGCCGGCTGCCGGTGGACGTGCTCAAGCTGGACCGGGGCCTGGTCGACGGCCTGGCCGAGTCGCCCCGGCTGCGCGCCATCGCGGCGGGGATGATCGGCATCGCCGGCGAGCTGGGCCTGGACTCGACGGCCGAGGGAGTCGACCTGCCCGAGCAGGCCGAGGTGCTGCGCGCGCTGGGCTGCCGGCACGCGCAGGGCATGGCCTACTGCGAACCACTGGAGGAGGAGCGGGTACGGGACGCGCTGGCCCTGGGAGCGTTCGCGCTGCCGGAAGAGGACGCTTCGGCCATTGCGCTCACATAGTGAGACCCGGGTTCCACGAACTTGACACCCCCGGCGCGCCGGGGGCAAGGTCGGGTCCATGCGCACCCGAATTCTCGTACTTGGACAGCGCGTCGGCTGAAGCGGATCCCGACTCCCGGACCGCGCCGACGCGCTCCCCTCGCTTGCCATCCGGCACGAGGGGTTTTTTGTTGCTCGAACCCGCTGCTCCACCCCCAACCCTCGCACCAATCGAAGACGAGAAGAGAAACCGATGACCGAGCAGGCTCCCCCGCGGAGTGAGCCCCACCCGCAGCCGCCGCGGGCCCGCAGCGGGGGACAGTCCCGCGTTCCGGGGCACACACCGGCGGACAAGACCGTGACGGGCGCGCAGTCCCTCATCCTCGCGCTTGAGGCCGTAGGCGTGGACACGGTGTTCGGCATTCCGGGCGGGGCCATCCTCCCCGCGTACGACCCGATGATGGACTCCACGAAGGTCCGGCACGTCCTCGTCCGCCACGAGCAGGGCGCGGGGCACGCCGCCACCGGGTACGCGCAGGCCACCGGCAAGGTGGGCGTCTGCATGGCCACCTCGGGACCGGGCGCGACCAACCTCGTCACGCCGATCGCCGACGCGCACATGGACTCCGTGCCGATGGTCGCGATCACCGGCCAGGTGGCGGTCAGGTCGATCGGCACGGACGCCTTCCAGGAGGCGGACATCTGCGGCATCACCATGCCGATCACGAAGCACAACTTCCTGGTCACGGACCCCGCGGACATCCCGCGGGTGATCTCCGAGGCGTTCCACATCGCCGGCACCGGGCGGCCGGGTCCTGTGCTGGTCGACATCGCCAAGGACACGCTGCAGTCGCCCACCGTCTTCTCCTGGCCGCCGCGGCACGAGCTGCCCGGCTACCGCCCGGTCACCAAGCCGCACGCCAAGCAGATCCGCGAGGCCGCCCGGCTCGTCGGCGCCGCCCGGCGCCCCGTGCTGTACGTCGGCGGCGGCGTGCTCAAGGCCCGCGCCACCGCCGAGCTGAAGGTGCTCGCGGAGCTGACCGGCGCCCCGGTCGTCACCACCCTGATGGGCCTCGGCGCCTTCCCCGACACCCACCCGCAGCACCTGGGCATGCCCGGCATGCACGGCACGGTGGCCGCCGTCACCTCGCTGCAGAAGGCCGACCTGATCGTGGCGCTCGGGGCCCGGTTCGACGACCGGGTGACCGGCAGGCTGGACACCTTCGCGCCGCACGCCAAGATCGTGCACGCCGACATCGACCCGGCGGAGATCGGCAAGAACCGCGAGGCGGACGTGCCGATCGTCGGCGACGCCCGCGAGGTCATCGCCGACCTGATCGTGGCGGTGCAGAGCGAGCAGGAGCAGGGCGACCGGCAGGGCACGGGCACCGAGCGCTACGCGGAGTGGTGGCAGCAGCTCGACCGCTGGCGCGAGACGTACCCCCTCGGCTACGACCTGCCCTCCGACGGCACCCTCTCGCCCCAGCAGGTGATCCAGCGCATCGGCGAGCTGGCCCCGGAGGACACGGTCTACACCGCGGGCGTCGGCCAGCACCAGATGTGGGCAGCCCACTACATCGAGTACGACAAGCCCCGCACCTGGCTCAACTCCGGCGGCGCCGGGACCATGGGCTACGCCGTCCCGGCCGCCATGGGCGCCAAGGCCGGCGCGCCGGACGCGACGGTCTGGGCCATCGACGGCGACGGCTGCTTCCAGATGACCAACCAGGAGCTGGTCACCTGCGCGCTGAACGGCATCCCGATCAAGGTCGCGATCATCAACAACGGCGCGCTGGGCATGGTCCGCCAGTGGCAGACCCTCTTCTACAACCGCCGCTACTCCAACACCGTGCTGTCGGGCCCGAACGGCAACGGCGCGGCCGAGGGCGCCGGCGGCGCCGAGGAGCAGGCCCGCCATGCGGCCGGCACCCGCTGCCCTGACTTCGTCAAGCTCGCCGAGGCCATGGGCTGCGTCGGCCTGCGGTGCGAGGACCCCGAGCAGCTCGACGCGGTCATCGAGAAGGCCAACGCCATCAACGACCGCCCCGTCGTCGTGGACTTCATCGTCCACCAGGACGCGATGGTCTGGCCGATGGTCGCGGCCGGCACCTCCAACGACGAGATCATGGCCGCGCGCGACGTCCGCCCGGACTTCGGCGACGGCGAAGACGACTGAGGCCGGGCAGCGAAGAGAGAGACGAAGACATGTCCAAGCACACGCTGTCGGTCCTGGTGGAGAACAAGCCGGGCATCCTGGCCAGGATCTCCGCGATGTTCTTCCGCCGCGGCTTCAACATCGACTCGCTCGCCGTCGGCACCACCGAGCACCCGGACATCTCCCGGATGACGATCGTGGTGAACGTCGAGGACCAGCCCCTGGAGCAGGTCACCAAGCAGCTCAACAAGCTCGTCAACGTGCTGAAGATCGTCGAGCTGGAGCCGGGCGCGGCGGTGCAGCGCGAACTCGTCCTGGTGAAGGTGCGCGCCGACAACGAGACCCGCTCCCAGGTCGTCGAGATCGTCCAGCTCTTCCGCGCCAAGACCGTGGACGTCTCCCCGGAGGCGGTCACGATCGAGGCCACCGGCAGCGGCGAGAAGCTGGAGGCGATGCTGAAGATGCTGGAGCCGTACGGCATCAAGGAGCTGGTCCAGTCCGGCACCATCGCCATCGGCCGCGGCGCCCGCTCCATCACGGACCGTTCCCTCCGCGCTCTCGACCGAAGCGCGTAACGCCTCCGGCACGGGCCGCGGGGCGCCGCCGGCCGGGCACCGCGGCCGGCGGTGCCCGCACCGGCCTGTCCCGCGACCGGCCTGGGGCCGCGGGCCGGCCGCCGGCCCGCCCGCGGCCAGGCCGCAGCCACCGGTCGCCCTGGTCGTGCCGACACCGTTCCTGACAACCGTCGTTAACAACCCCCCAGGACCCCCCGCCGCGCCAGACGTACGGTGGGGCCACCCGCAAGACTCAAGGAGATCGCAACCGTGGCCGAGCTGTTCTACGACGACGACGCCGACCTGTCCATCATCCAGGGCCGCAAGGTCGCGGTCCTCGGCTACGGCAGCCAGGGCCACGCCCACGCGCTGTCGCTGCGCGACTCCGGCGTGGACGTCCGCGTCGGCCTGCACGAGGGCTCCAAGTCCCGGGCGAAGGCCGAGGAGCAGGGCCTGCGGGTCGTCACCGCCGCCGAGGCCGCCGCCGAGGCCGACGTGATCATGATGCTGGTGCCGGACCCGGTGCAGGGCCAGGTCTACGAGGAGTCCGTGAAGGACAACCTCAAGGACGGCGACGCGCTGTTCTTCGGCCACGGCCTCAACATCCGCTACGGCTTCGTCAAGCCCCCCGCCAACGTCGACGTCTGCATGGTCGCCCCGAAGGGCCCGGGCCACCTGGTCCGCCGCCAGTTCGAGGAGGGCCGCGGCGTGCCGTGCATCGCGGCCGTCGAGCAGGACGCCAGCGGCGGCGGCTTCGCGCTGGCCCTGTCGTACGCGAAGGCCATCGGCGGCACCCGCGCCGGCGTCATCAAGACCACCTTCACCGAGGAGACCGAGACCGACCTCTTCGGCGAGCAGGCCGTGCTGTGCGGCGGCACCTCGGCGCTGGTCAAGGCCGGCTTCGAGACCCTGGTCGAGGCGGGCTACCAGCCGGAGATCGCGTACTTCGAGTGCCTGCACGAGCTGAAGCTCATCGTGGACCTCATGTACGAGGGCGGCCTGGAGAAGATGCGCTGGTCGGTCTCCGAGACCGCCGAGTGGGGCGACTACGTCTCCGGCCCGCGGATCATCAACGACAACACCAAGGCCGAGATGAAGAAGATCCTCGGCGAGATCCAGGACGGCTCGTTCGCCAAGGACTGGATGGCCGAGTACCACAACGGTCTGCCGCGCTACAACGAGTACAAGAAGCGCGACGCCGACCACCTGATCGAAACGACCGGCAAGGAGCTGCGGAAGCTCATGAGCTGGGTCGACGACAAGGACTGAGCGGAGCGGGTCGCTCGTTCGGGCGGTGGCGGGGCGCAGCGGCGCCCGGCCACCGCCCGGCGCCACTACACTCTTGGTACATCGCGCGTCAGGCTCACAGCGTCGTGTGTCCTTCAAACGCGGCAGCACGCGTCTGTCCGGCGGACCGGCGCCTGCATCCCTCCACCTGCGGCCGTCGGGACGGCCGTCCCGCACAGGAATCCAGTGAGGACCACGTGAGCACTGCCCCAGCAACCGGCGCCACCCCCGGGAAGCCCGCCGTACTGATCGCCGAGGAGCTCTCGCCGGCCACCGTCGACGCCCTCGGTCCCGACTTCGACATCCGCCACTGCAACGGCGCCGACCGGGCCGAGCTGCTCGCGGCCATCGCCGACGTGGACGCGATCCTGATCCGCAGCGCCACCAAGGTCGACGCGGAGGCCGTGGCCGCCGCGCGCCGGCTGAAGGTCGTCGCCCGCGCCGGCGTCGGCCTCGACAACGTCGACGTACCCGCCGCCACCAAGGCCGGCGTCATGGTCGTCAACGCGCCGACCTCCAACATCGTCACCGCCGCCGAGCTGGCCTGCGGCCTGATCATCGCCAGCGCGCGCAACATCCCGCAGGCCAACGCCGCGCTGAAGGCCGGCGAGTGGAAGCGCTCGAAGTACACCGGCGTCGAGCTGAACGAGAAGGTGCTCGGCGTCGTGGGCCTCGGCCGCATCGGCGTACTGGTCGCGCAGCGCATGGCGGCGTTCGGCATGGGCGTCGTGGCGTACGACCCGTACGTGCAGGCCGCGCGCGCCGCGCAGATGGGCGTCAGGCTCGTCTCGCTGGACGAGCTGCTGGAGACCTCCGACTTCATCACCGTCCACCTGCCGAAGACCCCCGAGACCCTGGGTCTGATCGGCGACGAGGCGCTGCAGAAGGTCAAGCCGTCCGTCCGGATCGTCAACGCCGCCCGCGGCGGCATCGTCGACGAGGAGGCGCTGACCGCCGCGCTGAAGGAAGGCCGGGTCGCGGGCGCGGGCCTCGACGTCTACGCCACCGAGCCCTGTACGGACTCGCCGCTGTTCCAGTTCGACAGCGTCGTCGCCACCCCGCACCTCGGCGCCTCCACCGGCGAGGCGCAGGAGAAGGCGGGCATCTCCGTGGCCCGCTCGGTGCGGCTCGCGCTGGCCGGCGAGCTGGTGCCGGACGCGGTCAACGTCCAGGGCGGCGTCATCGCCGAGGACGTACGCCCCGGGCTGCCGCTGGCCGAGAAGCTCGGCCGGATCTTCACGGCGCTGGCCGGCGAGGTCGCCGTCCGGCTCGACGTGGAGGTGTGCGGTGAGATCACGCAGCACGACGTGAAGGTGCTGGAGCTGTCCGCGCTCAAGGGCGTCTTCGAGGACATCGTCGCCGAGACCGTGAGCTACGTGAACGCCCCGCTGTTCGCGCAGGAGCGCGGCGTCGAGGTGCGGCTGACCACCAGCTCCGAGTCGAACGCCCACCGCAACGTGGTGACGGTGCGCGGCACGCTCGCCAGCGGCGAGGAGGTGTCGGTCTCCGGCACGCTCTCCGGGCCGAAGCACCAGCAGAAGGTCGTCGCCGTCGGCGAGCACGACGTGGACCTGACGCTCGCCGACCACATGGCGTTCTTCAGCTACGGCGACCGCCCCGGCGTCGTCGGCACCATGGGCCGGATCCTGGGCGAGGCGGGCATCAACATCGCCGGGATGCAGGTGTCCCGGGCCAAGGCGGGCGGCGAGGCGCTGGTCGCGCTGACCGTGGACGACACGATCCCGCCGGCCGTCGTGCAGGAGATCGCCGGTGAGATCGGCGCGGCCTCGGCGCGCGCGGTGAACCTCACCGAGTAGCGGACCGGGGGAGACCCCCGGGGTACGGGCCCGGGCGGGCGGCAGCGATGCCGCCCGCCCGGGCCCGTACGCGTGTCCTGGCCCGGTTTCCGGTCCTCCGGGGCGGCCCGCCGGCGCGATGCGGAGGATCTTCGCGCGATGCCCTCTCACTTCCCCTCAGATGGATGAAATCTCTCCGGTTCCCTTCTACGGTGCGGGTAAGTGGAGATTTTCCCTTCGGTTGAGGAGTGGTCATGCGGACCCCGATGCGCGCGGACGCCCGGCGGAACCGCGAGCTGATCCTGAAGGCGGCCGGCGAGGTCTTCGTGGGCGAGGGCCCCGACGCCCCGCTGGAGGACGTCGCGCGCCGGGCCGGCGTCGGCATCGCCACGCTCTACCGCAACTTCGGCAGCCGCGAGGCGCTGATCCGCGGCGTCGCCGCCGCCACCCTCGCGGAGCTGCGCGGTGCGGCCGAGGAGGCGCTGGCCGGCGGGGAGGAGCCGTTCGAGGCGCTGCGCCGGTTCGCCCATACGGCGCTCGACCTGCGGATCGGCGCCGTGCTCCCCGCGCTCTCCGGCCGGATCCGGATCGACGAGGAGCTGGCGGAGCTGCGCGCGCGGACGCTGCGCCCGGTGCAGGAGCTGATCGTGCGGGCGCAGCAGGCCGGCCAGCTCCGCGACGACGTGGTCTTCGGCGACGTGCCGTTCATGGTCATGCGGCTGACGCTGCTGCTGCCCGGCGGCGGGCTGCCGGAGGACGAGGCGCTGGCCCACCGCCATCTGGAGCTGTATCTCGACGGGCTGCGCCCCGAGGCCGCCCGCGCCCGCGGCACCGGACTGCCCGGTCCCGCGATCACCGCCGCCCGGTTCATCCGGGCCACGGACCGCATCGTCGGCGGGAACGACCGCTAGCGCCCGTACCGCCCGCAATCCCCCCAGCCACCCGAGACCCCGAGCACGCACGAGAAAGGTAATGGCATGGACACTACAAAAAGGGCGACCGGATCGCGGCGCTGGCTCGCCCTCGCCTTCATCGGGCTGGCGCAGCTCATGATCGTCCTGGATGTCACGGTCGTGAACATCGCCCTGCCGTCCGCCCAGGCGGACCTCGACATCTCCGACGGCGACCGGCAATGGGTGATCACCGCGTACACCCTGGCCTTCGGCGGCCTGCTGCTCCTCGGCGGCCGGATCGCCGACTACACCGGCCGCCGCCGGGCCTTCCTGACCGGGCTCGTCGGCTTCGCCGCCGCCTCCGCCCTCGGCGGTGCGGCGCCCGGCTTCGGCGCGCTGCTGGGCGCGCGGGCCGCGCAGGGGGCGTTCGCCGCGCTGCTCGCGCCGGCGGCGCTGTCGCTGCTCACCACGAGCTTCACCGAGCAGCGCGAGCGCGCCCGCGCCTTCGGCATCTTCGGCGCGATCGCCGCCGGCGGCGGCGCGATCGGCCTGGTCGCGGGCGGGGCGCTGACCGAGTATCTGGACTGGCGCTGGTGCCTGTACGTGAACGTGCCCATCGCGGTGCTGGCGGCGGCCGGCTGGTGGGTGCTGCCCGCCGACACCCGCCCGCAGGTGCGGCAGCGGATCGACGTGCCCGGCGCGGTGCTCGCGGTGACCGGCCTGGTCGCCGTCGTCTACGGGTGCAGCGAGGCGGAGTCCGAGGGCTGGGACTCGGCGCTCGTGCTCGGCCTGCTCTTCCTCGGCGTGGCGCTGCTCACCGGCTTCGTGCTGTACGAGCGGAACGCCGCGGCGCCGCTGCTGCCGCTGCGGGTGGTGCTCAGCCGGGCCCGGGGGAGCGCGTTCCTGGGCATCGCGCTGGCCACGGTGGGGATGTTCGCCATGTTCCTCTTCCTCACGTACTACATGCAGGTCGTCATGGGCTACTCCGCCCTGAAGACCGGGGTGGCGTTCCTGCCGCTGACGGCGGGGGTGCTGGCGGGGGCCGGGGGGCTCGCCAGCCGGCTGCTGCCCAGGGTTCCGCCGCGGGCGCTGATCGCCCCCGGGCTGCTGCTCGCCTCGGCCGGCACGGGATGGCTGGCGACGGTGGACGTGGACACGTCGTACGCGGCCGGGGTGCTGCCCGCGGAGCTGATCCTCGGCTTCGGGATGGGGATGGTGATGGCCCCGGCGATCAACTACGCGACCCACGGCGTGCGCGAGGAGGAGGCCGGTGTGGCGTCCGCGACGGTCAACACCGCGCAGCAGATCGGCGGCTCGATCGGCACGGCCCTCCTCAACACCGTGGCGACCAGCACCACCGCCGACTACCTCGCCGAGCGGCTGCCGCAGACGGGTGCGCCGGCGGAGCGGCGGGCGGCGGGCGGGCCGGTGCCGGACGTGGTCAAGGCGGGCCTGGTCGAGGGCTTCAGCTCGGCGTACACGGTGGCGTCGGTGATCCTCGTCGCGGCCGCGGCGATGGTGGCGGTGGTGATGAACACCCCCCGCCCCGCCCCCGCCAAGCCCGGCGCCCCGGCCCCGGCCCCCGCGGTGCACCTGGGCTGACGCCCGCGCCCCGGACCCCCGGCCCGCCACACTCCCGAGGCGGGCCGGGCCCGTCGCGCCTGCGACGGGAGCGAGGCAGGAGGCATGCCGTGTGTGTGCAGGGTGCGGTCAGAGGCGGGCGGACTTGAGGGACATGTGGAGGAGCAGGCGGTCCTCGCCCGCCGCGAGGTCCAGGCCGGTCAGCTCCTCGACGCGGGACAGCCGGTAGTACAGCGTCTGGCGGTGGATGCCCAGCGCCGCGGCGGTGCGGGCGGCCTGGCCCGCGTGGTCGAGGTAGACCTCGGCCGTGCGGGCCAGCGCGGCGTGGGCCGGCTCCAGCAGCCGGCCGACCGCCGGGTCGGCGCCGCCGGGCAGGTCGGTGAGCAGCCGGTACGGGCCGATCTCCGGCCACCGCGCCACCGGGCCCAGCCGCGGTGCGGCCCGCGCCGCCCGGGCGGCGGCCAGCGCCTCGCGCCAGGTGCCGGGCAGCCCGGCGAGGTCCGCCCGGCCGTCGCCGACGCCGGCCACGGCGTCCGGTACGGCGGCCGCCCCCGCCCCGGTGGCGGGCTCTCCGGCGCGGGTACGTGCCCTGCCGCCCTGCGCCCCGCGCCGTACCCCCGCCGGCACCTCGCCCGGTGCACCGCCCCGGGCCCCGCCCGGAGCCCCGCCGCCCGCCGCGTGCAGCAGCCGCTCCGCCGCCGCCACCGCCGGCTCCACCGAGCCCGCGGACGGCAGCAGCACCAGCGCCGCCAGTGCCCGCACCGGTTCCGCCCCGCCGCCCGTCCCGCCGCCCGCGCCGGTCCGTACCCGCGCGCCGGCCGAAGTGCCCGCGTCCTCCCCGTCGCGCCCGCCCGCGCCGGCCACCCGCATCACCGTCGTCGCCGCCGTCCGCGGCAGTCCCGGGCCCGGCGCCGCCGGGTCCGCCGGGCGCCAGGGCAGCACCGCCACCGCCGCCACGGGCCCCGCCGCGCCGCCCGGCAGCGCATCCCGCAGCTCCGCCAGCGCCGCGTCCCGCCCCGCCGCGGGGCCGGCCAGCACGTCGTGCAGCAGCGCCCCCGCCGCCGCGCCCGCCCGGGTCTCCGCCGCCAGCAGCGCCCCGATCCGCGCCGCCGTCCGCATGGCCTGCGCGATCCGCGGATCCTGGGCCCGCCCCGGCCCGCCCAGCTCCACGTCGGCCAGGTGCCCGTCGTCGAGCAGCCAGACGTACCCCTGCACCACCCCGTCGTGCCGCGCCGGCAGACAGATCCGCCCGGTGAGCACCCCGGCCGAGGGGTCCGGCGGGATCCGCAGCGGCCCGGTCGCGCGCGTGATCCCGTACGCCTCGAACCACGCCCGCACCGCCGCCGTCGAGCGCCGGTGCAGGATGGACTTCGTCCGGACCGGGTCCATGAGCGAGGAGACGCCGCCCGACGAGCCGTCGCCGGTGTCGTGAACGCCGAAGGCGATCAGCCCGAAGTCCCGGTCCTCCAGGGTGGCGGGGGCGCCGAGCGCCGCCGAGACCTCGTCCACCAACTGCTGGTAGTCGCCGCGCATGACCGCAGCCTCTCATACATCTGTATGAGAGGGCGCTCTCGGATGCGTGACAGGTGTCGATGGCCCAGGATCGGAGCGATCCTTAGATTTCACGGAGGTGTTACCTGCGCCCCGACCGTGGAGGTGCCCAGTGCTGGGTCCCGTGCTTCTCGCCGCCGCGCGCAGCGACGGAATCCGTCGCGTCGTCTCGGCCGCGCCGGTCAGCCGCCAGGTGGTCGCGCGCTTCGTGGCCGGCGAGGAGCTGGCCGACGCCGTCGCCGCCGTCCGCGACCTGTCCGCCCGCGGTCTTGAGGTCACCCTCGACCACCTCGGCGAGGACGTCACCGACCCCCGCGAGGCGCTGCGCGCCCGGGACGCGTACCTCGGCCTCACCGAGGCGCTGAAGCACGAGGGGCTGGGGCCCCGCGCCGAGATGTCCGTGAAGCTCTCCGCCTTCGGCCAGGCGCTCCCCGGCGGCCACGACCTCGCGCTCGCCCACGTCACTCCGGTGGTCGAAGCCGCGGCCGCGGCCGGCACGACGGTCACCCTCGACATGGAGGACCACGCCACCGTCGACTCCACGCTCGCCATCCTGCGCACCCTGCGTGAGCGCTTCCCGCAGACCGGCGCGGTGCTCCAGGCGTACCTCTTCCGCACCGAGGAGGACTGCCGCGACCTCGCCGGCGAGGGCTCCCGGGTGCGGCTGGTCAAGGGCGCGTACAAGGAGCCCGCCGTCGTCGCCTTCCAGGACAAGCCGGAGGTGGACCGGGCGTACGTGCGCTGCCTGAAGATCCTCATGACCGGCCGCGGCTACCCCATGATCGGCACCCACGACCCCCGGATGATCGCCATCACCCAGGAGCTGGCCCGCCGGCACGGCCGCAAGACCGACGAGTACGAGTTCCAGATGCTCTACGGCATCCGTACCCAGGAGCAGCAGCGGCTGGTGGCCGAGGGCCACCGGATGCGCGTCTACACCCCCTACGGCACCGACTGGTACGGCTACTTCATGCGCAGGCTCGCCGAGCGCCCGGCGAACACGGCCTTCTTCCTGCGCGCCCTGGCCGGCCGCCGCTGACGACCCCCGCGAGCCCCCCGAAAGACTCCGCACCTCGAAGGAGAACGGCAACCATGGACGCTGTGACCCAGGTCCCCGCCCCGTACAACGAGCCGGTGCACACCTACGCTCCCGGCACGCCGGAGCGTACGCGGCTGGAGGCCAGGCTCAAGGAACTGGCCGAGAGCCCCATGGAGCTGCCGATGACCATCGGCGGCGTACACCGCATGGGCGGCGGCGCGCGCGTCGACGTCGTGCAGCCGCACAACCACAAGGCCGTCCTCGGCACGTACGGCACCGCCACCCGCGCCGACGCGCAGGACGCGATCGACGCCGCCCTGGCCGCCGCGCCGGGCTGGCGCGCGCTGTCCTTCGACGACCGTGCCGCGATCCTGCTCAAGGCCGCCGACCTGCTCGCGGGGCCGTGGCGCGAGACGATCGCCGCGTCCACCATGCTGGGCCAGTCGAAGACCGCGCAGCAGGCGGAGATCGACGCGCCCTGCGAGCTGGTCGACTTCTGGCGCTTCAACGTCCACTTCGCCCGCCAGATCATGGACGAGCAGCCGCCGGTCCAGCCGCCCGGGGTGTGGAACCGGCTCGACCACCGCCCGCTGGAGGGCTTCGTCTACGCGATCACGCCCTTCAACTTCACCGCGATCGCCGGCAACCTGCCGACCGCGCCCGCCCTCATGGGCAACGTCGTGGTCTGGAAGCCCTCGCCGACCCAGACGCACGCCGCGGTGCTGCTCATGCGGCTGCTGGAGGAGGCCGGGATGCCGCCCGGCGTCATCAACCTCCTCACCGGCGACGGCAAGGAGGTCTCCGAGGTCGCGCTGCCGCACCCGGACCTGGCCGGCATCCACTTCACCGGCTCCACCCGCACCTTCCAGCACCTGTGGGGCGAGGTCGGCAGGAACCTGCCGGGCTACAAGGCGTACCCGCGGATCGTCGGCGAGACCGGCGGCAAGGACTTCATCGTCGCCCACCCGACCGCGGACCCGGCGAAGCTGAAGACCGCCATCACCCGCGGCGCCTTCGAGTACCAGGGCCAGAAGTGCTCGGCCGCCTCCCGCGCGTACGTCCCGCGCTCGCTGTGGGACGGCGGGCTGAAGGAGTCGCTGGTCACCGAGACCGAGGGCCTGGCCATGGGCGACGTCACCGACCTGGCGAACTTCGTCGGCGCCGTCATCGACGACCGGGCGTTCGCCAAGAACAAGGCCGCCATCGACCGGGCCAAGGCCGACCCGGCGTGCGAGATCGTCGCGGGCGGCACGTACGACGACACCGTCGGCTACTTCGTCCGCCCCACGGTCATCGTCTGCTCGGACCCGGAGAACGAGGTCTTCACCCAGGAGTACTTCGGCCCGATCATCGCCGTGCACGTGTACGAGGACGACACCTACGACGCCATGCTGGACCAGATGGAGTCCGTCGCCGCGTACGCCCTGACCGGCGCCGTCCTCGCGCAGGACCGCGCCGTCATCGCCGAGGCGACCCGGCGGCTGCGCTTCGCGGCCGGCAACTTCTACGTCAACGACCGGCCCACCGGCTCGATCGTCGGCCAGCAGCCCTTCGGCGGTGCCCGCGCCTCCGGCACCAACGACAAGGCGGGCTCGAAGTTCAACCTGCTGCGCTGGTCCTCGCCACGCGCGATCAAGGAGACGATGGACGCTCCGACGGACTACCGCTACCCCCACATGGGCTGACGCCCCCGGGACCGCCCCGCGCGGTCCCCGCACACGCCGCCCCCGGTCGCCTCCCCCGTCGGCCGGGGGCGGTCCCGCGCGCGCGGTCCCGGGCTGTGGTCGTATGGATGGCGTATGAAGAGGATGAGCTTCTTCGCCGCCGTCGTCGTGGCCGCCATCGGGTGCACCCTCGCCGCGACGCTGGTGTCGGGCGCCTGGTGGCCGGCCGCGGGCGTGCTGCTGGCGCTCGCGGGGCTCGGCGTGTGGGACGTGCTCCAGCGCCGCCACTCCGTGCTGCGGAACTACCCGCTGGTGGGCCATCTGCGCTTCCTGCTGGAGAAGCTCCGCCCCGAGATGCAGCAGTACTTCATCGAGCGGAACTTCGACGGCCGCCCCTTCGACCGCAACGTGCGCAGCATCGTCTACGCGCGCGCCAAGGGCACCGACGCCGAGGAGCCCTTCGGTACGGAGCGTGACGTGGAGGCCCCCGGCTACCAGTTCCTCGTGCACTCCATGGCTCCGGTGACGATGCCCACGACCCCGCCGCGGGTCCGCGTCGGCGGACCCGACTGCACCAGGCCGTACGACATGGCGCTGCTGAACGTCTCCGCGATGAGCTTCGGCGCGATCTCCTCCCACGCCGTCCTCGCGCTCAACGGCGGCGCCGCACGCGGCGGCTTCGCGCACGACACCGGCGAGGGCGGCATCTCCGAGTTCCATCTGCGGCCCGGCGGCGACCTGGTGTGGGAGATCGGCACCGCCTACTTCGGCTGCCGTACCGCCGACGGCGACTTCGACGCCCGGCAGTTCGCCGACAAGGCCGCCGACGACCGGGTCAAGTGCGTGTCGCTGAAGCTGTCCCAGGGCGCCAAGCCCGGCATCGGCGGGCTGCTGCCCGGTGCCAAGGTCGACGCCAGGATCGCCCGTACCCGCGGCGTGCCCCAGGGCGAGACCGTGGTCTCGCCGCCGTACCACCGGGTCTTCTCCACCCCGCGCGAGCTGGTGCGGTTCGTCGCCCGGATGCGGGAGCTGGCCGGCGGCAAGCCGGCCGGGATCAAGCTGTGCGTGGGCTCGCGGGTGCAGTTGCTCGCGGTCTGCAAGGCGATGCTCGCCGAGGGCACCGCGCCCGACTTCATCCTGGTCGACGGTTCGGAAGGCGGTACGGGGGCGGGGCCGCTGGAGTTCGCCGACAACATCGGCGCCCCGCTCACCCAGGGACTGGCGGCCGTGCACGGCGCCCTCATCGGCACCGGGCTGCGGGACCGTATCCGCATCGGCGCCGCGGGCAAGGTCGCCACCGGCTCCGACATCGTCAAGCGGCTCATCCAGGGCGCGGACTACACGAACTCGGCCCGCGCGATGATGTTCGCCCTCGGCTGCCTGCAGACCCAGCGCTGCCACACCAACACCTGCCCGGTCGGCGTGACCACACAGGACCCGCGGCGGGTGCAGTCGCTGGACGTGGCCGACAAGACGGTGCGCGTGGAGCGCTTCCAGCGCGCCACGGTGCAGAGCGCCCTGGAGATCATGTCGGCGATGGGCGTGGACGACCCGGCCCAACTGCGCCGGCACCAACTGCGCGTCCGCATCGAGCCCCGCGCCGTCCGCCGCGACGACCGGCCGCTGCCGCCGCCGGCGCCCGGGCAGCTCCTGGCCGAGCCGCCGCGGGCCTGGGCCGCCGACTGGGCGGCGGCCGACCCGGACCGCTTCACGGTCTGACGTCCGCCCCCGCGCGCTCTCCCGGCAGCCGCCGGCGCCCGCCCCGCGTTACCGTCGTGACATGCGGATCCTCGCCGTGGTCTGGGACATCGACGACACGATCTTCGACCACTCCGGCGCCGAGCGGCGCGCCGCGCTGGAGTACCTGACCGCGCGCGGGCTGCTGGGCCGGTACGCCTCGCCGGAGGCCGCCGCGGAGCACTGGCACGCGGTCTCCGAGGAGTACGTGGACCGCTACCTCGCCGGGGAGTTCACCTTCCTGGCCCAGCGCCGCGAACGGGCCCGGGCGCTCGCCGGCCGGCCGCTGACCGACGCCGAGGCCGACGTCTGGATGGCCGGCTACCTGGCCGCGTACCGGCGGCACTGGCGGGTCTTCCCCGACGTCGTACCGGCACTCGACGGCCTCACCCCGGCCCGCAGGCACGGCCTGCTGTCCAACAACAGCGCCCCGCACCAGGAGGAGAAGCTCCGTGCCATCGGCGTGCACGACCGCTTCGAGGCCCTGGTGTGCTCCGAGGAGCTCGGCATCGCCAAGCCCGCTGCCGGCGCGTTCCACGCCGCCTGCGCCGCCCTCGGACTGCCGCCGGAGCGCGTCGCGTACGTCGGCGACCGGCCCGACACCGACGCGGCGGGCGCGGACGCGGCGGGGCTGACGGGGATCTGGCTGGACCGCCCGGGCGCGGCGCGGGCGGCCGGGAGCGCGGCCCCGGCCGTGCGCCGTATCACCTCGCCCGGCCAGCTCGGGCCGCTCCTCGGCACCCTGGAACCGTAACAATCACCGCAGGTCGGCGGGGGTGCCGTCTCAGATAGTAGGAAGCCCGAGTATATGGCGAGACAAGAACGCTTTGACGTCCTACTTTTGTAGGAGCCGAACGCTCGCCGAACAGCGACGGTGGTCGAGGTCTGGCGCCTCACGCAGGTCACCCCTGCGGCGCCGCTCCCGCCCCAGCGGCGTCCCCAGGTCTTCCCAGCGCCCCAGAGGAGCTGCCCCATGGCTGCCACCACCACGGTCCGCCGCGCCCGTCACTCCGCTCGCACCGCGCAGAGCCAGGACTCCGCGATCGCCCGGAAGAACGCCGCCGCCGCGCTGCAGCGGGCGTTCGACCGCCGCGACAACGGCGGCGCGACCGGCCACTGAGCCGCCGCCCCGCCACGGCTACCGCCCGGCTGCGCCACTCCCGTACCCGGCCCGCCGCGCCACCGCCCCCGGGCCCCGGCCCGCGCACGGCGGCCGCTCAGCGGCCCCGTACCAGCTCGAACCGGTCGATCCGCCTGCCGTCCTCGGCGTACGCGGCGACCCGCAGCGCGGGCGAGGTGCCGGGACGGGACTCCACCGCCAGGAACGAGTAGCCGGTGTAGCGCACCCGCGACCACTCCACGTCCTCCGGCGCCTTCTCGCCGTCGCGCGTCCAGGCGAAGGTGTGCACCACGTCGCGGTCGCGGCGGCGGCCCTCGTAGCTGTCCGGTGCGGTGAAGTCGTAGAGCTTGCGCCCGCCGCCGCCCGCGGTGACGTAGACCGCGCCGTCCCGCTCGGGATCCGCGGAGCCGCCGATCGGCAGCGGGCGGGTCAGAGCCCCGGCGCGCAGCGCGTCGGTGCGCTCGTAGACGTGGTTGTGGCCGTTGATCACCAGATCCACCCGGTGCTTGTCGAAGAGCGGTGTGAAGTGCCCGCGCACCCCGCCGTCCGAGGCGTGCGTGCTGGTGGAGTACGCGCAGTGGTGGAAGAAGACCACGACGAAGTCGACGCCCTGCGCGCCGCGCAGCTCCCCGAGCCGCCGGTCGAGCCAGCGTGCCTGGGCGCCGTCGGTGTAGCCGAGGTTGGCCGGGATCTCGTACGACACGTCGTTGGCGTCCAGCGCCACGACGGCGACGTTGCCGTAGACGAAGGAGTACACGCCGGGCGCCTCGCGCGGGTCGAAGCCGTTGCCCGGCAGCGTCCAGCGGGCGCGCTGGCCGCCGTAGCCGTCGGGGGAGTACCACGCCTCCATGTCGTGGTTGCCCATCGCCGGCATCCACGGGACCCGTGAGGACACCGGGTCGATCTGCCGCATGAAGCGGTCCCACACCCGGGCGTCGTAGTGGTCGCTCTCCAGGCCGCGCCCGGAGTCCTCGGCGTAGCAGATGTCGCCGGCGTGCAGATGGAAGGCCGGCGGCCCGCCGGGCAGGTCGCGGATGCCCCGGGTGGTGGCGCGGGCCGCGGATCCCGTGCCCTGGTCCCCGAAGGCGGTGAAGACGAAGCGCCGGGGCCCGGCGGGTGCGGTACGGAACGTCGCGAGGTGCCCGGCGGCGTCGCGGGAGGCCGGGTCGAACCCGTCGTGGCCGAGGCCGTAGACGTACGCCGTGCCGGGCGCGAGGCCGTCGAGCGAGGCGTGCACGTAGTGCTGCTCCAGCGCCGGCAGGCCGCTGAGCGCCGGGGTCTTCAGCGGCCGGATCTCCGCCTCGACGCGTCCGCCGAGGTCGCCGTCCTCGGTGCCGAAGCGCACGTACGGCCGGCGCACGGGCAGCGGGAGCTGCCAGCCCACCCGCATCTGGCTGCGCGGGTCGGCGCCGAACGCCAGATGCCGGCCGAACGCCGCCGCACCGGTGGGCGCGGGGCTGACGGAGTCCGCCGAGGAGTCGTCCGTACGCCCGGGACCGCCGCTCTCGCTGCACCCGGCGAGCAGCAGCCCGCCCGCCAGCCCGCCGGCGCCCGTGACGACGCGTCGCCGGGAGAGTGCGCGGCGCAGGTACTCGTGCTGTTCGGCCATGCTCATGCTGCGGGCGAGCCGCGGGGGGATGCCGAAGCCGGGGGTCTCCATATGTCCGAGCATTCCCTCTCGTTGCCGACGCACCGGAGAACCGCGGCCGTCGGCGTGGTGAACGCCCGCGGTATGTCCACATCCCGGACGGCGGTGTCATCCCGCAAGACGTAGCGCGTAGGCTCCCCCGCATGTCTCGCAGCATTCGTCTCGCGTCCATTCCCGGCGACGGCATCGGCCCCGAGGTCGTGGCCCAGGGCCTGAAAGTGCTCTCCGCCGTCCTGCCGCAGGACGTGAAGCTGGAGACCGAGAGCTACGATCTGGGCGCCCGGCGCTGGCATGCCACGGGCGAGACCCTGCCGGACGCGGAGCTGGCGGCCCTCAAGGACTACGACGCGATCCTGCTCGGCGCCATCGGTGACCCCTCGGTGCCGTCCGGCGTGCTGGAGCGCGGGCTGCTGCTGAAGCTGCGCTTCGCCTTCGACCACTACGTGAACCTGCGCCCGTCGAAGCTCTTCCCGGGCACCGAGACCCCGCTCGCCGGCCGCCCCGCCATCGACTTCGTCGTCGTCCGCGAGGGCACCGAGGGCCCGTACACCGGCAACGGCGGCAGCCTGCGCACCGGCACCCCGGCCGAGGTCGCCACCGAGGTCAGCGTCAACACCGCGTACGGCGTGGAGCGCGTGGTCCGGGACGCGTTCGAGCGCGCCCGGGCCCGCCCGCGCCGGAAGCTGACGCTCGTGCACAAGAACAACGTGCTCGTCTACGCCGGCCACCTGTGGAAGAACACCTTCGACCGGGTCGGCGCCGAGTACCCCGACGTCACCACGGACTACCTGCACGTCGACGCCGCGACGATCTTCCTCACCACCCGGCCCGAGCGGTTCGACGTGATCGTCACCGACAACCTCTTCGGCGACATCCTCACCGACCTCGCCGCCGCCATCAGCGGCGGTATCGGCCTCGCCGCCTCCGGGAACATCAACCCGACCGGCGCCTTCCCGTCGATGTTCGAGCCGGTCCACGGCTCCGCGCCGGACATCGCCGGCACCGGCAAGGCCGACCCGACGGCCACGGTGCTGTCGGTCGCCCTGCTGCTGCGCCACCTCGGCTACGCCGCGCAGGCCGCCCGCGTCGAGGAGGCCGTCGAGGCCGACCTCGCCGCGCGGGGCACCGCGGCGCGCAGCACGGACGAGATCGGCGACGCGCTCGCCGCCCGAGTATCCGGCTGACCGCCGGGACCACACACGCTCGCCGCGGCCGGCCCGGCCGGTCAGGTTTCTCGTTACGGCCGACCGGCGCTGCCCTCCGGGCGGCGCCGGTGCGACGATGACCCTTCGGGCCGCGTACCACCGCCACGCTTGCCGCTGCCCGCGCCCCCGTCATAATCGACAGGGGGCCGCGGCACGGGGTAATGCTCGGACGTCCTAGTACCTTCGGGTGCGAGGACCTCGGTACGGGACGCGGTCCGCCACCCACCGAACGGTGAAGGACACGAATCTCATGACCACCATCGAGCTCAAGCCGTCCGCGCACCCGCTGTCCGACGCGGAGCGCGAGGCGATCCTGACCAACCCCGGCTTCGGCAAGCACTTCACCGACCACATGGTCACGATCAAGTGGACCGAAGGCCGCGGCTGGCACGACGCGCAGCTCCAGCCGTACGCCCCGCTCACCCTCGACCCGGCGACGATGGCGCTGCACTACGGGCAGTCCATCTTCGAGGGGCTGAAGGCGTACCGGCAGCCGGACGGCAGCGTCCGCACCTTCCGTCCCGACGCCAACGCGCGCCGCTTCCAGCTCTCCGCGCGCCGGCTGGCGATGCCGGAGCTTCCCGTCGAGACCTTCGTGGCGGCCATCGACGCGCTGGTGCGCCAGGACAAGGCGTGGGTGCCGGGCACCGGCGAGGAGTCGCTCTACCTGCGCCCGTTCATGTTCGCCACCG
Organism: Streptomyces sp. CMB-StM0423; assembly: GCF_002847285.1. Classification (NCBI taxonomy): domain Bacteria; kingdom Bacillati; phylum Actinomycetota; class Actinomycetes; order Kitasatosporales; family Streptomycetaceae; genus Streptomyces; species Streptomyces sp. CMB-StM0423. The sequence goes on along the minus strand of NZ_CP025407.1, from coordinate 2,059,107 downwards.
AGGTCGGCCTCGGCGTGAACTCCCCGGCGCACGAGTACCTGTTCATGGTGCTGGCCTCGCCGGCCGGCGCGTACTTCACGGGCGGCATCAAGCCGGTGTCGGTCTGGCTCACCGAGGAGTACGTGCGCGCCGCGCCCGGCGGCACCGGCGAGGCCAAGTGCGCGGGCAACTACGCGGGCGCGATGGCCGCGACCCTCCAGGCCGTGCAGCAGGGCTGCGACCAGGTGGTGTGGCTGGACGCGGTGGAGCGCCGGTGGATCGAGGAGATGGGCGGGATGAACCTGTACTTCGTGCGGGGCGAGGGCCCCGGGGCGGAGGTGGTCACGCCCGAGCTGACCGGCACGCTGCTGCCGGGCATCACCCGCGACTCGCTGCTGACCATCGCCGCCGACCTCGGCTACCGCACCGGCGAGGTGCGGATCTCCAAGGAGGAGTGGCAGGCCGGCTGCCTGGACGGCACGATCTCGGAGACCTTCGCGTGCGGCACGGCGGCGGTCATCACGCCGGTGGGGCACGCCAAGTCGAGCACGGCGGAGTGGACCGTCGCCGACGGGGCGATGGGGCCGGTCACGGCGCGGCTGCGCAAGGCGCTGGTCGACGTGCAGACGGGGCAGGCGCCGGACCCGCACGGGTGGATGCATGAGCTGGGCTGAGGCAGGGGCTCGCCGAGGTGCGGGCCGGGCTCGGTTGCGGTCCGGCTGACGCCGGGGTACGGGGCCGGCGGCTCCGTACCGCGGCGCCGGGGGCCGCCGCCGGGCTGCGGCGGCGGCCCCCTTCGTGCCGTGTGGTGCTGCCGGTGCGTCAGTAGACGCTCACGCCGTACACGCTGAGCGCCTCGGTGACCGGCTGGTGGATGGCGGAGCCGTTGGTGCCGGTGCAGCCCGAGCTGCCGGAGTGGATGCCGTACGCGACGTTGCCCGAGAAGTGGGCGCCGCCGCTGTCGCCGCCGGCGGAGCAGGCGGTGGTGCGGACCATGTTGTAGACGGGGCCGTCGCTGTAGTTGACGGTCACGTTCACCGCGGTCACGGTGCCGCTGGTGACCTGGGTGGTGGAGCCGCTCTTCTGGATGGCCTGGCCGACGACGGCGTTGGCGGCGCTGGAGATGTCCCGGGTGCTGCCGTTGTAGAGGTTCACGGTGCCCGCGGGGGAGGAGCCGTCGGTGTAGCGGACGATGCCGTAGTCGTTGGTCGGGAAGCTGGTGCCCTCGCGGGTGCCGATGGCCGCGCCGCCGCTGGTGGCCGACCAGGAGGCGCCGGCGTTGGTGCAGTGTCCTGCGGTGACGAAGTAGCGGGCGTTGTTCTTGGTCACGTTGAACGCCGCGGAGCAGCGGTAGCCGCCGCCGTAGATCGCGTCGCCGCCGAGGACCTCCTTCTTGAACGCCCCGGGTATCCGCTCCACCCGGGCCGCGCCGTCGAGGCTCTTCGCGACGCGCTTCAGCTTCGCGTACTCGGCGGCCGAGACGGTGGAGTCGGCCTGCACGGCTATCTGGTTGGTGGCCGGATCGACACCCCAGGAGGTGCCGGTGATCTTCGCCCGGTCCTCGAAGGCGCCCATCGCGGAGCGCAGTTCCGCGGCGCTGTGCTCGACCAGCTCGGCGCGGGCGCCGGCGGCGCGGGCCTCGGCGGCGGCGGCCCTGTCGGTGACCGTCACGACCAGCTCGCCGGTGCCGGCGTCCAGGTAGGTGCCGGCGCTGTCGCCGCCGAGGGTGCGGGTGACGTCGGCGTCGAGCGCGAGGGTGGCGGCGTCGGCCTGCACCCCCTGCCCGGGACGGTCGGCCGGCGGGGGCGCCGCGGCGGCCGTGGAGCCGAGTGCGGCGGTGCCGAGGAGGAGAAGGGCGGCGAGGGTGCCGCCCAGACGCGCGGACTTCTGGGGTCTCATGCGGTGGTTCTCCTTTGTGTGAACCATGTGGGGGTTGTGGGAGGTGCCGTACCGACTGGCCGGGGACCAAATTGGCACGCGCATGTCATCCACACAAGACCGCAATTGCGCCCTGACCTCCCCGTACGAAACGTGGGCACTCTGCCCGTATTGTGAGACAGGTCTCCAGACCGGGCGGAGTGTGTGCCACACTGCCCGACGTGACCTCGTCTGCCGTCATGATTATTGGCAACAGGCGCGCCGGTCCGCGCTGACCCGTACCGCGATCCGCATGCGGTGCTGGCTCACCGCGTCCCAGACCCGCGCGCAGACCTCTCGCGACCCGCGAGGGGTCTTTTCCATTTCCGGGACCGGAGAGCACACCATCCCGACAGGAGCACTTCGATGAGCACAGAGCCTGCCGCCCCCGAGGCCCCCGACGACGCGTTCCACGTCTTCGACACCACGCTGCGCGACGGCGCGCAGCGCGAGGGCATCAGCCTGACCGTCGCGGACAAGCTGGCCATCGCCCGGCACCTCGACGACTTCGGCGTGGGCTTCATCGAGGGCGGCTGGCCCGGCGCGGTGCCCCGGGACACGGAGTTCTTCCGCCGCGTCCGCGACGAGGTCGACTTCCGGCACGCGCAGCTCGTCGCCTTCGGCGCCACCCGCAAGGCGGGCGTACGGGTCGAGGACGACCCCCAGGTCCTCGCGCTGCTGGAGTCGAAGGCCCCCGTCGTCACCCTGGTCGCCAAGGCGCACGACCGGCACGTGGAGCTGGCGCTGCGCACCACGCTCGCCGAGAACCTGGCGATGATCCGCGACACGGTCGCGTTCCTGCGCGGGCACGGCCGCCGGGTCTTCGTGGACTGCGAGCACTTCTTCGACGGCCACCGGGCCAATGCCGCGTACGCCAAGCAGGTCGTCGCCGCCGCGCACGAGGCGGGCGCGGACGTCGTCGTACTCTGCGACACCAACGGCGGCATGCTCCCCGGCCAGGTGCGCGAGACCGTCGCCGAGGTGCTGGCCGCCACCGGCGCGCGGCTGGGCATGCACGCCCAGGACGACTCCGGCTGCGCCGTGGCCAACACCCTGGCCGCCGTCGACGGGGGCGCCACCCACGTGCAGTGCACCGCCAACGGCTACGGCGAGCGCGTCGGCAACGCCAACCTCTTCCCGGTGGTGGCCGCGCTGGAGCTGAAGTACGACATGCGGGTGCTGCCTGCCGGCAAGCTGGCGGAGATGACCCGGATCTCGCACGCCGTCGCCGAGGTCGTCAACATCGCGCCCGCCACCCACCAGCCGTACGTGGGCGTCTCGGCCTTCGCCCACAAGGCCGGCCTGCACGCCTCCGCCATCAAGGTCGACCCCGACCTCTACCAGCACATCGACCCCGAGCTGGTCGGCAACCGGCTGCGCATGCTGGTCTCCGACATGGCGGGGCGGGCGTCCATCGAGCTGAAGGGCAAGGACCTCGGCCTCGACCTCGGCGACGACCGCGAGCTGCTGAGCCGGGTGGTCGAGCGGGTCAAGGAGAACGAGCACCGCGGGCTGACGTACGAGGCCGCCGACGCCTCCTTCGAGCTGCTGCTCCGCGAGGAGCTGCAGTTGCGGGAGTCCGGCCGGACGCGGCGCTACTTCCGCACCGAGTCCTGGCGGGCCATCGTCGAGGACCGGCCGGACGGCACCCACGCCAACGAGGCCACGGTCAAGCTGTGGGCGAAGGGCGAGCGGGCCGTCGTCACGGCGGAGGGCAAAGGCCCGGTCCATGCGCTGGACCGGGCCCTGCGGGTGGCGCTGGAGCGGATCTACCCCCAGCTCGCCGACTTCGAGCTGATCGACTACAAGGTGCGGATCCTGGAGGGGACCCACGGCACCGCGTCGACGACGCGGGTGCTCATCACCACGAGCGACGGCCACGGCGAGTGGGACACCGTCGGGGTCGCGGACAACGTCATCGCGGCGTCGTGGCAGGCGCTGGACGATGCGTTCGCCTACGGTCTGCTGCGGGCCGGAGTCGTGCCGCAGGAGTAGCACCGGGCGCCGGGGCGGCGCCGGAGCCCGCACCGGCGCTCTTCGCGCCCACGCCACCCTCCGCACGCGGACCCTCCGCACCGGCAGCCGCCACACCGCCGCTCTCCGCACCGCCGCCGGGCTGCCGCGGCCCGCCGGCCGTATGCGGCCGCAGCACCGCGACCGTCAGCACCGCCGCCGCGGCGACCAGCACCGCCCCGATGCCGAACGCGAGCTGGAAGCCGCCCGTCAGCGCCGCGTCCCGGCCCTCCCCGCCCGCGGCCAGCGACTCCGTGCGCCCCGCCGCCAGCGTGGTCAGCACCGCGACGCCCAGCGCGCCGCCCATCTGCTGCCCGGTGTTGAAGAGCCCCGACACCACCCCGGCGTCGTCCTCGCGCGCCCCGGACATGCCCAGCGCCGTCATCGCGGGCAGCACCAGCCCGCCGCCGCTGAGCAGCAGCATCGTCGGCAGCAGGTGGGCCGCGTAGCTCACCTCGGCCGGGTCCCGCGGGAGCCGGACGAGCAGCGCAAGACCGGCCGCGAGCAGCACCAGCCCGGCCAGCAGCACCGACCGCTCGCCGAACCGCGCCACCAGCCGGGCGGAGACGAGCAGCGAGGTGACGCCGATGGTGAGCGCGGCCGGCAGCATCGCGAGACCGGTCTCGGCGGCCCCGTAGCCCAGCACCTGCTGCATGTAGAGCGCCACGATGATCTGGAAGGCGAAGATCCCCGAGATCACGAGCAGTTGGACGGCGTTGGCGCCGGCGACGGCGCGCGAGCGGAACACGCGCAGCGGCAGCAGCGGCGCGGCGGCCCGGGCCTGGCGGAGCACGAAGCCGGCGAGCAGGGCCGCGGCGAGTGCGGCGGAGCCGAGGGTGCGGCCGGAGGCCCAGCCGTGGCTCCCGGTCTCGATGATGGTGTAGACGCCGAGCATCAGCCCGGAGGTGACCAGCAGCGCCCCGGCGACGTCGGCGCCCGCGGCCAGGCCGATGCCGCGGTCGCCCGGCAGCACGCGCAGCGCCAGCGCGGCGGTCGCCAGCCCGATGGGCACGTTGATGAAGAAGATCCAGTGCCAGCTCAGCGCGTCGGTGAGCAGGCCGCCGAGCACCTGGCCCAGCGAGGCGCCGACCGCGCCGGTGAACGCGAAGGCACCGATGGCCTTCGCCCGCTCCTTTGCATCGGTGAAGAGCGTGACGATCATGCCGAGCCCGACGGCCGAGGCAAGCGCTCCGCCGACGCCCTGCACGAAGCGCGCGGCGATCAGCATCCACGGCTCGGTCGCCGCGCCGCACAGCAGTGAGGCGGCGGTGAAGAGCGCGATGCCGGCGACGAACACCCGCTTGCGGCCGAGCAGGTCGCCGAGGCGGCCGGCGAGGAGGAGCAGCCCGCCGAAGGCGATCATGTAGGCGTTGACGGTCCAGGTCAGGTCGGCGGGGGAGAACCCCAGGTCCTGCTGGATGGCGGGCAGCGCGACGGTGACGATGCTGCCGTCGAGGACGATCATCAGCGCGCCGGTGCAGAGGATCGCGAGTGCGAACCAGCGGGATCGGTCCTGCGGTGCGTCGGTGGCGTTCATGCGGTCTCTCCTGATGCGTTGGGCAACAGGAGAGACCGTAGCAGATAGTTTTCTACGGGACTATCTCTTATCTAGTTTTCTTGTACGGACCTTCTCGCCGGCTACCGCCGGGCCTGCCGCGCCCGGCGAACCGGCTGGTCGGACGGGACGGGCTCGGCGAGCGGGCCGGCCATCAGGCCCTCCAGGGCGGCGACGAAGGCGTCCCGCTGCGCGGCCGGCAGCGCGTCGAGCACCTCCTGATGCACGCGGTCGACGACCTCCTGGCCGCGCGCCGCGACCTCCGCGCCGGCCTCGGTGACGTGGATGATGCGCGCTCTGCGGTCCGTGCTCGACGGCCGCCGCTCGGCGTACCCGGCCTTCTCCAGGCCGTCCACGGTCACGACCATCGTGGTCTTGTCCATCCGCGACAGCTCGGCGAGCTGCCCCTGGGTGCGCTCGGCCCCGAGCGCGTGGACGAGCACGCACTGCTCGCGCTGGAGCAGCCCGACCTCCGTCAGCGCGGCGGACAGCCGGGTGTTGAGCACGTGCGCGGTGTGCATCAGGATGCCGGTGACGTCCGGCACGGTACGGTCGGGCGCGCGGGATACGGGCATGGTGGTCATGGCTCCAGGCTAACAAGAAGGTCTGCTACGGAACCTTCTCGCGCGTCAACGATCTGTCCAACTGCTTGTCGAAGCCCTACAGCGCTGCTCGACGTGTCGTTGGCCGATCTCTGGCCCCGTCACCTGCACATAGTGCCGGGTGCTCATGATTTACCGGCCGACGTTGTAGGGAAATGACATAAGGTTCGATGCCCAAGTACCCGTACCGTCGTTTCATGACCACAGTGGACTACGCCCCCTCCGACGCGGCAGCGACGGCAGGCGCCGTCGAGAACGAGGCCCGGGGGCGGGCGGCCGAACTGCGCCGCATTCGCGAGCAGGCCCATGCGGGGCCGAGTGAGCGGGCGACCGCGGCGCAGAGGGCGAAGGGGAAGCTCACTGCGCGGGAGCGGATCGACCTGTTGCTGGATGAGGGGTCGTTCAATGAGGTGGAGCCGTTGCGGCGGCACCGGGCTTCGGGTTTCGGGCTGGAGGCGAAGCGGCCGTACACGGATGGTGTGATCACGGGTTGGGGGGCGGTGCACGGGCGGACGGTGTTCGTCTATGCGCATGACTTCCGGATCTTCGGTGGTGCGCTGGGTGAGGCGCATGCGGAGAAGATCCACAAGATCATGGACAAGGCGATTTCTGCGGGTGCGCCGCTGGTGTCGTTGAATGATGGTGCGGGTGCGCGTATTCAGGAGGGTGTCTCGGCGCTGGCCGGCTATGGGGGGATTTTCCAGCGCAACACCCGTGCGTCGGGTGTGATTCCGCAGATTTCGGTGATGCTGGGGCCGTGTGCGGGTGGTGCGGCCTATAGCCCGGCGCTGACGGATTTCGTGTTCATGGTGCGTGAGACGTCGCAGATGTTCATCACGGGTCCGGATGTGGTCAAGGCGGTGACGGGTGAGGAGATCACCCAGAACGGTCTGGGTGGTGCGGATGTGCATGCGGGGACTTCGGGGGTGTGTCACTTCGCGTATGACGACGAGGTGACGTGTCTGGAGGAGGTGCGGTACCTGCTGTCGATGCTGCCGCAGAACAACCGGGAGAACCCGCCGGGGGTCACTGCCGAGGATCCGGCGGACAGGTCCGGCGATGTGCTGCTGGATCTGGTGCCGGCGGATGGGAACCGGCCGTATGACATGCGCGGGGTGGTTGAGGAGCTCGTCGATGACGGTGAGTACCTTGAGGTGCATGAGCGCTGGGCGACGAATCTGATCTGTGCGCTCACCCGGCTGGACGGTCAGGTGGTGGGTATCGTCGCCAGCCAGCCGCAGTCCCTCGCGGGTGTGCTGGATATCGAGGCGTCCGAGAAGGGTGCCCGCTTTGTCCAGATGTGCGATGCTTTCAATATTCCGATCGTCACCTTGCTCGACGTCCCGGGCTTCCTGCCCGGGGTGGACCAGGAGCACGGCGGGATCATCAGGCACGGGGCGAAGCTGCTGTACGCGTACTGCAACGCCACCGTGCCGCGGATCTCGGTGGTGCTGCGGAAGGCGTACGGCGGCGCGTACATCGTGATGGACAGCCAGTCCATCGGCGCTGACCTGACGTATGCCTGGCCGACGAACGAGATCGCGGTGATGGGTGCGGAGGGCGCGGCGAACGTGATCTTCCGGCGCGACATCGCGGCCGCGGACGACCCCGACGCCAAGCGGGCGGACATGGTCAAGCAGTACAAGGCCGAGCTGATGCACCCGTACTACGCGGCCGAACGCGGCCTCGTCGACGACGTCATCGACCCCGCCGACACCCGCCGGGTGCTGATCCGCTCATTGGCCATGTTGCGTACGAAGCACGCGGACCTGCCGGCGCGCAAGCACGGCAACCCGCCGCAGTGACCCCGCCGCTTCCGCACGCCCCGCAGCCCGCAGCCGACCGCGCAGAACAGCCCAGGAGCACACACGTGACCACGCAGCACACCGAGAACCTCGTCCGCGTCGAGAAGGGCGAGGCCAGCGAGGAGGAGCTCGCCGCGCTCACCGCGGTGCTCCTCGCCCGCGCCGCCGCCCCGCAGCCGGCGCACGCCCGCCACGGCGGGCACGGCGGCTCCGCGGCCCGCTGGCGCCGGCTGGAGCGCCAGCACGGGTTCCGCGCCCCGCATAGCTGGCAGCGCTGACCGGGCCCCTGCCCGGCCCCGCACACACCGAAGGCCCCGCCGTAGGCGGGGCCTTCGCGCGTCGTCTGCGGCTGCGCCGCCTAGCCCTGCGGCTCCGCCGCCAGCCTGGCCAGCGCCGCGTCCACGCGCGCCAGCGTCCGCTCGCGGCCCAGCACCTCCAGGGACTCGAACAGCGGCAGCCCCACCGTCCGCCCCGTGACCGCGACCCGTACCGGCGCCTGCGCCTTGCCCAGCTTCAGGCCGTGCTCCTCGCCCGCGGCGAGCACGGCCTCCTTCAGCGGCTCCGCCGACCACTCGGCCGCCGCCAGCTTCGCGCGCGCCGTGCGCAGCAGGCCGGCCGCGCCCGGCTGCCCCGGCTGCCCCTTCTTCATGGCTTTGTCCCACGACTTCTCGTCGGACACCGGCTCGTCGAGGAAGAGGAAGTCGACGTTGGCCGTGATGTCGGACAGCACGGTCAGCCGCGTCTGCGCCAGCGGCGCCACCGCAGCGAAGGCGTCCGCGTCGAACGCCTCCGCCGGCCACGGCGCATGCGGCGCCCGCAGCCAGGGCGCGCAGCGCTCGGCGAAGTCCTTCACGTCGAGCATGCGGATGTGGTCCGCGTTGATGGCCTCGGCCTTCTTCAGGTCGAAGCGCGCGGGGTTGGGCACCACGTCGGTGATGTCGAAGGCCGCGACCAGTTCCTCGCGGGTGAAGACGTCCCGGTCGGCGGAGAGCGACCAGCCCAGCAGCGAGAGGTAGTTGATCAGCCCCTCGGGCAGGAAGCCGCGCTCGCGGTAGAGGTTGAGCGACGCCTGCGGGTCGCGCTTGGAGAGCTTCTTGTTGCCCTCGCCCATGACGTACGGCAGGTGGCCGAAGTCCGGCACCCGCTTGGCGACGCCGAGGTCGATCAGCGCGCGGTAGAGCGCGATCTGCCGCGGGGTGGAGGACAGCAGGTCCTCGCCGCGCAGCACGTGCGTGATCTCCATCAGCGCGTCGTCGACGGGGTTGACCAGGGTGTAGAGCGGGGCGCCGTTGGCGCGCACGATGCCGTAGTCCGTGACGTTCTCGGGTGCGAAGGTCAGCTCGCCGCGCACCAGGTCGGTGAAGGTGATCGTCTCGTCCGGCATCCGGAAGCGGACGATCGAGGCACGGCCCTCGGCCTCGTACGCGGCCACCTGCTCGGCGCTCAGGTCGCGGCAGTGCCCGTCGTACCCGGAGGGCCGCCCCGCGGCGCGCGCCGCCTCGCGGCGCTCCTCCAGCTCCGCCGCGGTGCAGTAGCAGCGGTAGGCGTGCCCGGCCTCCTGGAGCCGGCCGGCCACGTCGGCGTAGATGTCCATGCGCTGCGACTGCCGGTACGGCGCGTGCGGGCCGCCGGCCTCGGGGCCCTCGTCCCAGTCGATGCCGAGCCAGCGGAAGGAGTCGAGCAGTTGCTCGTACGACTCCTCGGAGTCGCGGGCCGCGTCGGTGTCCTCGATCCGGAAGACCAGCGAGCCGCCGGTGTGGCGGGCGTACGCCCAGTTGAACAGGGCGGTGCGCACCAGGCCCACATGGGGGTTGCCGGTGGGGGAGGGACAGAAGCGGACCCGCAGGGGGGCCGGGGGGGCTGCGCTAGCCACGCTTGATCACCTTGTTGGCGAGAGTGCCGATGCCTTCGATGGTGACGGCGACCTCGTCGCCGTCCTGGAGCGGGCCGACGCCCGCCGGGGTCCCGGTGAGGATGACGTCACCGGGCAGCAGCGTCATCGCCTCGGTGACGTGCACGATCAGCTCCGGGATCGAGCGGACCAGGTCCGTGGTGCTGCCGAGCTGGCGCTGGGCGCCGTTGACGGTGCACTGGATGGCGATGCCGTCGGCGATCCGGGCCGGGTCCAGCTCCGTCTCGACCCAGGGGCCGAGCGGGCAGGAGGTGTCGAAGCCCTTGGCCCTGGCCCACTGCTGCTCGCGCCGCTGGACGTCCCGCGCGGTCACGTCGTTCGCGCAGGTGTAGCCGAGGATCACTTCCTGGGCCCGCGCCAGCGGCACGTCGCGGCAGAGCCGGCCGATGACGACGGCCAGCTCCGCCTCGTGCTGCAGGTCCTCGGAGAAGGAGGGGTACGCGATGGGGTCGCCGGGCCCGATCACCGAGGTGGACGGCTTGAAGAAGGTGAGGGGCAACTCCGGCGGGCTCGACAAGGGGTGTCCCAGCTCCGCGGCGTGCTCGGCGTAGTTGCGGCCGATCGCGACGACCTTGTTGGGCAGGACGGGGGGCAGCAACCGCACCTTGTCCAGCGGGAGCTTGCGGCCCGACCGCTCGAACTCGGCGAAGGGATGGCCCTTGATCACATCGAGGGTGACCTCGCCCCGCGGGGCGCCGGCCCCGTCGAAGCCGTCGGAGCCTTCGACCACACCGAACGCGACGCTGCCGTCGACGGAGAACCTGGCGATACGCACGGGGCCCAGGTTATCGCTCCGCCACCGGGCGTCGCGCCGGGCGGGTCAGGCGCCGGACGGGAGATCCTCCAGCACGGTGCGGCGCGGGTTCGCGGTGCGCTCCGGCGGCTGGGCGGCCGGGGCCGCGGCGGCGATCCGGGCGGCGACCGTCTCGGGCGGCTCGGGAAGCAGCAGGTCCCCGGCGTCGTCGAGGTGGGCGAGGGTGGTGCGCCGCGGGTTGGCTATGGTGCGGAGGATCATGAGGGCTACGCGCGCCTTTACGTGCCGGGGCCCGCTGTCGGGCCGACGAGACCGAGCTTTACGGAATGATTCGCTGTGTCAAGGGAAGGGTAAGACGCCGCTATTCCCCGCGCTGCCGGGACCCATCCCGTACGGCATTGTGACTTTCCTCACCTCGTCGGGGACGAAAGCCAAATATCGTCGGCCCCGACGTCGGGCTGAAACGGGCCATCTCCCTACAGGGGCGACATTTCCCAACCGATGGGCCCGACCCGGGACACGGGCCCACGCCATGCACCTCGTAGGAAAATGTCCGTTATCCCCACCCGTCGCGTGAACCACATGTAATGTGGCCTGCACGGTGCGTAGTTGCGGTCGAGCTGTTACCCCCGGGCCTTGTTGGAGATCCCGGCACTGTGCTGGAATTCCACGGACCGTCGCTGGAGTGCAGTCGACGCAGAGGGCGCAACGGGGCGCCACGCGGGGGCTGTGCGGGGAGCGTGCGCCGGTTGGTTCACGGCGGGCGGGGGCCTAAGCTCCCGCACGACCAGACAACGCTCCGGTGCATGCGCCGGAGCCGGTCCTAGAGGTTGCGACGCTAGTGCAGGGACGATTGAAGACTGACGGCAGCGTTCCGGGCGAGCCTGAGGTGCGTGGGAAGACCGACCGCGCAGCCTCCCTTCGGTACGGCCAGAGCGCGAGCTCCTCGCCCGACCGGAACGCCGACCGCGGTGGCGCCCGAATACCCGCGCCCGAGGCCGGCGACTTCGCCAACATGCAGCAGCCCAAGGGCTCCAAGGGGCCGGGCTCCCGGATCCTGCTGCGCAACTGGCGCATCAGCACCAGACTTGTCTCGCTCCTCGCGCTCCCCGTGGTCGCTGCGACCACGCTGGGAGCTTTCCGCATCGAGGACTCCTGGCAGAACCTGCAGCAGCTCGAGAACATGAAGCTGCTGACGGACATGACGGAAGAGGCCACCGAACTCGCCGACATGCTCCAGCAGGAGCGCGACAAGTCGGCCGGCCTCATCGTCGACGGCAACCCGAAGCACCCGGACATCACCGACGCCCGCGACGAGACCGACAAGGCCCTGATCGCCTTCACCCGGTCCGCGGACGAGATCGACACCACCGACGACGAGGACCTCGCCGGGGTCAACAACTCGCTCACGAGCGTCATCGAGAAGCTCAACAAGATCAACAGCATTCGCAAGACGGCCTATTCCGACGACACCGGCGGCGCCGCCCAGACGGTCAAGGCGTACGGCGAACTCGTCGACTCCCTGGTCTCGCTCTCCCAGGACATGGCCCTGGCGACCAGCAACCCGGACATGATCGCCAAGACCCGGGCGCTGGCCACCTTCTCCTCCGCCAAGGAGTACGCGTCCGTCCAGCAGGCGATCATCAGCGCCGCCCTCGCCGAGGAGCCGCGCGACGAGTTCGCCGAGGCCGACCGGCTGGAAGCCGCCTCCGCCCAGGAGGCGGAGAGTTCCTCGCTCAAGCTCTTCGCCCACCTGTACTCGGGCCGGATCGGTCTGACGGATTTGATGCGCTCGCTGGACGGCGGCAACGCCTCCGTGCAGCAGGCCGACACGTTCGCCAAGAACCTGGTGAACAACCCGGACAGCATCAAGAACGCCGACATGAGCTACCGGCACTGGTACGAGCTGGACAGCGTCAAGATCGAAGAGATGAAGAAGATCGAGCAGCACCTGCTCCAGGAGATGGAGCAGACTGCGCGCGATCTGCGGTCCGAGGCCCAGAACGACGCGATCTTCAACGGCGTGCTGATCCTCCTGGTCCTGCTCATCTCGCTCGTCGGCGCCTTCGTCGTCGCCCGCTCCATGGTCCGCTCGCTGCGCCGGCTGCAGGACACCGCGCAGACCGTCGCCCAGAAGCGGCTGCCCGAGCTGGTCAAGCAGCTCTCCGACGCCGACCCGCAGGACGTCGACACCTCCGTCGAGACCGTGGGCATCCGCAGCCGGGACGAGATCGGCAAGGTGGCGTCCGCGTTCGACGACGTGCACCGCGAGGCGGTCCGGCTGGCCGCCGAGCAGGCGCTGCTGCGGGGCAACGTGAACGCGATGTTCACCAACCTCTCGCGCCGGAGCCAGGGCCTCATCCAGCGTCAGCTCTCACTCATATCCGAACTGGAGTCCCGCGAGGCGGACCCGGACCAGCTCGAGAACCTCTTCAAGCTCGACCACCTCGCGACCCGCATGCGCCGCAACGGCGAGAACCTCCTCGTCCTCGCGGGCGAGGAGCCGGGCCGCCGGTGGACCCGCCCGGTCCCGCTGGTCGACGTGCTGCGCGCCGCCGCCTCCGAGGTGGAGCAGTACGAGCGCATCGAACTCTCCGCCGTGCCCGCCACCCAGGTCGCCGGCCGCGTCGTCAACGACCTCGTGCACCTGCTGGCCGAGCTGCTGGAGAACGCCACGTCGTTCTCCTCGCCGCAGACCAAGGTCAAGGTCACGGGCCACGCACTGCCCGACGGCCGGGTGCTCGTGGAGATCCACGACACCGGCATCGGCCTGTCGCCCGAGGACCTCGGGGCGATCAACGAGCGGCTGGCCAACCCGCCCACGGTCGACGTCTCCGTCTCCCGCCGCATGGGCCTGTTCGTGGTCGGCCGGCTGTCCCTGCGGCACGGCATCCGCATCCAGTTGCGCCCCTCCGACTCCGGCGGCACCACCGCGCTGGTCATGCTCCCCGTCGACGTCACGCAGAACGGCGGCGGCGCGGGCGGCAAGCAGCCGGCGGGCGCCGCGGCCGGTGTGCCCGGCGCGGGCACCGCCGGCCCCGGCACCGGCGGCCCGGCGCGCGGCGGTGCCGCGGCCCGCGGGGGCGCGATGAGCAGGCTCGGCGCCGCGCAGCAGCGCGGCCAGGTGGGGGCGGGCGCCGGTTCCGGCAGGCCCGCGCTGCCCAGCCGCGACGTCGGCGGCTCGGGCGGGCCCGGCGGTACGGGCGGTCCCGGCGGCCCCGGCCAGCGGCCCGGGCTGCCCGGGCGCGAACCGGCAGGTGCCGGTTCGGCCTTCGGCCGCTCGCCCGGCTCCGGTACGGGCTCCGCCTTCCCGGGCGGTTCGGCCTTCGGTGCCGCACCGGGTGCGAACTCCAATTCGGGTAACGGCCTCGGCGCCGCGCCCAGCCGTCCCGGGCTGCCCGGCCGGCCGGGCGCCGACTCCGGTGCCCGCGAGCCCGCGGAGACCCAGCACACCGGCGCCGGGCCGCGCGACTCCGGCCGCGACCGGCACGAGGGCCCGCGGCAGCACGACGACGCCGACACCACGCAGTTCTCCCGCCCCGACGTCTCGGGTCCGCCGCCCGGCGGGGCCGCGGGGATCCCGGCGTTCGGCTCCGTGCCGCCGCCGCGCTCGCCGCAGTCGCCCGTACCCGGCGAGGCGGCATCGTACGGCGCCCAGCAGGACACCGGCGAGCACCCGGCGCCGCCGTTGCAGCGCCGCCCGCAGCCCGGTCCGGGCGACACCGGCGCGCACCCGGTGGCCCGCCCCGGCGCCGCCCCGCAGGACACGGGCGCCCATGCGCTGCCCCCGGCGGTCCCCGCGTCGTACGACACGGGCGAGCACCCGGTGGCGCGTCCGGGCCCCGGCGACACCGGCGAGTACGCGATGCCCGGCCAGCGTCCCGGTCCCGGTGACACGGGCGAGTACGCGGTCCCGGGTCAGCGTCCGGGCCCCGGTGACACCGGCGAGTACGCGATGCCCGGCCAGCGTCCCGGTCCCGGCGACACGGGCGAGTACGCCGTGCCCGGCCAGCGTCCCGGCCCCGGTGACACCGGTGAGTACGCGGTCCCCGGGCAGCGCCCGGCACCGCAGGACACCGGCGAGTACCCGGCGGCCGTACCGGCGCAGCGGGCCGGATCGCCCCTGGACGACGGCCTGCTCGACGGCGGCCCCGTACCCACCCGCGGCGACGAACCCACGCCGATCTTCGAGTCGATGGAGTCGAACTGGTTCCGCGAGAGCCGCGGCCGCGGGCAGACCCCCGTGGCCCCCACCGCCGCGCAGCCCCCGGCCGACGCGCCCACCGCCGCGCAGCCGGACCAGGACGCCGCGTCCGCACCCCCCGCTCCCGCGCCGCAGCCGGCCACGGCCACCCCCGCACCGGCCTGGCGCCCCTCTCCCAACGACGACCGCTGGCGCCGAGCCGAGCAGTTGCGTACCCCGCAGGCGGGCGGCGTCACCACGTCGGGGCTGCCGCGGCGGGTGCCGCGCGCCAACCTCGTGGCGGGCACCGCGCAGCAGTCCTCGAACGCCAGCGGGACCCAGGTCTCGCGCGCGCCCGACGATGTGCGCGGCAGGCTGCAGAGCCTGCGCCGGGGGATCCAGCGGGGCCGCCAGGCCGGCGGCACCGGTGAGACCCTCGGCGGCAACGGCTTTGGTCCCACCTATCAGCAGGAGCGTTAGTTGAGTCCATTGAGCCAGGCGGCGCAGAATCTGAACTGGTTGATCACCAATTTCGTGGACAACACCCCGGGGGTGTCGCACACGGTGGTGGTCTCCGCCGACGGACTGCTGCTGGCGATGTCCGATGGCTTTCCGCGGGACCGTGCCGACCAACTGGCGGCGGTGGCGTCAGGGCTGACATCGCTGACGGCCGGTGCCTCCCGCATTTTCGAAGGCGGCAGCGTGAACCAGACGGTGGTGGAGATGGAGCGCGGCTTCCTCTTCATCATGTCCGTTTCCGACGGTTCCTCGCTCGCCGTGCTGGCGCACCCGGAGTGCGATATCGGCCTGGTTGGTTACGAGATGGCGCTGCTGGTCGACCGGGCGGGCGCGGTGCTCACCCCCGATCTGCGCGCGGAACTGCAGGGCAGCCTGCTGAACTGAACGACGGTCGGCCGCCCGGCCGTCCGCTTTTATCAGACCTTCCCCATCGGCCATGTTCCCGCCCGGAGGATCCATGACCCCGCCACCCGCCTCACCCGACTCGTACGGTGGTGCCCAGCATCAGCCCTACGAAGGTGAAGGCGATCAGCCGCTGGTCCGGCCCTATGCCATGACCGGCGGCCGGACCCGGCCCCGTTATCAGCTCGCCATCGAGGCCCTGGTGAGCACGTCGGCCGACCCGATGCGGCTGCAGGGGCTGCTTCCTGAGCACCAGCGGATCTGCCACCTGTGCCGCGAGGTGAAATCGGTCGCCGAGGTCTCCGCGCTGCTGACCCTGCCGCTGGGCGTCGCGCGCATTCTGGTCGCCGACCTGGCCGAGGCCGGTCTCGTGGCCATTCACCAGCCCGGCGGCGGCACGGATGCCGACGGAACCCCCGATGTGACTTTGCTCGAAAGGGTGCTCAGTGGACTTCGCAAGCTCTAGTGGTGTGGCCGGTTCTTCTCCGGCTCGTGCGACCACGTCGGCGAAGATCGTGGTGGCGGGTGGTTTCGGGGTGGGGAAGACCACGTTCGTCGGTTCGGTGTCGGAGATCAATCCGTTGCGTACCGAGGCGGTGATGACGTCGGCGTCTGCGGGGATCGATGATCTGTCGCAGGTGTCGGGGAAGACCACGACGACGGTGGCGATGGATTTTGGTCGTATCACGTTGGATCAGGATTTGATCCTGTATCTGTTTGGGACGCCTGGTCAGGATCGTTTTTGGTTCATGTGGGACGATCTGGTGCGTGGTGCCATCGGTGCGGTGGTGTTGGTGGATACGCGGCGGTTGGCGGATTGTTTCCCTGCGGTGGATTATTTCGAGAACTCGGGGTTGCCGTTCGTGATCGCGTTGAACGGGTTCGACGGTCATCAGCCGTACTCGCCGGACGAGGTGCGTGAGGCGCTGCAGATCGGGCCGGAGACACCGATCCTGAGGACCGACGCCCGGCAGCGCTCCGAGTCCAAGTCGACCTTGATCACGCTGGTCGAGCACGCGCTGATGGCCCGGCTCCGCTGACCGCGCCGGCCGGCCGGGACCGCGCGCCGCGGCCGGAGACTTCGCCAGGGGCAGGTTGCACCGTACGGTGCAACCTGCCCCTGAGGCGTTGATAACGTTTGGAAGCAGATTGAGGGGGTGCGTTGCACAGGATGCAGGCGGTCGACTCCGTTCCGCTGATGCCGTGGTTGCGCTTTGTCGGTTGGCGCCGCTTACGCCCTATTTGACGGTGCCTACGTGATCGTACGAAGTCCTCCCCAGGCGTTTGGAATGTGCCGCGCGGCGTGCTGGAATTCGAGGAACTGACCCGAGAGTAGGCCGAGAGGTTGTTGGTCCGGTGAGGCGCAGCAGCAAGGGTCCCGCACAGGAGGCGCGGGGCAACTTCAGCCCGCCGTCGCACGCGGCGGTGCCGCCCCCTGCGGGGGCACAGCCGGCCCCGCCGCCCAGCGGCAGCCGGTTCTCGCCCCGCAACTGGCGGGTGGCGACCCGGCTCAACGCGATCCTGCTGATCCCGGTGCTCGTGGCCATCGTCTTCGCGGGCTTCCAGGTGAACAACTCCGTCGACACCTGGCAGGAGGCCCAGGACGCGGAGAACACCGCCAAGGTCGCCAAGGCCGCCGGCGACTACGCAGAGCGTCTCATGGCCGAGCGCGACGTCTCCGTCCAGCCCCTGCTGCACGGCGACCGCGAGGCGAGCCGGGTGACGGAGGCGCGCAAGGCCACCGACGCCGCCGCCGCCGAGTTCGACCGGCAGGTCGAGGACATGCCGGACAAGCCGGGACTGCAGCGCCGGCTGGACGCCTTCCGGGACCAGGAGAAGAACCTGGAGCCGATGCGCCAGGCGGCGTTCACGCCCCAGGCGGCCGGCACCGACACCCACCTCGGGTACGCGCAGATGTACCGCCCGCTGATGACCTTCGCCAACGAGGTCGGCCTGGGCACCAGCAACATCACCACCTACGGCCGTGCGATGTACGCGATCTCGCTGGCCAAGTCCTCCGCCTCGCTGGTCCGCTCCATCGGCACCGAGCTGCTCGTCAGCCCGCCGGAGAAGGCCGAGGTGCTGGCCGCGGAGAAGACCGCGCTCGCCTCCTTCGCCTATCTGGAGCCCATCGCCCTCGACGAGTTCAGGACCGGCAGCACCGCCGCCGACAACCGCATGCTCAAGGACGCGCTGGCCGACCAGGAGGAAGAGGCCAAGCAGCGGCTCGCCGAGGCGCAGCGCGAGGCCGAGGGGGGCGGCGGCGAGTTCACCGCGCCGCCGGAGCCCGCCGCGATGCTCGCCGGCGTCGCGAGCATCGGCGGGGACGTCACGCCCGCGGACCTCGCCGACCAGGGCATCACCCCGCAGACGTGGTACGCGGCCACGAGCGTGCCCATCGCCGCGTACCGCACCGTCGAGATCGAGTTCGCCGACCGCGCCGTGGCCGACGCCCACGAGATCGTCGAGTCCGCCAAGCGCGACACCGTCGTCGGCGCCGCCATCGCGGTCGGCGCGCTGCTCATCGGCTTCGTCATCGCCGCGATGATGGCCCGCTCCATGGGCCGCAGCATGCGGCTGCTGCGCAACTCCGCCTTCGGTATCGCCGAACAGCGGCTGCCGATGCTGGTCGACCAGCTCTCCCGCACCGACCCCGGCCGGGTGGACACCCGCGTGCAGCCGATCCCGCTGCACAGCAGGGACGAGATCGGCGAGGTCGCCCGCGCCTTCGACCAGGTGCACCGCGAGGCGGTCCGGCTGGCCGCCGAGCAGGCGCTGCTGCGGGGCAATCTCAACGCGATCTTCACCAACCTCTCCCGGCGCAACCAGGGCCTCATCGAGCGCCAGCTCGAGCTGATCTCCGGCCTGGAGGACCACGAGGCGGACCCGGAGCAGTTGGAGAACCTGTTCCACATGGACCACCTCGCCACCCGCATGCGCCGCAACGGCGAGAACCTGCTGGTGCTCGCGGGCGAGGACACCGGCCGGCACATGGACGAGGCGATCCCGCTCGTCGACGTGCTACGCGCGGCGACCTCGGAGGTCGAGTCGTACGAGCGCATCGAGCTGGAGGGCGTGCCCGACAGCGAGATCCACGGCAGCGCCGTCACCGACCTCGTGCACCTCCTCGCCGAGCTGCTGGAGAACGCCACCACGTTCTCCTCGCCGCACACCAAGGTCCGGGTCACCGCCACCCGGCTCCCGGACCGCCGGGTGATGGTCGAGATCCACGACAAGGGCATCGGCCTGACCGCCGAGGACTTCGCGGACATCAACCACCGGCTCGCCAACCCGCCCACCGTGGACGTCGCGATCTCGCAGCGCATGGGCCTGTTCGTGGTCGGCAGGCTCGCCGACCGGCACGGCATCCGCGTGCAGTTGCGCCCGTCCGGCGAGCAGTCGGGCACCACCTCGCTGGTGATGCTCCCGGAGGCCATCGCCTTCGGCGGCGCCACCGAGGCGCCCGAGCAGCACGACGAGTTCACCGTCTCCCGGATCGTCGCCGACCGCCCGTCCTTCCAGCCCGCCGGGAACGGCTTCGGCGGCGGCCGGCCGCGCAGTGCGGCCGAGCTGGGCTTCGACGACTCCCCGTATCCGCAGGTCGAGCCGCCCCGTCCGGCCATGCCGGCGCTCGGCGGGCAGGAGGGGGTCTTCGACCCCATCCAGCGCTCGCTGCTGCGCGAGGAGCGCAGGGCCGCGCTGGAAGCGGCGGCGCAGGACCGTACGCCCGGCTTCCACGACCCGGAAGCGGAGGCCGCCGGTACGGATGCCTTCACGCCCGGGGGTATCTCGCCGGAGCCCGCGTACGATACCTACGGCCAAGTAGAGCCCGGCCCCGCGTCGAACCACTGGACGGGGCAGGGCGCGTACGACAGCCCGGCAGTACCGGAAGCGGAATCTACGGCACAGCTCGGCACCGGCCGCGGGGGCTTCGGCTTCGGCGAACCGGAGCCGGCGCCGGCCGACGACGAGTGGAGGTCGGCGAACGACGAACGCTGGGAGCGCGCCGAGCAGGTGCGCGAACCGAAGGCGGGCGGGGTCACCCCCGCGGGCCTTCCCCGGCGGGTGCCCCGCCAGAATCTGGTGGAGGGCACCGCGGAGCAGGCGCCGCTGGGAGGCCCACAGGTCTCCCGGGCCCCGGAGGACGTACGCGGCAGGCTGAGCAATCTGCGCCGCGGCGTCCAGCAGGGCCGCGAGCGGGGGCCGCAGCGGAACGACGGACCGGGCATGGGCCCCGGCACATACGATCAGGAGCGTTAGGTGAGCCCGATGAGCCAGGCGGCGCAGAACCTGAACTGGTTGATCACCAATTTCGTGGACAACACCCCGGGGGTGTCGCACACGGTGGTGGTCTCCGCCGACGGACTCCTCCTCGCGATGTCCGACGGCTTCCCCCGCGACCGTGCCGACCAACTGGCGGCGGTGGCATCCGGACTGACGTCGCTGACGGCCGGCGCCTCGCGGATCTTCGAGGGCGGCTACGTCAACCAGACGGTGGTGGAGATGGAGCGCGGCTTCCTCTTCATCATGTCGATCTCCGACGGCTCGGCCCTCGCCGTGCTGGCGCACCCGGAGTGCGACATCGGTCTGGTGGGCTACGAGATGGCTCTGCTGGTCGACCGGGCGGGCGCCGTGCTCACCCCCGACCTGCGCGCGGAGCTGCAAGGCAGCCTGCTGAACTAGCCGACAACCGATGCACGTTGCACGCTCGCCGGGCTATGGTGCGTCGAGTGCAGTGACGCTCCGGCACGCCGTCGGGGAAGGGGAACGCAGTGGCAGCGCACCAAGAGGTACCTCACGGTGGTGAGGACTGGCGATACGGCTACGGCCCGCAGTCCGACCGGCCGGGCATGCCGCCGCAGCACGGGATGCCCCCGCAGCACGGCGCTCCGGGCGTACCGTACGCCGCCCCCGGCGTGCCCCCGTCCCCGGGGCAGCCGCAGTACCCGTCCCCGTCTCCGTACGGCGGCGGCCCGGCGCAGCACCGGGGCAGTCCCGCGCCGCAGCCCGCGGCCGCGGCCCGCGGCGCCGCCCGCGCGGCCCGCAGCCCGCAGTCGCGGCTGGTGCGCCCGTACGCGGTGACCGGCGGCCGGACCCGGCCGCGTTACCAGCTCGCCATCGAGGCATTGGTGCAGACCACTGCCGACCCCTCCCGCCTCACTTCCCAGCTCCCCGAGCACCAGCGCATCTGCCGACTGTGCTATGAACTCAAGTCGGTCGCGGAGGTCTCCGCGTTGCTGACCCTCCCGCTGGGCGTCGCGCGCATCCTCGTGGCCGACCTCGCGGAAGCCGGCCTGGTCACGATCCACCAGCCGGGCGGCGGCGAAGCCGCGGGGGGCCAGCCAGATGTGACTTTGCTCGAAAGGGTGCTCAGTGGACTTCGCAAGCTCTAGTGGTGTGGCCGGTTCTTCTCCGGCTCGTGCGACCACGTCGGCGAAGATCGTGGTGGCGGGTGGTTTCGGGGTGGGGAAGACCACGTTCGTCGGTTCGGTGTCGGAGATCAATCCGTTGCGTACCGAGGCGGTGATGACGTCGGCGTCTGCGGGGATCGATGATCTGTCGCAGGTGTCGGGGAAGACCACGACGACGGTGGCGATGGATTTTGGTCGTATCACGTTGGATCAGGATTTGATCCTGTATCTGTTTGGGACGCCTGGTCAGGATCGTTTTTGGTTCATGTGGGACGATCTGGTGCGTGGTGCCATCGGTGCGGTGGTGTTGGTGGATACGCGGCGGTTGGCGGATTGTTTCCCTGCGGTGGATTATTTCGAGAACTCGGGGTTGCCGTTCGTGATCGCGTTGAACGGGTTCGACGGTCATCAGCCGTACTCGCCGGACGAGGTGCGTGAGGCGCTGCAGATCGGGCCGGAGACGCCGATCCTGAGGACGGACGCCCGGCAGCGCTCCGAGTCCAAGTCCACGCTGATCACGCTGGTCGAGCACGCCCTCATGGCCCGGCTCCGCTAACCCGTTTTGGAGTGCGGTCCGCGATCGGGTAATGTTCTGTCCGTCGCCGGGAACGGCGGCCACCGGAACAGAGCCCCCGCGACGGGGGTTGTGTTTTGGTGGGGTATGGTGTAATTGGCAGCACGACGGATTCTGGTTCCGTTAGTCTAGGTTCGAGTCCTGGTACCCCAGCGCAACGCAGTTGCAGATGTTCTCGCCCCCGTTGTGTAGCGGCCTAGCACGCTGCCCTCTCAAGGCAGTAGCGCCGGTTCGAATCCGGTCGGGGGTACAGGTCCTCTCCATCGCGAGGAGAGGATCGTCCAAAGGCCCCCGTTGTGTAGCGGCCTAGCACGCCGCCCTCTCAAGGCGGTAGCGCCGGTTCGAATCCGGTCGGGGGTACCAGCGCAGACTTCGAAGGGCCTCCCGCGGCGCGGGGGGCCCTTTCCCGTACGGGCCCCCCTCGTACGGGTACGCGCCTCAGCCCGTCCTGCGCAGCGCGTCCGTGAGCCGCGCGGCGGCGTCCACGACGGCCTGGGCGTGCATCCGCCCCGGGTGCCGGGTCAGCCGCTCGATCGGGCCGGAGACCGAGACGGCGGCCACCACGCGGTTCGACGGGCCGCGTACGGGCGCGGAGACGGACGCCACCCCCGGCTCCCGCTCCCCGACGGACTGGGCCCACGCCCGGCGCCGTACGCCCGACAGCGCCGTGGCCGTGAACCGGGCGCCCTGCAGCCCCCGGTGCAGCCGCTCGGGCTCCTCCCAGGCGAGCAGCACCTGCGCCGCGGAGCCGGCCTTCATCGGCAGCGTGGACCCCACCGGGACGGTGTCACGCAGCCCCGAGAGCCGCTCGGCGGCCGCGACGCAGATGCGCATGTCGCCCTGGCGCCGGTAGAGCTGGGCGCTCTCGCCCGTGACGTCCCGCAGATGCGTGAGCACCGGGCCGGCCGCGGCCAGCAGCCGGTCCTCGCCGGCCGCCGCCGCCAGCTCGGCGAGCCGGGGGCCGAGGATGAACCTGCCCTGCATGTCCCGCGCCACCATCCGGTGGTGTTCCAGCGCCACCGCGAGGCGGTGGGCCGTGGGGCGGGCGAGACCGGTCGCGGAGACCAGCCCGGCGAGGGTGGCCGGACCGGACTCCAGCGCGCTCAGTACCACAGCCGCCTTGTCGAGTACGCCGACGCCGCTAGAGTTGTCCATGCAACGATACTCGCGTCTCACACTGTGAAACGCAAGTTCAATTTTCCGGTGAACGCGTCACCCTGGGGGACCGGGCCCCGTCCGGCGCGAGGGAGCGGACGGGGCCGGCGGGCACCGGCACGGACATGCGCACACGCAGTTCGCAATCAACGACGATGGGAATGCGATGGGAAGGACACTCGCGGAGAAGGTCTGGGACGACCATGTCGTCCGGCGCGCGGAGGGCGAGCCCGACCTTCTCTTCATCGATCTCCACCTGCTGCACGAGGTGACCAGCCCGCAGGCGTTCGACGGCCTGCGCAAGGCGGGCCGGCCGGTGCGCAGGACCGACCTCACCATCGCCACCGAGGACCACAACACCCCCACCCTCGACATCGACAAGCCCATCGCCGACCCGGTCTCGCGTACGCAACTGGAGACCCTGCGCAAGAACTGCGCCGACTTCGGCGTCCGGCTGCACCCGCTCGGCGACGTCGAGCAGGGCGTCGTGCACGTCGTCGGCCCGCAGCTCGGGCTCACCCAGCCGGGCACCACCGTGGTCTGCGGCGACAGCCACACCTCCACGCACGGCGCGTTCGGCGCGCTGGCGTTCGGCATCGGCACCAGCCAGGTCGAGCACGTGCTCGCCACCCAGACGCTGCCGATGGCCCCGTTCAGGACCATGGCCGTGACCGTCAACGGCGAGCTGCCCGACGGCGTCACCGCCAAGGACCTGATCCTCGCCATCATCGCCCGCATCGGCACCGGCGGCGGGCAGGGCTACGTGATCGAGTACCGCGGCGAGGCCGTCGAGAAGCTCTCGATGGAGGCGCGGATGACGGTCTGCAACATGTCCATCGAGGCCGGCGCGCGCGCCGGGATGGTCGCGCCGGACGAGACGACGTTCGCGTACCTCAAGGGCCGCCCGCACGCCCCGGAGGGCTCCGGCTGGGACGCGGCCGTCGAGTACTGGCGCACGCTGCGCACCGACGACGACGCGGTCTTCGACCGGGAGGTCGTCGTCGAGGCCGCCGAGCTGGCCCCGTTCGTCACCTGGGGCACCAACCCCGGGCAGGGCGCGCCGCTGTCGGCGCAGGTGCCCGACCCGGCGTCGTTCGGCGACGCCAGCGAGCGGCAGGCGGCGGAGAAGGCGCTGGAGTACATGGGCCTGACCGCGGGGCAGCCGCTGCGCGAGATCGCGGTCGACACCGTGTTCGTCGGCTCCTGCACCAACGGCCGGATCGAGGACCTGCGCTCCGCCGCCGAGGTGGTGAACGGCCGGCAGGTCGCCGACGGCGTACGGATGCTGGTCGTGCCCGGTTCCGTACGGGTCGCGCTGCAGGCCGTCGAGGAAGGGCTCGACAAGGTGTTCACCGCCGCCGGGGCCGAATGGCGGCACGCCGGTTGCTCGATGTGCCTGGGTATGAACCCCGACCAGCTCGCCCCCGGCGAGCGCTCGGCGTCCACCTCCAACCGCAACTTCGAGGGCAGGCAGGGCAAGGGCGGCCGTACGCACCTGGTCTCCCCGCAGGTCGCCGCGGCCACCGCCGTGACCGGCCGGCTGTCCTCCCCGGCCGACCTGATCACCGCGGAGGTCTGATCCATGGAAGCCTTCACCACCCACACCGGGCGCGCCGTGCCGCTGCGCCGCAGCAACGTCGACACCGACCAGATCATCCCGGCCCACTGGCTGAAGAAGGTCACCAGGGACGGCTTCGAGGACGGCCTCTTCGAGGCGTGGCGCAAGGACCCGGAGTTCGTGCTGAACAGCGCGGCGTACCGGGGCGGCACCGTGCTGCTGGCCGGTCCGGACTTCGGCACCGGCTCGTCCCGCGAACACGCCGTGTGGGCGTTGCAGAACTACGGCTTCAAGGCCGTCGTCTCGTCCCGCTTCGCCGACATCTTCCGCGGCAACTCGCTCAAGAACGGCCTGCTGACCGTCGTGCTGCCGCAGGCGGACGTCGAGCGGCTGTGGGAGCTGGCCGAGGCCGACCCGCGGACCGAGGTGACGGTCGACCTCCAGGCCCTGGAGGTACGCGCCGGCGGTACGGCGGGGGAGCCCGCGTTCGCCGTCCCGTTCGAGCTGGACGAGAACGCCCGCTGGCGGCTGCTGAACGGTCTCGACGACATCAGCATCACCCTTCGGTACGAAGCCGACATCGCCGCTTTCGAGGCGGCCCGGCCGGCCTTCAAGCCGCAGACCGTACAGGGCTGACCGGCGGTTTCCGCCCCAGCCGAGGCCCCGCGCCCGCCACCGACCGGTGGCGGGCGCGGGGCTTTGCGCGCCGGTGCGTTGGCATGCCGACGGGCGACAACTCACCGCAGATGACACAATCGGCGCATGGATCCCGACGGCCAACTCGCGCTCTACGAGGCCGTCGCCGCCGGGCTGAAGGAGGCCCACCGCCAGGTGCGCGAGGTGGCCGCGACGGACGCCGAACGGGCAGAGCTGACAAGGCGCCTGCTCGCCATCACGGGTGCCGCGAAGCACGATCTGGCCGGAGCCGCAAGGCGGCTGGAGCGGCTGCGGCGGGAGCTGGACGCGCGCTCGTAGCGGTAGTCCGTTGCGACACAAGGGTGATGAGAGACGTTTTGCCTTTGATTTGCGGTATATATCTGCCTAACGTGCGAAAAAGCTTGAACATTTCGTTCCGGCAATCAATGCCTCAGAAGGGGAAGACGTGAACAAGGCCCAGCTCGTTGAAGCTATTACCGACAAGATGGGTGGCCGCCAGCAGGCCTCCGACGCCGTGGACGCCGTCCTCGACGCGATCATTCGTGCGGTCGTCTCCGGCGAGCGCGTATCGGTCACGGGCTTCGGCTCTTTCGAGAAGGTGGAGCGTCCGGCGCGCTACGCCCGCAACCCGCAGACCGGCGAGCGCGTCCGGGTCAAGAAGACCTCCGTGCCCCGGTTCCGGGCGGGCCAGGGCTTCAAGGACCTCGTCTCGGGCACCAAGCGGCTGCCGAAGAACGACACGGCCGTGAAGAAGGCCCCGAAGGGCAGCCTGTCCGGCGGCACCAAGACCACCGCCAAGGCCGCTGCCAAGAAGGCCGTGAAGAAGGCCACCGCGAAGAAGGCCACCGCGAAGAAGACCACGGCCAAGAAGGCGCCGGCGAAGAGGACCACCGCCAAGAAGTCCTCGGCGAAGAAGACGACGGCCAAGAAGTCGTCGGCGAAGAAGGCCACCGCGAAGAAGACGGCCGCCAAGAAGTCGGCCAAGAAGGCCCCGGCGAAGAAGGCGACCGCCAAGAAGGCGCCGGCCCGCAAGGCCGCCGGCCGGCGGACCACCGCGAAGAAGACCACTGCCAGGAAGCGGTGACGGACCCGGCGCAGGGTCCGCAAGCGGGGCCGGCTCCCCTCGGGGAGACCGGCCCGCGGCATGTCCTGGCCCGGCCGCGCCCCGCCGTACGGGCCGGAGCCCGGGCCCCGGCCCCCGCCCCGGTCCGAAACCGGGTCCCCGGGCCGTTCCCCAGCCCGTTTCGCGGCCCGCCCCGCAGTCCGGGCCGCCGCCTCAGAAAGTCTGCAGCGTCACCAGGACGATCCTGCGCGCCTCGCCCGCGCCCTCCGTCTCGATCCGCACCCGCTGTCCCGGCCTGAGCAGCCGCAGGCCGCCCGCCGCGAATGCGGCGCCGTCGAAGGGCAGCGGCGTGCCGTCGTCGAGGAGCACGCTGCCGCTGCGGGTCTGCGGGTCGTACGTGAACGCTGTGGCCTGCATGCGCCGCAGGCTACCGGCCGGCGCTCAGCCGCACACGCCGTCGGACGCCGCCCGGGTACCCGGGGCGTGCCCCGGGAACGGGCACCGGGCCGCCTCGCCGTCCCGGTCGCCGGCCTTCCGCCCGCACGCCGCCAGGCGGTCCAGCGCCGCCGCCGTGTGCCGCCCCACCCCCAGCGCCAGCGCCGCCCGCAGGTCGGCGCCCGTATCGACGTCCTGCCGCACCGAGTCCACCCCGCGCAGCCCGATCTCCCGCGCCCCCGACGCCAGATGCCGGGCCCGCGACGCGACCCCGAACCCCGGCGCCAGCGCCGCTCCCGCAGCCGCCGCCAGCAGCGTCGTGCCCACCCCCGGGGCGTCGGCCAGGAACGACCGGCCGCGGCCGCCCGCCGCCGCGAGCACCCGGGCCAGCTCCGCGGGGCGCAGCGCCGGCAGATCCGCGTTCAGCGCCGCGACGGCGGCGCCGGGCTCAGCCGTCCGTACCCAGTGCTCCCCGTGCGCCAGCGCGGCGTTCAGGCCCGCCCGCGGGGCGTCCGGTACGACCCGTGCCCCCGCCGCCGCCAGTTGCCCCGCCGCCTCGGCGTCGTCGGTGACGACCGTGACGGAGGCCACGGCCGGGCAGTCGAGCGCCGCGCCCACCGTGTCGAGCGCGAACGCCAGCGCCAGCCGGCCCCGTCCCGGCTCGCCCGCCGCCGGGCCCAGCCGGGACTTCGCCAGCGCCAGCGGCTTCAGCGGTACGACGACATGCCACAGCCGCCGGTCCGGTCGGCCGGGGAGTTCCGTCTGCGCTGGTGCCGTGCGTTTCGTCATCGTCGTTACGCCCCATTGTCACCTGACCGTGCCGCGCGCGGCGGGGCGGGCCGGTCACATGGGCGTACGGTGTTCTCGACAGACGTGAGACCCGGGGCGAGACCGTTTCGCCCACGAAACGCGCACCGAGGAAAATCCGGGAAGGTGAAAAGGACCGTGTCACGGCGGAGGATCGGCTTCTGGTACCGGCTGGTCGCGGCCATCTGCAAGCCGCCGCTGCGGCTGCTCGTCAAGCGGGACTGGCGTGGCGCGGAGCACATACCGGCCGACGGCGGATTCATCACCGCCGTCAACCACAACTCGTATCTCGACCCGTTCTTCTATGCCCACTTCCAGTACAACACCGGCCGTGTGCCGCGGTTCCTGGCGAAGGACGCACTGTTCAAGAAGGGCGTCGTCGGCACCGTGATGCGCGGCACCGGGCAGATTCCCGTCTACCGCGAGTCGACCGACGCCTCCAAAGCATTCCGGGCCGCGGTCAAAGCCGTCGAGGACGGCGAGTGCGTCGCGTTCTACCCCGAGGGGACGCTCACCCGCGACCCCGCCCAGTGGCCGATGAAGGGCAAGACAGGCGCCGCCCGGGTCGCGCTCGTCACCAGGGCGCCCGTCATCCCCGTCGCCCACTGGGGCGCCAACGAGCTGCTGCCGCCGTACGGCAAGCCCCGGCCCTTCCCGCGCAAGACCTTCCACCTCCTCGCCGGCCCGCCGGTGGACCTGTCGGAGTTCTACGGCAAGGAGCCCACCCCGCAGGTGCTCGCGGAGGTCACCGAGGTCATCATGGACGCCGTCACCCGCCTGCTGGAGGAGCTGCGCGGCGAGCAGGCGCCCGCGGAGCGCTTCGATCCGAAGACCGTACGCGCCGAACAGCGCCGCCGCTCCGCGGACCGTAAGGAGAACTCGTGACGCGCTGCGCCGTCTTCGGCACCGGGTCGTGGGGCACGGCCTTCTCGATGGTGCTGGCCGACGCCGGCTGCCGGGTGACGATGTGGGGCCGCAGAGCCGCGCTCGTCGACACCCTCAACGCCACCCGCGAGAACCCCGACTACCTCCCGGGCGTGCGCCTCCCCGACACGGTCACCGCGACCGCGGACCCCGCCGAGGCCGCCGGGGGCGCCGAGTTCACCGTGCTCGCCGTGCCGTCGCAGACCCTCCGGGGCAACCTGGAGCGCTGGGCGCCGCTGCTCGACCGGGGCACCGTGCTCGTCAGCCTGATGAAGGGCGTCGAGCTGGGCACCGCCAAGCGCATGAGCGAGGTCATCGAGGAGGTCGTCGCCAAGGAGGGCGCAGGCGCGGGCCCCGCGGGCGGTCCCGACGGCGTCCGCGGCCGGGTCGCCGTGCTCACGGGACCGAACCTCGCCCGCGAGATCGCCGCCCGGCAGCCCGCCGCCGCCGTCGTCGCCTGCGCCGACGAGGAGGTGGCCCGCCGGCTGCAGACCGCCTGCCACACCCCGTACTTCCGCCCGTACACCAACACCGACGTCGTCGGCTGCGAACTCGGCGGCGCCGTCAAGAACGTCATCGGGCTGGCCGTCGGCATCGCCGACGGCATGGGCCTCGGCGACAACGCCAAGGCGTCGCTCATCACCCGCGGCCTCGCCGAGACCGCCCGCCTGGGCAGCGTGCTCGGCGCCGACCCGCGCACCTTCGCGGGCCTGGCCGGCATGGGCGACCTGGTCGCCACCTGCTCCTCGCCGCTCTCCCGCAACCACACCTTCGGCACCAACCTCGGCCGCGGCATGACGCTCGCCGAGACCATCGCCGCCACCAAGCAGACCGCCGAGGGCGTCAAGTCCTGTGAGTCGGTGCTCGATCTGGCCCGCAGACACGCCGTCGACATGCCCATCACGGAGACCGTGGTGAGCATCGTGCACGACGGGAAGCCGCCGCTCGTGGCGCTGAAGGAGCTGATGTCGCGCAGCGCCAAGGCGGAGGGACACTGACGTCGCCCGACGCAGCGGGTAGTGTGCGAGCGATGAGCAGCGAGCACTCCTACGAAAGCCAGGGCCGCAAGCCGCGCGTCGCCGTCGTTTTCGGCGGGCGCAGCTCCGAGCACGGCATCTCCGTCGTCACCGCGGGCGCCGTCATGGCCGCCATCGACCGGAACATGTACGAGGTGCTGCCCATCGGCATCACCGCCGACGGCCGCTGGGCCCTCACCGCGGACGACCCCGCGCGGATGGCCATCGCCGACCGCCAGGTGCCGAGCGTGGAGGAACTGGTCGACGAGGAGGCCGAGGACGGCGCCGTCGTGCTCTCCGCCGACCCCGGCAGCCGCGAGGTCGTCTACGCCGAGCCGGGGCAGGTGCCCAAGGCGCTCGGCGAGGTGGACGTCGTCTTCCCGATGCTGCACGGCCCGTACGGCGAGGACGGCACGCTGCAGGGCATGCTCGACCTGTCCGGCGTGCCGTATGTGGGCTCCGGCGTGCTGGCCTCCGCGGTCGGCATGGACAAGGAGTACATGAAGCGGGTCTTCGTCTCGTACGGGCTGCCGGTCGGCCCGTACGTCGTGATCCGGCCGCGCGAGTGGGACCAGGGCGCCCCCGGGCAGGAGGGCGCGGCGGCCCGCAAGAAGATCGTGGACTTCGCCGCCGACCACGGCTGGCCGGTGTTCGTGAAGCCCGCGCGGGCCGGTTCTTCCATCGGCATCACGAAGGTCGGCGAACTCGGCGCGCTGGAGGACGCGATCGCCGAGGCGCGCCGGCACGACCCGAAGATCATCGTGGAGGCGGCGGTCGACGGGCGCGAGATCGAGTGCGGCGTGCTGGAGTTCGAGGACGGGCCGCGGGCCAGCGTGCCCGCCGAGATCCCGCCGACCACCAGCCACGACTTCTACGACTTCGAGGCCAAGTACATCGACTCCGCCGCCGGGATCGTGCCGGCGCCGCTGACCGCGGAGGAGACCGCCGAGGTGCAGCGGCTGGCGGTGGCCGCGTTCGAGGCGTGCTCCTGCGAGGGGCTGGTGCGGGCGGACTTCTTCCGCACCGACGACGGCGGGTTCGTGATCAACGAGATCAACACGATGCCCGGCTTCACGCCCATCTCGATGTACCCGCGGATGTGGCAGGAGTCCGGCGTGAGTTACCCGGAGCTGGTCGACCGGCTCATCCAGGCGGCGCTGCGCCGCTCGACGGGGCTGCGCTAGCGGCCCCCCGCGGCCCGCGGTCCGTTGCCTGCGACCGGTCCCGGGCCCGCGCGGGCGTCAGAGCGTGCCGGGCACGGCCTTGTCGACCGCTTCCGCCAGGTCCGTCAGCGCGTTCACCTCGGGCGCGTACGCGCCGGGCACGGTGACCTCCACGAACGCCCTGCGCCGGGTGGTGGTGAAGCGGGCCCCGTCGTCCAGTTCCTCGTACAGCCAGTCGACGCCGTTCACGCTCACCGCGTCGCTGGTGGGGTTGTAGTGTTCACTCCCGGGCGTGAGCACCTCCGGCCTGGGCACGCCGCAGCGCAGCTCGACGGCCGGGTCACCCCACCCGGCGGTCAGCGCCGAGACCGGATCGGTCTCGCGGCGCTTCTGGCCGTCGACGGTGCCGGGCAGCCGGTCGGCGAGCGCGCGGCAGTGGTCCACGGCCTTCCCCTGCGGGGTCGGCACGGCCACCTGCGGCGCGCCGCCGCCGCCACCGGAACAGGCGAGCGGGGCGGCGAGCAGCAGCAGTGCGGCGGGCAGGCGGAGAGCGGAGCGGTATGGCCGGGTGGGGCGGAAATGCAGGGTGGGGCGTTCGCTCCGTGCGCTGCGGTGCGTGGCGCCGGGGCGCCGGGGGGTGCGGGGCGGCCGGGACGGTGTGCTCATCACCGGCCGAGCATACGGGGGGCCTAGAGATGGACGACCGGGCAGGTCAGGGTCCGGGTGATCCCCGACACCTGCTGGACTCTGGCGACCACGAGCCGGCCCAGTTCGTCGACGGTGTCCGCCTGTGCGCGCACGATCACGTCGTAAGGACCGGTCACGTCCTCGGCCTGGATCACTCCGGGGATCTCGGCGATGACTTCGGCTACGGCCGACGCCTTGCCGACCTCGGTCTGGATCAGGATGTAAGCCTGTACCACGGAACCTCCAGGGGCGGCTTCGAGGATCATGGGGGGAGAGACGCAACCGTATCGCGTAGTCCGGCCGGCGCGGGAGGGTCGGGAGCGGCCGTGACGGGCGAGACCGCGGGCGCCGGGTTGACGGAAGGAGCGATCCGATGAGGGGCCACGGGCAGGGCCAGGGCACCGTGGGGGAGCTGGGCGAGTTCGGGCTCATCCGGGAGCTGACCTCCCGGCTGACCACGACGCCCGCCGTACGGATCGGGCCCGGGGACGACGCCGCGGTCGTCAGCGCCCCCGACCGCCGGGTCGTGGCCAGCACGGACGTGCTCATCGAGGGCCGGCACTTCCGCCGCGATTGGTCGACGGCGTACGACGTGGGCCGCAAGTCGGCCGCCCAGAACCTCGCCGACATTGCCGCCATGGGTGCCGTTCCCACCGCCCTCCTCCTCGGCCTCGTCGTCCCCGCCGACCTGCTCGTCACCTGGCCCGCGGAGCTGATGGACGGGCTGCGCGACGAGTGCCAGGTCGCCGGCGCCGCCGTTGTCGGCGGCGATGTCGTACGGGGCGACGCCATCACCCTCGCGATCACCGCGCTCGGCGACATGCAGGGCCACGAGCCGGTCACCCGCGCCGGCGCCCGCCCCGGCGACGTGGTGGCGGTGACCGGCTGGCTCGGCTGGTCCGCCGCCGGCCACGCCGTGCTGGCCCGCGGCTTCCGCTCGCCCCGCGCCTTCGTCGAGGCCCACCGCCGCCCGGAACCGCCCTACCAGGCGGGCCCGGCGGCGGCCGCGCTCGGCGCCACGTCGATGACGGACGTCAGTGACGGGCTGCTGGCCGACCTCGGGCACGTCGCGGCGGCGGGGAAGGTCCGTATCGACATCCGCACGGCGGCCCTCGACGTGCCGGGACAGATGGCGGACATCGGCAAGGCGGTGGGCGTGGACCCGCTGCAGTGGGTGCTGACGGGCGGCGAGGACCACGCGATCGTGGCGACGTTCCCGCCGCAGGTGAAGCTGCCCGCGCGGTGGCGGGTCGTGGGCGAGGTGCAGGCGCCGTCCGCGGTGGCGCAGGTGACGGTGGACGGCAAGGCGTGGCGGGGCGCGGCCGGCTGGGACCACTTCGGTGGCTGAGCCGGCGGGCGCCGGGGGCGGCGCGAGCGCGCCGCCGCGGGTGCTGACCGTCGCCGGCTCCGACTCCGGCGGCGGCGCGGGCATCCAGGCCGACCTGAAGACGATGCTCGCGCTCGGCGTGCACGGCATGAGTGTCGTCACCGCCGTGACCGCGCAGAACTCGCTCGGGGTGCAGGACAGTTGGACGCTGCCCGTTGCCGCGGTGCGCGGCCAGTTCCGCAGCGTCGTCGACGACATCGGGGTCCAGGCCGTCAAGACCGGCATGCTCGCGGGCGCCGAGACGGTGGCGGCGGTCGCGGAGCTGCTGGCGGGGACGCCCGCGCCGGTGG
This sequence comes from Streptomyces sp. CMB-StM0423, assembly GCF_002847285.1. NCBI lineage: Bacteria > Bacillati > Actinomycetota > Actinomycetes > Kitasatosporales > Streptomycetaceae > Streptomyces > Streptomyces sp. CMB-StM0423. The sequence continues at coordinate 2,026,339 of NZ_CP025407.1, read as the reverse complement.
TGGTCGACCCCGTGGGGGTCTCGACCCACGGCGACCGGCTGCTGGCGGCCGAGGCGCTGGACACGGTACGGACGCGGCTGCTGCCCGTCGCGACCGTCGTCACCCCGAACCTGGCCGAGGTGGCGTGGCTGACCGGGATCCGGGTGGCCGGCAAGGCGGACATTCGGCGGGCGGCGGCGGCGCTGCTCGCGTACGGGCCGCGCTGGGCGCTGGTCAAGGGCGGCCATCTGCCGGCGGACGAGGGCGCCGTGGACCTGCTGACGGACGGCACCGAGGAGCACTGGCTGCGCGCGCCCCGGATTCCCGTGCGGCACACCCACGGCACGGGCTGCACGCTCGCGAGCGCCGCCGCCGCGTATCTGGCGCGGGGGCGGGCGGTGCCGGAGGCGGTGGCAGCGGCGAAGGAGTACGTCACGGGGGCGATCGCCGCGGGGTTCCCGCTGGGGGAGGGGACGGGTCCCGTGGACCACGGGTGGCGGTGGCGCGGGGCGTAGGACTTCTTTGCGTACGGGGCCGGGGGCGTGCCGCGTACGGGCGGGAACTCCCTTCTCCGTACGGCCCGATGGACCCCGCGCCCGCCCCGCGCACACGAGAGAGCCGGCCCACCCTGCGGTGGACCGGCTCGCTGTGCGTGGGCGGCTGCGCTACGTCAGCGCGAGACCTTGCCCGCCTTGATGCACGAGGTGCAGGCGTTGAGGCGCTTCGGCGTCCCCCCGACCACGGCGCGCACCCGCTGGATGTTGGGGTTCCAGCGGCGGCGGGTGCGGCGGTGCGAGTGGGAGATGTTGTTGCCGAAGCCCGGCCCCTTGCCACAGACGTCGCAGTTGGCAGCCACGGGTCACTCCAAGCTTCTGATGCACGTACGGTCGGATCCCGGCAGCGCGCCCTTCTCCTGGGAAGGAGCAGGTCGGCCGTGCCGGGGGAGGAAGGCCCGGTACGGGACCGGGCAACCTGTGCAGCATACTACGGCGCTTCCCGGCGGAGGAAATCGCCGGTCCAGCGGCTACGCTGCCGCTACACCGTACCCGGCCGTGCCGTCGTCCGTTCCGAGGGGGTTGTGCAGATGCTCGACGCCTCTTCCGTGCGGGCCTGGTGCGCCCTGGCCCTGGAGGCACTGGGGCGCGGCCGGGAGGAGATCGACGCGGTCAACGTCTTCCCCGTCGCCGACGGCGACACCGGGACGAACCTGTACCTGACGGTGGAGTCGGCGGCGCAGGCGGTGGACGCGGTGTACGGCGCGTTCGCGGCGGACGGAGCGGGCAGCGGCGCGGTCGTGGAGCCGGCGGTGGCGGACGTGCTGCGGGCGATGGCGCACGGGGCGCTGATCGGGGCGCGGGGCAACTCGGGGACGATCCTGGCGGAGCTGCTGCGGGGGCTGACGGGCGCGGTGGTGGCGGATCCGGCCTCCGGCGCCGGGGAACTGCTGGCCATTGCGCTGCGGCGGGGAGCGGACGCGGCGCGGGCAGCGGTGGAGCACCCGGTCGAGGGCACCATGCTGACGGTCGCCGACGCCGCCGCGGCCGCGGCCGGGCGGTCCGGTGCGGGCGACGCGGCGCGGGTGGCGAGGGCCGCGTACGACGGCGCCCGGGAGGCGCTGGCCGCGACGACCGGGCAGTTGGACGTGCTGCGCCGGGCGGGCGTCGTGGACGCCGGGGGTCTTGGCCTGGTGGCGGTGCTGGGCACGCTGGCCGACGCGCTGAGCGGCGCGGCGCGCCCCACCGAGCTGCGGCTCGAAGGCCCGGCGGGCCGCGGTACGGGCGCCCGCAGGACGGCCGCCCGCCACGACGACGGCGGCGACGTCGCCTGTCCGGTGCCGGGCGGGGGCGGGCCCGCGTACGAGGTGATCTACCTGCTGGAGGCCGGCGACGACGCCGTCACCCGGCTCCGGCCGCGGCTCGACGCGCTCGGCGACTCCCTCGTCGTCGTCGGCGGCGACGGGCTGTGGCGGGTGCACGTGCACGTCGACGACGCCGGTGCCGCCGTCGAGGCGGGCGTCGAGGCCGGCCGCCCGTACCGCATCCAGATCACCCACCTCCCGGCCGGCGACGCCGCCGCGGCCCCGCGCGGCGACTCCGGCGGCGGGCCCGAGGGCCGGGCCGTCGTCGCCGTCGTGCCGGGCGACGGGCTGGCGGCGCTGTGCGCGGAGGCGGGTGCGGGCGTGGTGACCGTACGGGAGGGGGAGCCGCCCGCGAGCGGGGAACTGGCGGAGGCGATGCGGCGGACGGGCGCGCGGGAGGTCGTACTGCTGCCGAACGACGCGGAGTTGCGGCACACCGCGGCCGTGGCGGTGGAGGAGGCGCGGGCGTCCGGCGTGCGCGCGGCGCTCATCCCCACGCGCGCGGCGGTCCAGGGCCTGGCGGCGCTCGCGGTGCACGACCCGGGGCGGCGGTTCGACGAGGACGTGGTCTCGATGACGGCCGCCGCGGGTGCCACGCGGCACGCGGAGCTGGCGGTCGCGGAGCAGGACGCGTGGACGACGGCGGGCATCTGCCGCCCCGGCGACGTGCTCGGGGTGGTGGAGGGCGACGTGGCGGTGGTCGGCACCGACCTCGCGGAGACCGCGGAGGCGGTGCTCGACCGGATGCTGGCGGGCGGCGGCGAGCTGGTGACGCTGGTGCTGGGCCCGGACCTGCCCCCCGGCTTCGGCGCCCGCTTGGAGGCGCACGTACGCAGCGGGCACCTGGCGGTGGACACGGTGGTGTACGAGGGCGGCAGCCAGTCGGCACCGCTGCTGATCGGGGTGGAGTAGCGGGAGCGCCGGGCGCTGCGCGGCCGGCGGGGCGCCGCAGCGCCCGGCCGCACGCGCCGGGTGGCGGCGGTGCGGCGCGCGGGGTGCCGCGGCGATCAGGACCCGGCGGCCTCGGTCCCGGCGTAGTTCAGCAGCGCCTGGGCCTCGTCGCGGCGGGACTCCGAGGTCTCGGTGGCCGTGTCGTCGTCGGCGTACGCGGCGAGCACCGCGCGGGCGCGCCGCGCCGCCGCCCCGGGGCGGCCGAGGTCGGCCTCCAGCCAGGCGGCGAGCAGTTGGGCCCCGGTGTACTCGTCGCGGCAGTCGGGGCCCAGCTCGGCGAAGCCGGTCACGGCGCGTACGACGTGGGCCAGGCCCTCCTCGTACGCGGTACGGGCGGCCCCGGCCGCGGACTCGTCCGGGTCGTGCGGCGTGCTGCCGACGGCGGCGGTGATCAGGTCGCCGGTCTGCCGGTGCGTGGCGGCGAGTTCGGCGAGCAGGACGTCGCGGCGCCCCCCGCGGACCTGGGTGCCGCCGGGCTCGGCCGTGTCCTGGCCGCCGGATCCCGCCGTCGTCGCCAGGGCCGCGGTCAGCTCCCGTTCCGCCTCCGCCATCAGCGCCCGGCCCGCCGCCGTGCCCGCCTGCTCCGGCCGGAGCGCCAGCCAGGCGCGCGCCCGGAGCGTGCGGATCACTGCCGGGACGTCGCCCAGGTCCCGCCACAGCGCGCCGGCGCGCTCGTACGCGCGGGCCGCCTGGGTGTCGAGTTCCCCCGCGCTCAGCGACTGCGCGGCCAGCGTCGCCAGCATCGCGTGGTCGCGGGCGCCGTCGCGGGGCCAGTGCGCGGCGATCCCCGCGGCCAGCACGTACTGCTCGGCCGCCTGCTTGTGCTCCCCGAGCCGCCCCAGGGCGTCGCCCAGCCACCAGCGCGTCTGCACCACGGCGCCTTCGCCGTGCTGGTCCGCGCTCAGGTCCGCGAGCGCGTCCTCCAGCACCGCCGCCGCCTCCGCCGCGCGGCCGAGGCGGAGCAGGGCGCCGCCGAGGTGGTGGCGGGCCCAGGCGCCGGTGTCGGCGGAGTCGCCGGCCTCGTCGGCCCAGAGGGCGGCTTCGAGCAGGTGCTCGGCGCCCTCGCCGTCGCGGCCGGTGTTGCAGAGGACGTCGGCCAGTTGCAGGTGCAGGCCCGCCTGTCCGGCGGGCTGGGCGTGCACGGCACTGTGCTCCAGCGCTCCGCGCACGGCGCGCTCCGCGGTCCCGCGGTCGCCGAGCCGGGACGCGATGCCGCCCAGCGCGGACTGGGCCCGTACCGCGTACCAGGGCACGCCCGCGGCGGCGTAGCCGTCGACCGCCTGCTCGTAGAGTGCCGCGGCGGCTTCCCTCTCGCCGCGGCGGGCGGCGAGTTCCGCCTGGAGCTCGTACGCCTCGGCGATCCGGCCGGCGACGCGCGGATCGTCCGCGTACGGCGCGGCGAAGTCCGCCACCGCCGCCACCGCCTCGGCGGAGTCCGCCGTGCCGGAAGCGCCGTCGCCGCGCATCGTGTGGATACGGGCCCGGCAGATCAGCGCCGTCGCCGCCTCGGCCGCCGTGGCGCGGCCCTCCGCATGCAGCGCCAGCGCCCGCGCGCAGGGCTCCGCGACCGCCGCCAGGGCGTCGTCCGTACGGCCCTCGCGGGCGAGGGCGAACGCCGCGCGGGCGCGCGCCACCTCGGCCTGGCCCGGGTCGCCCGCCGTCTCGAACAGCCCGGCCGCCGTACCGAAGAGGGCCGCGACCTCGCCGTCCGCCGTGTCCGGGTGCATCGCGCGGTGGGCGGCGACCTCGGCGCGGTCACGTACGGGCAGCTCGGTGCCCGCCTGTACCGCCGCGCGCGCCGCGTCCGCCCAGGCCCGTACCGCGTCGGGGCGGCGGGCCTCCGTCAGCTCCCTGGCCGACGCCAGCAGCTCCGCCACCCCGGGCCGTGCCGCCGGCGCCCCCGCGGCGGGCGGCGCCGCGGCGCCGGCCGCGGGAGCCGCAGGAGGCGCGGACCGCCGCACCGGCCGGCCCACGCGCAGCCCCAGCGGCAGCCGCTCCGCCAGCGGCTCCCGCGCCATCCGCTCGCGTACGCCCGCGGAGACCGCCGCCGTGCCGTTGCGCGCGTCGAAGCGGCCCGCGAGCGCCAGTGCCTCGCGCTCCGCGTACGCCCCCAGCTCCGCGACCGTCCACTCCCGGCCCGCACCGCCGGCCTCCGGCGGGCCCACCACCGGCTCCGCGCCCAGGCCGAGGCCCGCCAGCCGCCGCGTCAGCAGCGCCGTCACCGCGAGGTACGCCATGAGGCTCGACGGCTCGCCCCGGTCCGCCAGATACGCGGGCCGCTCCGCCAGCAGCTCCAGACCCCGCGCCTCGTTGCCCGTCAGCGCGCAGAACTCCACGTGCCGCGCGAACGCGAACCGCATGCTCTCCATCCGCCGCACCATCCGGTGCCCGCGCAGATGGTTGGACCGCGCCTCGTCGACGCGGCCCAGCCGCAGCAGCGGCAGCAGCGACTCCGCGAGCGTGGCGTGCGGCTCGTGCGCGCAGGTGTGCACGCCGCCGAGCACCGGTGCCCACAGCTCCAGCGCGGCGTCGTCGTCCCCGTGCCCCGCCTCCCAACTGCCCTGGCCGCGCAGCTCGCAGGCGTGGCAGTCGCTCGTGGCGTCGCGCTCAGCGGCGCGCCAGGCGGCGTAGGCGCGGGCGGCGCGCGCGTCGTCGCCGACGTGCTCGGCGATGTGGTACTCCGCCTGCCGCACGGCGCGTTCGCTGTGGCCCGCGAGGCGGTAGCGGCGCTCCATCTCGCCGAGCCACTTCTCCATCGCCGCCAGCGGGATGTGCGGCTGGTCGGTCATCCCGGAGGAGACCCACTTGAACATCCAGAACAGGCGGTGGGTGTCCTCCTCGTCGAAGTCCTCCGGACGCTCGTCCCACATGCGCAGCAGCCGCGCGAAGGGGACGAACATCTTGTCCTGCTCGGAGCTGAAGTTGTACGTCTGCAGCAGGTGGATCAGGCCCTCGACGACGAACGCGGCCTCGCCCGACCGCTCCGCCTCGGCGAGCAGCCGCTCCGCGCCCGCGTTGCGGCCGGGGCCCTCCGGCTCCTGCGCGTTGTCGTGCATCGCCTGGCGGAAGGCGAAGATGTCGGCGGGCGGCCCGGCGGGGGAGGGGGCGGGAGCATCCGTGCTCATCGGCCGTCCTCCTCGCCGGCGCCGGGGGCGCCGGCCGCGGGGTCCGCGGCCCCCTGCGGGTGCGTCGCCCACTCCAGCAGGCCGGCGAACGCCCGGTTCAGCAGCGCCGAGTCGGCGGGCCGCAGCGGGCGCTGCGCCATCAGCAGCGCCTGCCCGTACAGCGCCTCGACCGCGCTGCCGACCAGCTCGGAGGCGCCCAGCGTGCTGATCCGGCGCACCAGCGGGCTGCGGTGGTTGAGGACGAGCCGGGCGCGCGGGGCGCCGCCGCGCAGGCTGCCGAGGATGTCCGCCCACAGCTCGTCGGCCTGCTCCTCCTCGTCCGCGCGGGCCCGTTCGTGCCGGGCGGCGCGGTCGTCGAGGTGGAGCGCGGGCACGGTCAGCGGGTGGAAGGCGCGGAGCACGACGTCGCAGGCGAGCGGGTCGAGGCGGGCGCGGGCGACGCCGAGGAAGCCGGACAGGGCCAGCTCCTCGGCCGGCTCGACGCCGTCCAGGTGGGCGGTCACGGTGTCCGGGTCCAGCTCGGCGACCGCGGTCCCGGGGCGTACCCGCGGCAGCAGCTCGACCAGCTCCGCGTCGTAGGTGTAACCGCCGTTGACGACGCCGATGCCCTGCGCGGAGGCGATCGGCGCGACCTGCCGGAACTCCTCGACGCTGCGGGTGAAGTGCACCACCGGGTGGCGCTGCGCGAACTCCGCCAGCGACACCTGCCCGTCGGTCGTCTCGAACGGCAGCCACGGCAGCATCGTGCGCAGCATCTCCTCGTCGTGCCGGGCCAGCGACTTCACGCCCAGGTGGTGCACGGAGAGGAACTGCGTGAGCCGCTCCGGGTCGCCGGTGGCCAGCGAGGTCAGCCAGTCGCGCACGGCGCCGCCGAGCGCCTCCCGTACGGCCAGGAGCGTCTCGTCCTCGTACAGCGCCTCCCGCGAGGCGGTCGGGCGCAGGCTGTCGGTGTCGACGACGCAGCGGACGAAGAACGCCCAGTCGGGCAGCAGCCCTTCGGCGCGCGCGGTGAGCAGCATCCCCTTCAGATGCACCCGGTGCCCGGCGCGCTGGGCGGGGCTGACGGCGGACGGCAGCACGTACGCGACCCCGCGCACGCCCGCGAGCGGCACGTCCAGCTCGACGGCGTCGAGCGGGGTGAAGCCGAAGAGGTCCCGGCAGTGCGCCGCGAGTGCCACCCGGCGGGCGGCCGGGCTCGGGTACGGGCGGTCCCAGACCGCGGGCAGCTCGGTGACCGGCAGCTCGCCGACGCGCACGTCGTACGGCAGCAGCGAGCCGAAGTCGCGGGCGAGTTCGGCGACGCGGGCCGGCCCGAACCACTCGGCGCAGCCGGGCCGCGGCGTCAGGTGCACGGTGGTGCCGGGCTCGGGGCGGGCGGCCGGGGGGAGGGTCCGTACCGTGTACGAACCGTCGTCGGCGGCCGTCCACTCCACCGGCGGCGCCCCGGGCTCCCGCGCCGACCTGCTGACCACCCGGATCCGCTCCGCGACCAGGAAGCAGGCCAGCAGCCCGATGCCGAACCGGCCCAGGAACCCGGCCCGCACGGACTCCAGGCCCCCGGCGCGCTTGGAGCTGCGGCCGATGGTGGCGAGCAGCTCGTGCACCTCCGCCTCGGTGAGTCCCACCCCGCTGTCCTCGACCCGGAGCCCGGCGCCGTCGCCGCCGCCGGGCTCCGGGTACAGCCGGATGCGGTCCGGCGCGCCGGGGTCGTCCGCGCGCCGGGCGGTGACCGCGTCGACGGCGTTCTGCAGCAGTTCGCGCAGATAGACCCGCGGGCTGGAGTAGAGGTGGTGGGAGAGCAGGTCCACCAGACCGCGCAGGTCGACCTGGAAGGTGTGGGAAGAGGCGGGCGCAGCGTTCTCAGATGTCATCACGGGAGCGCCGGCGGGGGGTGGAGGTGGCGGCGCGGGTCGGGCGATCCCGATCGGCGTCGGTGATCGCGAAGGGGAGTTCGAGGCGGACCATCGTAGGACCGCGCGGGCCCGGGTTACCAGGGGTTTCCACGCTCTGTCGGCCCGATGGTGTGCAATGGACGCGTGTCCGTGCTGGAAGAGCCCCTGAAGACGTCCGTCGGCGACCGGACCGCCAAGGCCATGGCGGAGCACCTGGATCTGCACACGGTCGGAGACCTGCTGCACCACTACCCCCGGCGGTACGCCGAGCGCGGCGAGCTGACGCGGCTGGCCGACCTGGAGACCGACGAGCACGTCACGGTCGTCGCGCAGGTGGAGAAGGCCGCCATGCTCGGTACGGGCCGGGGGCGCCGGCTCGAAGTGGTCATCACCGACGGCAGCGGCCGGCTCACCCTCGTCTTCTTCGGGCGCGGCGCGTACCACCCGCAGAAGGAGCTGCTGCCCGGCCGGCGCGCCCTCTTCGCCGGCAAGGTCACCGTCTTCAACCGCAAGCGCCAGCTCGCCCACCCCGACTACAAGCCGCTGTCCGGCAAGGACGGCGCGGGCGCCGACGCCCAGGCCGACGAGTGGGCGGGCAAGCTCCTCCCGCTCTACCCTGCGTGCCGGCAGCTCGCCTCCTGGCAGCTCCAGCAGGCCGTCGACACGGTGCTGGACGGGCTGGAGGCCACGGAATGGGAGGGCGTCGCCGACCCGCTGCCTACGGCGCTGCGGGACGAGCGCGGGCTCGTACCGCTGCGCGAGGCGCTGCTGAAGGTGCACCGGCCGAAGACCAAGGCCGACCTGTGGACGGCGCGGGACCGGCTGAAGTGGGACGAGGCGTTCGTCCTCCAGGTCGCCCTGGCCCGGCGGCGGCACGCCGACGGGCAGTTGCCCGCGGTGCCGCGGGTGGCGCCCGCCGAAGGGCTGCTCGCGGACTTCGACGCCCGGCTGCCGTTCACCCTCACCGAGGGCCAGCAGCGGGTCTCCGCCGACATCTTCGCCGACCTGGCCACCGACCACCCCATGCACCGGCTGCTCCAGGGCGAGGTGGGCTCCGGCAAGACGCTGGTGGCCCTGCGCGCGATGCTCGCCGTGGTGGACGCGGGCGGACAGGCCGCGATGCTCGCGCCGACCGAGGTGCTGGCGCAGCAGCACCACCGGTCGATCACCGAGATGATGGGCGAGCTGGCCGAGGCCGGCCTCCTCGGCGGCGCCGAGCACGGTACGAAGGTCGAACTGCTCACCGGCTCCTCCGGCGCCGCGGCCCGCCGCAAGGCGCTGCTCGACCTGGCCACCGGCGAGGCCGGGATCGTCGTCGGGACGCACGCGCTGATCGAGGACAAGGTGCAGTTCCACGACCTGGGCCTGGTCGTGGTCGACGAGCAGCACCGCTTCGGCGTCGAGCAGCGGGACGCGCTGCGCGCGAAGGGCAACCGCGGGGACGACAAGCGCACGCCGCACCTGCTGGTCATGACCGCCACGCCCATCCCGCGCACGGTCGCCATGACGGTCTTCGGCGACCTGGAGACCTCCGTGCTCGACCAGCTCCCGGCCGGCCGCTCGCCGATCGCCAGCCACGTCGTGCCGGCGGCCGACAAGCCGCACTTCCTCGCGCGCGCGTGGGAGCGGGTGCGCGAGGAGGCCGAGGGCGGCCACCAGGCGTACGTCGTCTGCCCCCGCATCGGCGACTCCGCGGAGGAGGCGGAGCCCAAGGGTGCCGGCAAGGGGGCCAAGGGCGGGAAGGGCGCCAAGGAGGCGCCGTCGCCGGAGGACGAGGCGGAGAGGCGGCCGCCGCTGGCGGTCCTCGACGTCGCCACCCAGCTCTCCGCCGCCCCCGGGGCGCCGCTGGCCGGGCTGAAGGTCGAGGTACTGCACGGGCGGATGCAGCCGGACGCCAAGGACGACGTGATGCGCCGGTTCGCCGCCGGCGAGGTGGACGTGCTGGTCGCCACGACCGTCATCGAGGTCGGCGTCAACGTCCCGAACGCCACCGTCATGGTCATCATGGACTCCGACCGCTTCGGCGTCTCCCAGTTGCACCAGTTGCGCGGCCGGGTCGGCCGCGGCTCGGCCGCCGGGCTCTGCCTGCTGGTCACCGAGATGCCGGAGGGCACGCTGGCCAGGACCCGGCTGGACGCGGTCGCCGCCACGCAGGACGGCTTCCGGCTCTCCCGTATCGACCTGGAGCAGCGCCGCGAGGGCGACGTCCTGGGGCAGGCGCAGTCCGGGGCCCGCTCCAGCCTCAGGATGCTCACGGTCATCGACGACGAGGACGTCATCGCCGAGGCCCGGGACGCCGCCGCGGCGATCGTGGCCGAGGACCCCGAGCTGGCCGCGTACCCGGAGCTGCGCGGCGCGCTGGCGAGCCTGCTGGACGACGAGCGGGAGCAGTTCCTCGACAAGGGCTGAGCGGGGGCTGAGCGGGGCCCGCGGCGGGACGCATGGGTGCCCCGCCGCCCCCGCGCCACCGGGCGGCACCGCGCCCGTCACCCCGGAGGCATATCGTGGGACGGACCGCGCCCGTGAGGACAAGGACACCCAGCAGCCATGACCCGCGTGATCGCCGGCACCGCCGGCGGGCGGCGCCTGGCCGTGCCGCCCGGCACCGGCACCCGGCCCACGTCCGACCGCGCCCGCGAGGGTCTCTTCTCCACCTGGCAGACCCTCCTCGGCCCGCTCGACGGACTGCGCGTCCTCGACCTGTACGGCGGCTCCGGAGCCGTCGGCCTGGAGGCGCTCTCCCGCGGCGCGGCGCACGCGCTGCTCGTGGAGGCCGACGCCCGCGCCGCCCGCGTCATCCGGCAGAACGTCCGCGCCCTCGGCCTGCCCGGCGCCGAGGTGCGCGCCGCCCGCGCCGAACAGGTCGTCGCCGGGCCGCCGCCCCCCGACCCGTACGACGTGGTCTTCCTCGACCCGCCGTACGAGGTGGGGGACGCGGCCGTGGGCGAGATACTCGTCACACTCCGTGCCCACGACTGGCTGTCCCCGGGCGCGCTCGCCACCGTGGAGCGCAGCACCCGAGGCGGCGAATTCCCCTGGCCCGACGGGTTCGAGGGGCTGCGGGCCAGGCGCTACGGCGAAGGCACGCTCTGGTACGGTCGCGCCGCCTCACCGGCCCCATGACCGCCCGTCCCGTCCGTCCCGTCCCCCGACCCTCACCGAAACCCTGATGACCCTCACGACCGGAACCGAGAGCGAGGAACCTCCGTTGCGCCGCGCCGTCTGTCCGGGGTCCTTCGACCCCATCACCAACGGGCATCTCGACATCATCGCCCGGGCCTCGAAGCTCTACGACGTCGTGCACGTCGCCGTGATGATCAACAAGTCGAAGAAAGGCATGTTCACCGTCGACGAGCGGATGGACCTCATCCGCGAGTGCACGACGGAGTACGGCAACGTGGAGGTCGAGAGCTTCCACGGCCTCCTCGTGGACTACTGCAAGGAGCGCGACATCCCCGCCATCGTCAAGGGGCTGCGCGCCGTCAGCGACTTCGACTACGAGCTGCAGATGGCCCAGATGAACAACGGCCTGTCGGGCGTGGAGACCCTCTTCGTCCCCACCAACCCGACCTACAGCTTCCTCTCCTCCAGCCTGGTCAAAGAGGTGGCCACCTGGGGCGGCGACGTATCCCACCTCGTACCCCCCGTTGTCAACCGGGCACTTGACGAACGCCTCACCCATTCCTAGCCGGGCGCCGTAGAGTCTTTTCCCATGGACGTGCAGAGAAAGCTCGACGAGATCGCGGAGGCCCTCCAGGGCGCGCGGTCCATGCCCATGTCGGCGTCGTGCGTGGTCAACCGCGCCGAGCTGCTCGGCATGCTGAACGAGGTGCGCGAGGCCCTGCCCGGGTCTCTCGCCCAGGCGCAGCAGTTGCTCGGCGGGCGCGAGCAACTGGTCGAGGAGGCGCGCCGCGAGGCCGAGCAGATCCTCGACGAGGCGCAGAACCGGCGCACCGCGCTGATCTCCGGCACCGAGGTCGCCCGGCACGCCCAGGCCCAGGCCGACCGGATCCTGGGCGAGGCCCGCCAGGAGGCCGAGCAGATCAGCGCCGAGGCCGACGACTACGTCGACAGCAAGCTCGCCAACTTCGAGGTCGTCCTCACCAAGACCATCGGCTCAGTCGACCGCGGCCGGGACAAGCTGCTGGGCCGCGCCCCCGGGTACGACGACCCGCAGGGCTTCGACGCCGGCCAGGACCCGGCGGGCGAGGCGCCCGAGCGCAGCGCCGACCCGCAGGAGCAGCGCAGGCGCGCGGACACGTACGTCGAGGCCCAGTTCCAGGCGTTCCAGTCGGTGCTGACCAAGACCCTGGAGGCGGTCGGCCGCGGCCGCCAGAAGCTCCAGGGCGCGCGGCCCACGGACCAGCTCGGCGAGACCTTCGGGCAGCCGGGCATGGGGCACACGGGCACGACGGACGAGAACTACCTCGCGGAGCTGGCCGAGCTGGCCGACCCGCCCACGGGCCCGGCGCACGCCCCCGGCGCCCCCCAGGACCCCGCGATTCCGCCGCCGCCCGCGCAGCAGCCCCCGCACGCCGTCCCGCAGCCGGCCGCCGCGTACTACGACGCCACCGCCGCGCAGGGCTACGGCCAGGCCGGCTACCCGCAGCCGGAGCAGCCGGACTACCCGCAGGGCTACGGCCAGGGCTACCAGCAGGGCTACGAGCAGCCGGAGCCCGGCTACGGCTGGGCGCAGCAGGCCGGGCAGCAGGAGCAGGCCGCGGCCGGCGCGTACCAGGACGCCGGGCAGCAGATGGCGTACGGCCAGAGCGACGCGCACCTGCCGCAGCAGGGCGGCTACACCCCGGCGCCCGCCGCGCTGGACGAGACGAGCCTCTTCGACACCAGCATGATCGACCTGGAGCAGCTCAGGCAGTACGACGACCGCGGCCGCTGAACCGCCGGGGAGCACCCGGGGGGCCCGGCCGCGGACGGACGCCCGGATTGGGTCTTGGGCCGGGTCTCAAGTATTCTGGACCCTCGCCGTATCGCGCCGCGCCCGTCCCTGCCCGTCATGCGCAGGGTGCACGAAAGCAGGAAAGCCCTGAAAGCCCATCCGGACCACCGCGCCCCTCTCGTGTTCGACACACGGGACCTGGGCCGCCGTCCCGGTACGCTCAAGCGGCTCTCCCGCACCGTGCCGGCGCCCAAGGACCTCGGCAACGAGGTGGTGGGCGTACCGGAGGGCGACCCCGTCGAGCTGGAGCTGCGGCTCGAGTCGGTGATGGAGGGCGTGCTCGTCACGGGCACCGCCCGGGCACGGGCGACGGGCGAGTGCGTAAGGTGTCTGGAGCCGCTCGGGCAGGAGCTCCGAGTGGACATCCAGGAGTTGTACTCCTACCCGGAGACCGACGCCAGGGGCCGAGTGGCCCGCGGTGGCGGCTCCGGCGCGGACGCCGAGGAGGCGGACGCGGAGGAGGGGACGCTGTACCTCGAGGACGACATGTTCGACCTCGAACCGGAGCTGCGCGACGCGGTGGTGCTGGCACTGCCGCTGCAGCCCGTGTGCCGGGAGGACTGCCCGGGCCTGTGCCCCGATTGCGGGGCACGGCTCGCGGACGACCCGGACCACCGGCACGACGTCGTCGACGCCCGGTGGGCGGCGTTGCAGGGACTCGCCGAGACCGTCTCGGACGGCGAGAAGAACGATACGAGCGGCGCTGACGACGGCGCCGGCGAGAAGCAGGAGAAGTAGCCGTGGCCGTTCCGAAGCGGAAGATGTCGCGCAGCAACACGCGCCACCGCCGGTCGCAGTGGAAGGCTGCGGTCCCGCACCTGGTGGCATGTGAGCGCTGCCACGAGCCGAAGCAGCAGCACATCGCATGCCCGAACTGCGGCACGTACAACCGCCGCCAGGTCCTCGAGGTCTGAGCGACGGGGAGAAGGCTCATGTCAGATGCCACTACGCCGCGGAAGGCGCCGGCCGACACAGCCTCGTCCCCCAAGATCCTGGAAGGGCGGCTCGAGTACGAACTCGAGCCCGCCCTTCTGGTGCGCGCCCTCACCCACCGCTCGTTCGCGTACGAGAACGGCGGTCTGCCCACCAATGAGCGGCTCGAGTTCCTCGGGGACTCGGTGCTCGGCCTGGTGGTCACCGACACGCTGTTCCGGGGCCACCCCGACCTGCCAGAGGGCCAGTTGGCCAAGCTGCGGGCCGCGGTGGTCAACTCGCGTGCGCTCGCCGAGGTCAGCCGCGGGCTGGACCTGGGCGCGTTCATCCGGCTCGGCCGGGGCGAGGAGGGCACGGGCGGCCGGGACAAGGCGTCGATCCTCGCGGACACGCTGGAGGCCGTGATCGGCGCGGTCTACCTGGACAAGGGACTGGAGGCGGCGTCGGAGCTGGTGCACCGGCTGTTCGACCCGCTGATCGAGAAGTCCTCGAACCTCGGGGCGGGGCTGGACTGGAAGACGTCGCTGCAGGAGCTGACGGCCGCCAGGGGACTGGGCGTGCCGGAGTACCTGGTCAGCGAGACCGGCCCGGATCACGAGAAGACCTTCACGGCTGCCGCCCGCGTCGGTGGTGTCACGTACGGCACCGGCACCGGCCGCAGCAAGAAGGAAGCGGAGCAGCAGGCGGCGGACACCGCCTGGCGCGCGATCAGCGCGGCCGGGACGGATGGCGGGGCGGGCAGGGGCGCGGCGGGGAGCAACGGCTCCGCGGCCGCGGCACCGGAGCCCGCGCCGGCCGGCGGGGCCCCCGGTGGTCAGCCCGCGTCCGACGGCGCGTCCGCGTCCTCCGGTACGCCCGCGGACGTACCGGAGGCGGCGGACGGTGACGCCGCCGCGGGATCCGCCGGGGCGGCGCAGGCCGCCGACCGGTAGCGCGGCGATGCCGGAGCTGCCGGAGGTCGAGGTGGTGCGCCGCGGCCTGGCGAAGTGGGTCGCGGGCCGCACGGTCGGCTCCGTCGAGGTGCTGCACCCCAGGTCCGTGCGCCGGCACCCCGCGGGCGCCGCCGACTTCGCCGCCCGGCTGACGGGGCACCCGCTCGGGGAGCCGCGGCGGCGCGGCAAGTACCTGTGGCTGCCGCTGGCCGACGGCCCCGAGTCGGTGCTCGCGCACCTGGGCATGAGCGGCCAGTTGCTGGTCCAGCCGGAGGCGGCACCGGACGAGAAGCACCTGCGGATCCGGGTCCGCTTCGCGGACGAGACGGACACGGAGCTGCGCTTCGTCGACCAGCGCACGTTCGGCGGCCTTTCGCTGCACCCGAACGCGGCCGGGGGGCTGCCCGACGTCATCGCGCACATCGCCAGGGACCCGCTGGACCCGGAGTTCGACGACGCGGCGTTCCACGCGGCGCTGCGCCGCAGCCGGACCACGATCAAGCGGGCGCTGCTGAACCAGTCGCTGATCAGCGGCGTCGGCAACATCTACGCGGACGAGGCCCTGTGGCGCGCCCGCCTCCACTACGAGCGCCCCACCGCCGGCCTCACCCGCCCCCGTACCGCGGAACTCCTCGGGCACGTCCGCGCGGTGCTGAACGCCGCGCTCGACGTCGGCGGCACGAGCTTCGACAGCCTGTACGTCAACGTCAACGGCGAGTCCGGCTACTTCGCCCGCTCGCTCGACGCGTACGGCCGCGAGGACGAGCCCTGCCGCCGCTGCGGCACCCCGATCCGCCGCCGCCCGTGGATGAACCGCTCCAGCTACTTCTGCCCGCGCTGCCAGCGCCCGCCGCGCCTCTGACGCGGCAGGACCGCCCGAAAGCCGCGTCTCAGAAGCCGAAGTTCTGCGTCCACCAGGGACCGCCGTCGCCGAAGTGCGCGCCGACGCCCAGGGTGCGGAAGTCGCAGTTCAGTATGTTCGCGCGGTGGCCTTCGCTGTTCATCCAGGCGTCCATCACCGACTGCGCGTTGGCCTGGCCGCGGGCTATGTTCTCGCCGCCGAGGTCGGCTATGCCGTAGTCCTGCGCGCGCTCCCACGGGTCGTTGCCGTCGGGGTCGGTGTGGTCGAAGAAGCCGCGCGCCGCCATGTCCTGGCTGTAGTCGCCGGCCAGCTTCGCCAGCTCCGGGTCGCTCGTGAGCGGGCGGCAGCCCGCCTGCGCGCGCTCCTGGTTGACCAGCCGCAGCACCTCCGCCTCCGCGGCGGTGGTGGCGTCGGCGGTGGCGGTCGGCTTCGCGGAGCGGGTGGGCTCGGAGGTCTCCGTCTTCGTGGGGGAGGGGGACTTCGACTCCGTACGGGACGGGCTCGGGGACTTCGACGACGGGTCCGCGGACCCCGGCTTCTCGCGCTCGGGCGCCGAGGTCGACGGCGAAGCGCTCTTCGACTCCTTGCCGTCCCGGGAGTCCTTGCCGCCGGTCTTCTCCGTCTCCGGGGTCTTGCTCTCCGGCCGCTCCGAGCCGTCGCTCGCGGACGGCGATGCCTCCAGCGTCGGCAGGTCGGAGGAGCCCTGGGTGCTGGGCGCCGGCGGGTCGCCCGCCTGGACGTGCCCGGCGGGACCGCCGCCGCCGCCGCCGCGGTCGAGGTCGAAGCCGTTGCCGAGGACTCCGGAGGCCATCGCCACCGCGCCCACGGCCAGCGCCGCCGACGTACCGAGCATCCCGGCCCTGGCCGGGCTCTGCTTGCGGTGCTGTCCCCGCGACCGGCCGGCGGCATGCGCCTCGCGGTCGCCGTAGGAGTCGTACGAGCCGTACGTGGCGGGCGTGTTCCCGCGGTGGCCTGGCGGGGGCTGCGGCTCCGAGCGTCTGTGGCGGCCCATCAGGCTGACCCCTCACGTCCGACGACAACTTCTCCTGCACACACGCCACTCGCACACACGAGTGATATTGCTGTCGGCAGACTGTACGCCATGCGCCCCCCGGACCGGACGTGCCCGCAGCCACATCGTCCGGATAACGTGCGTCACATGAGTACAGACGTCCGCATGACGGCATGGGTGCGCGGCGTGGTCCAGGGCGTCGGCTTCCGCTGGTTCACCCGCGCCCGCGCGCTGGAGATCGGCGGCCTCAGCGGCTTCGCCGCCAACCTCGCGGACGGCCGGGTCCAGATCGTCGCCGAGGGTCCGCGAGCGCAGTGTCAGGAGTTGCTGGAGTGGCTGCGGTCCGCCGACACGCCGGGCCGCGTCTCCGGTGTGACGGAGATCTGGGACGAGCCGCGCGGCGGATATCACTCATTTGCCATCCGCTGAGCACGCTCCGCCATAAGGGCTGGTCCGACAGGGATGACCAGCGGGTTGCCAATGGTTGCCGGGCGTGCAAAGCTCTCACACCAGACGGGTCCTGCCACCCCCCGCGGCATGCAATTGCACGCGCTGCGCCCGATACGGGGTGTGATCGTGTTGACCGTCAAACTATTTGGTGAGACGCTTGAAGCCCCGCGCACCCTTGCTGTTTGTGCCATGGGCAGACATCGCGGGTGCGAATCCCTCACGACCCACACCGCTCGGTCGGTCACTCAGTGTGGAGGACCTGCAATCATGGCAAAGGCGCTTCTCGGTTACGTCGGCGGTACAGACCCGCGACTCCTCGCCGAGATGCGACGGCTGCAGCAGCGTGTCCAGGATCTGGAGTCGGAGCTCGTCCGCGTCCAGGCCGAGAACGACATGCTCGCCGCCGCCGCTGCTCACAACAGCGAGTCACTGCTCGACGTATCCCAGGCGGAGCCTGCGCTTACCTGACAATCATGCGAGAACCGTCAGGTCTGCACCTCAACCGCTTGAGATAACTGTCAAGGGACGCTTAACCGCGTCCCTTCGTCGTTTCTCCGTCTCTCTTACGGATCCCCCGGCAGGGAACCCACCCCCGGAGCCGGCACCCCCCGGGGGGTGATGCTCCGTATTTGATGTGCCCCGGCGGTTACCCAGTGAAACCGGCTTGCGCGATAGAGTCTCCGGCACATGTTTCGTCGCCGGAGGAGAGCTCGCCAGTGCACTTGAAGGGCCTCACGCTCCGGGGGTTCAAATCCTTCGCCTCCGCCACCACCCTCCGCTTCGGGCCGGGTATCACCTGTGTCGTCGGCCCGAACGGCTCGGGAAAGTCCAACGTGGTGGACGCGCTGTCCTGGGTGATGGGGGAGCAGGGGGCGAAGTCCCTCAGGGGCGGCAAGATGGAGGACGTCATCTTCGCCGGGACCACCGGCCGGCCGCCCCTCGGCCGCGCCGAGGTGTCGCTGACGATCGACAACTCCGACGGCGCGCTGCCCATCGACTACTCCGAAGTGACCATCACCCGGACGATGTTCCGCAGCGGCGGCAGCGAATACCAGCTCAACGGCGACACCTGCCGCCTTCTCGACATCCAGGAACTGCTGTCGGACTCCGGCATCGGCCGCGAGATGCACGTCATCGTCGGCCAGGGCCGGCTCGACTCCGTCCTGCACGCCGATCCCTCGGGCCGCCGCGCCTTCATCGAGGAGGCCGCCGGCGTACTCAAGCACCGCAAGCGCAAGGAGAAGGCGCTGCGCAAGCTGGACGCGATGCAGGCCAACCTCGCCCGCGTCCAGGACCTCAGCGACGAACTGCGCCGCCAGCTCAAGCCGCTGGGCCGGCAGGCCGCCGTCGCCCGCCGGGCCGCCGTCATCCAGGCCGACCTGCGCGACGCCCGGCTCCGGCTGCTCGCCGACGACCTCGTCACCCTGCGCGCGGCCCTCTCCGCCGAGATCGCCGACGAAGCGGCGCTGAAGGAACGCAAGGAAGCCACCGAGGCCGAGCTGACCGCCGCCCGCGCGCGCGAATCGGCCCTGGAGGAGCAGGTACGGGCCCTCACCCCGCGGCTCACCGAGGCGCAGGGCGCCTGGCACGAACTCGGTCAGCTCGCCGAGCGGGTCCGCGGCACCGTCAGCCTCGCCGACGCCCGCGCCAAGCACGCCACCGCCGCCCCCGAGGAGGAGCGCCGCGGCCGTGACCCCGAGGACCTGGAGCGCGAGGCGCAGCGCATCCGCCAGCAGGAGGCCGAGCTCGAAGCCGCCCTGGACGCCGCCGAGCGCGCGCTGGAGGACACCGTCGCCCACCGCGCCGAGCTGGAGCGCGAACTCGCCGCGGAGGAGCGGCGGCTGAAGGACGCCGCCCGCGCCGTCGCCGACCGACGCGAACGGCTCGCCCGGCTCAGCGGCAAGGTCACCGCAGCCCGCGGCCGCGCCGCCTCCGCGCAGGCCGAGATCGACCGGCTGGCCACCGCGCGCGACGAGGCACAGGAGCGCGCCGCGGCCGCGCAGGAGGCGTACGAGACGCTGAAGGCCGAGGTCGACGGGCTGGCCGGGGACGACAGCGAACTGGCCGCGGAGCAGGAGGCGGCGAAGAGCGCCCTCAAGGCCGCCGAGGCCGGGCTGACCGCCGCCCGCGACGAGACCGCCGAGGCCGAGCGCGCCCGCGCCGCCACCACCGCCCGCCGCGACGCGCTCGCCCTCGGCCTGCGCCGCAAGGACGGCACCGGCACCCTGCTCCAGGCCCGTGACAAGCTGACCGGCGTACTCGGCCCGGCCGCGGAACTGCTCACCGTCGCCCCCGGGTACGAGGTCGCCGTCGCCGCCGCGCTCGGCGCCGCCGCCGACGCCCTCGCCGTCTCGGGACCGGCCGCCGCGGCCGACGCGCTGCGGCTGCTGCGCAAGCACGACGCCGGGCGCGCCGCACTGCTCGTCGGCGACGCCCCGTACGAGCCGCGGCCCGACGGCGAACTCCCGCCCGGCGCCCGCCACCTCGCCGCCCTGGTCGCGGGCCCCGACCAACTGCTGCCCGCCGTGCGCCGGCTGCTGGCCCGTACCGTGTACGTCGCCACGCTGGAGGACGCGGAGGACCTCGTCTCCGTCCGGCCCGAGCTGACCGCCGTCACCGCGGAAGGCGACGTCTTCGGCGGCCACTTCGCCCACGGCGGCTCCGCCGGCGCCCCCAGCCTGCTGGAGGTGCAGGCGTCCGTCGACGAGGCGGCGGCCGAGCTGACCGAGCTGGACGCCCGCTGTCTGGTGCTCCGCGACCGGCAGGAGGCCGCCGTCGCCCGGCGCGCCGAGTGCGCCGCGCTCGTCGAGGAACTGGGCGGCCGGCGCAGCGCGGCGGACCGGGAGAGGTCCCGCGTCGCCGGCGAGCTGGGCCGGCTCGGCGGGCAGGCCCGCGCCGCCGCCGGGGAGGCCGAGCGCAGCGCCGCCGCGGCCACCCGCGCCGAGGAGGCCCTGGCCCGTGCGGGGGCGGAGGCGGAGGAGCTGGCGGCGCAGTTGGAGACCGCCGAGGAGGAGGCTGGCGCCGCCGAGGACGGCGACGACGGCTCCGACACCTCCGTACGCGACCGGCTCGCCGCCGACGGCGCCAACGCCCGGCAGACCGAGATGGAGGCCAGGCTCCAGGTCCGTACCCACGAGGAGCGCGTCAAGGGCCTCGCGGGCCGCGCCGACGGGCTCGACCGCGCCGCCCGCGCCGAGCGCGAGGCCCGCACCCGCGCCGAGCGCCGCCGCGCCCGGCTGCGGCATGAGGCGGCAGTCGCCACCGCGGTCGCCGCCGGGGCCCGGCAGCTCCTCGCGCACGTCGAGGTCTCCCTCGCCCGCGCCGAGGAGGAGCGCGCCGCCGCCGAGCGGGCCCGCGCGGAGCGCGAGCAGGAGCTGGGCCGGCAGCGCCGCCTCTCCCGCGAGCTGGCGGGAGAGCTGGACAAGCTGACGGACTCCGTCCACCGCGGCGAGGTGCTGGGCGCCGAGAAGCGGCTGCGCATCGAGCAGTTGGAGGGCCGGGCGCTGGAGGAGCTGGGCGTCGAGCCCACCGACCTCGTGGCGGAGTACGGCCCCGACCAGCTCGTGCCGCCGTCGCTCCCCGCCGA
Source organism: Streptomyces sp. CMB-StM0423 (assembly GCF_002847285.1). NCBI lineage: Bacteria > Bacillati > Actinomycetota > Actinomycetes > Kitasatosporales > Streptomycetaceae > Streptomyces > Streptomyces sp. CMB-StM0423. Next base: position 2,005,802 of record NZ_CP025407.1, on the reverse strand, counting down.
GGGCGAGGAGCTGCCCGAGGACCCGGAGCACCCGCGCAACCGGCCTCGGCCGTACGCGCGCGCCGAGCAGGAGAAGCGGCTGAAGGCCGCGGAGCGCGCCTACACCAGGCTCGGCAAGGTCAACCCGCTGGCGCTGGAGGAGTTCGCGGCGCTGGAGGAGCGGCACAAGTTCCTCACCGAGCAGCTCGACGACCTCAAGCGCACCCGCGCCGACCTGCTCCAGGTGGTCAAGGAGGTCGACGAGCGCGTCGAGCAGGTCTTCACCGACGCCTTCCACGACACCGCCCGCGAGTTCGAGGGCGTCTTCTCCCGCCTCTTCCCCGGCGGCGAGGGCCGGCTGATCCTCACCGACCCTGACGACATGCTGAACACCGGCGTCGAGGTGGAGGCGCGGCCGCCGGGCAAGAAGGTCAAGCGGCTGTCGCTGCTCTCCGGCGGCGAGCGGTCGCTGACGGCGGTCGCGATGCTGGTCGCGATCTTCATGGCCAGGCCGAGCCCGTTCTACGTGATGGACGAGGTCGAGGCCGCTCTGGACGACACCAACCTGCAGCGGCTGGTGCGGCTGATGCAGGAGCTGCAGCACACCTCGCAGCTCATCGTGATCACGCACCAGAAGCGCACGATGGAGGTCGCCGACGTCCTCTACGGCGTCTCGATGCAGGGCGACGGTGTCTCCAAGGTGATCAGCCAGCGGCTCAACTGAGCCGTCCGCCGGTGCGCCCCGTGGGCCGGAAGTGGGCGGGGTGCCGCGAACGCCTCCCGGGAGGGCGATACTGGTGGGCGTTATGGACATCATCCTCATCGTCATCGCCATTGCCGTCGTCGCAGTCCTCGTCGCGGGCGGCCTGGTCGTCGGCTCCCGCCGCCGGAAGCAGGTACCCCCGCCGCCGCCGTCGCCCGGCGCCAGGACCCCCGCCGAGCCGCAGGTCGGCGAGGAGGCGGGGGAGCCCGGCGGGGAGCAGCGCAGGACCATCGAGGAGGTGGACCTGCCCGGCGGGGCCACCGGCACCGTCGTCGCGGAGCCGCCGGCGCCCGCGTCGGAGCTGGAGGTCCCCGAACCGTCGGCGGGCCGTCTCGTCCGGCTGCGCGCCCGGCTCGCCCGCTCGCAGAACTCCCTCGGCAAGGGCCTCCTCGGCCTCCTCTCCCGCGAACACCTCGACGAGGACACCTGGGAGGAGATCGAGGACACGCTGCTGACCGCCGACGTCGGCGTGCAGCCGACGCAGGAGCTGGTGGAGCGGCTGCGCGAGCGCGTCAGGGTCCTCGGTACGCGCACGCCCGAGGAGCTGCGCGCGCTGCTGCGCGAGGAGCTGCTGGCGCTCGTCGGCACGGAGGCCGACCGGTCGCTGAACACCGCCGAGTCCGTCGGCCCCGAGGGCGGCGAGGTGCCGGGCGTCGTGCTGGTCGTCGGCGTGAACGGCACCGGCAAGACCACGACGACCGGCAAGCTCGCCCGGGTGCTGGTCGCCGACGGCAAGTCCGTGGTGCTGGGCGCCGCGGACACCTTCAGGGCCGCCGCCGCGGACCAGCTCCAGACGTGGGGCGAGCGGGTCGGCGCCCGTACCGTACGCGGTCCTGAGGGCGGCGATCCGGCGTCCGTCGCCTTCGACGCGGTGAAGGAGGCCATCGACGAGGGCGCCGACGTGGCGCTCATCGACACCGCGGGGCGGCTGCACACCAAGACCGGGCTCATGGACGAGCTGGGCAAGGTCAAGCGGGTGGTGGAGAAGCACGGGCCGGTCGGCGAGGTGCTGCTCGTGCTGGACGCCACGACCGGGCAGAACGGGCTAGTGCAGGCGCGGGTCTTCGCGGAGGTCGTGGACATCACCGGGCTGGTGCTGACGAAGCTGGACGGCACGGCCAAGGGCGGCATCGTGATCGCCGTGCAGCGGGAGCTGGGTGTGCCGGTCAAGCTGGTGGGCCTGGGGGAGGGCGCGGACGACCTGGCGCCGTTCGAGCCCGGGGCGTTCGTGGACGCGCTGATCGGCGACTGAGCCGCCTGACCGGCACCCGGCCCGCCCGGTCGGCCCGCCGTTCGGGGCGGCCGGTCGCGCCCTACGCCACCGGCGTCCGCCCGTACGCGGGCGTATCCGCCCGTACGCGGGCGCCGGCGTCAGCCCGCGCGCAGCCAGGCGCTCTGCGCGTATGCCAGCGTGCCCAGCAGCAGCCTGGCCGGCGGCGGGCCGCCCGCCGTGTCCAGCGTCGGCGGGCGCAGCCAGCGCACCGGGCCGAGGCCGCGCAGATCGCAGGGCGGGGCGAGCAGATGGTCGCCGCGGCCGAGGCAGCGCAGGTCGAGCCGGGTGCCGTCCCAGCCCATCCGGTACAGCAGCCGGGGCAGCTCGGCGGCGGCGCCGGGGGCGACGAAGAAGTGCGCCCGCCCGTCCGGGGTCGCGCAGACCGGGCCGAGCGGCAGCCCCAGGCGCTCCAGCCGGGGCAGCGCGCGCCGCCCGGCGACGGCGCTGACCTCCAGGGCGTCGAACGACGGGCCCACAGGCAGCAGCACCGCGGCCCCGGGCGTGCCCGCCCAGGCGTCCGTCACCTCGTCCAGCGGGGTGCCCGCGGGGACGGGGCGGGCGTCCGGCAGCGGGTGCTCGCCGGGGGCGGGGCAGGCGGCGCCCCGCGCGCACGAGCAGACGCGCCCGCCGCCGGGGCCGCGCACCAGCGGCGCGCCCGGCAGCACATCCCAGCCCCACAGCCCGGTGTACTCCGCCACCGCCGTCGCCGCGTGTCCGGCGGACGTACGGGCGCGCCGGACGGATCCGATGTCGCGTCGGCCGCGGATGCCGCCGATCGGGAAACCCATGCCCCCTCCAACTGCTCGCCGGTGCGGTCGGTCACTCCGCACGCCTCACTCACAGCAGTTTGCTGGTAACACTGTGTTGTCGGGGAGGTGTATCCGGGGTGTGATGGCGCGCCAGGGGGTAGCGTGGCCCGCGGCGCGCGCCCTGCCGGGCGTCACCTCGCCCGCTGCGGTGCCGTCCCTCGTCAAGTCAACCGCGTGTCAGCGCCGCCGTGTTCACTCGTAGGGGTGGCGAATGGTGGCGTTTCCGGGATCGCACTCGCGAAACGGTGATCGTAGGATTACTTTCGGTGCCAGCGGCGGCGGCATGCGACAGGTGGATATGCCAACGGCAGGAATTCCCACCGGGCTTCGGGGGCTTCGGTTCCGGGGATAATCCGGGGCGTACCACGACGGCCGAGGCGGGATGGGGGCGTTGGAGTTGGACGGCACGGGCGGCAGCCGGACCGGTGCCACCGGCGCGGGCAAGAGCCCCAACAAGGAACTCACTTCGTGGTTCCTGCGCAGCGGGTGGTCCAAGGGCGAGCTGGCCAGGCAGGTCAACCGCAGGGCCCGCCAGCTCGGCGCACACCACATCAGCACCGACACCTCCCGGGTCCGCCGCTGGCTCGACGGCGAGCAGCCGCGCGAGCCGATCCCGCGGATCCTCTCCGACCTGTTCTCCGAGCGCTTCGGCTGCGTCGTCGGCGTCGACCAGCTCGGACTGCACGCCGCGCGCCCCCGCCCCGCCGTCTCCGGCGTCGACCTGCCGTGGAATGCCGCGGAGACCGTCGAGCACATCAGCGAGTTCTCGCGCAGCGACCTCATGCTCGCCCGCCGCGGCTTCCTCGGCGCCTCGCTGAACATCGCCGCCGGCCCCGTCCTCGTCGAGCCCATGCAGCGCTGGCTGGCGCAGCCCCCCGCCCCCGGCGGCCCCCCGGCCCCGGGGCCCGCCCCGGCCGCCGCCTCCGCCCCCGCCACGCCCGCCGGCGCCCCGTCCTACGCCCTCTCCGGCCCCGAGCTGGCGCTGCTGGAGACCACCACCGCCAAGTTCCGCCAGTGGGACGCCCAGTGCGGCGGCGGGCTGCGCCGCAAGGCCGTCGTCGGGCAGTTGCACGAGATCACCGACCTGCTGCAGGAGCCGCATCCGCCCGCGGTCGCCGAGCGGCTGTTCCGTATCACCGCCGAACTCTCCCAGCTCGCCGGCTGGATGAGCTACGACGTGGGCCTCCAGCCCACCGCGCAGAAGTACTTCGTCCTCGCCCTGCACGCCGCCAGGGAGGCCGGCGACCGGCCGCTCGGCGCGTACGCGCTGTCCAGCATGGCCCGCCAGATGATCCACCTCGGCCGCGCCGACGACGCCCTGGAGCTGATCCACCTCGCCCAGTACGGCAGCCGCGACAGCGCCACGTCCCGTACCCAGTCGATGCTGTATGCGATGGAGGCGCGCGCGTACGCCAACCTCGGCCGCCCGGACCGCTGCCACCGGGCCGTCCGCATGGCCGAGGACTGCTTCGAGGAGATCGACCCCGGCGGCTCCGAGCCCGACTGGATCCGCTTCTTCTCCGAGGCCGAACTCAACAGCGAGAACGCCCACTCCTACCGCGACCTCGCTTATGTCGCGGGCCGCAGCCCCACCTACGCCGCCCTCGCCCGGCCCGTCATGGCGCGCGCCGTCGAGCTGTTCGCCGCCGACGCCGAGCGGCGCCGCTCGTACGCGCTGAACCTCGTCGGCCTCGCCACCGTCCACCTGCTGGAGGAGGATCCCCGGCAGTGCGCCCTGTCCGCGGGCGAGGCGCTGACCGTCGCCCGGCAGGTGCGCTCCGAGCGGGTCAACACCCGGCTGCGCAAGACCGTCGACAGCGCCCTGCGCCGGTACGGCGCCGTGGGCGAGGTCGCCGACCTCGCCGACCGGCTCGCCCGCGAACTGCCGGAGACCGTGGAAGCCGCCGGCTGACTCGAACCCGCGGCTCCCCGGCACCCGGCCACCCTGGCCCGTCCCCCGGACGGGCCGCCCCCGTGGTGCGTGCGAGAGTAACCCCGCCCGCCCGCGCGCGCGGGAAGTTCATCGCCCCGTAACACCTCCGTGGCCTTCGTCACGCTCCCGAAACACCGGGGGGCGGTGGCGGAAACCCCGCTGCGCCAGCCTCGTGCGCATTCCGGCCCGACCACTTCTGCCCGCCCGGGCCGCACGAGGAGGAGACGCGACGTTGAATGGCGCCGATACCGCATTCGTACTGATCAGCGCGGCGCTGGTCATGTTGATGACGCCCGGTCTTGCCTTCTTCTACGGGGGCATGGTGCGGGTCAAAAGCACCTTGAACATGCTGATGATGAGCTTCATCTCGCTCGGCATCGTCAGCATTCTGTGGGTGCTCTACGGCTACAGCCTCACCTTCGGCGACGACATCGGCGGCGGCGTCCTCGGCGACCTCGACCACGTCGGCATGGCGGGGATCACCCCCGAGACGCTGACGGGAGGCGACGAGGGCATCCCGGTGCTGGCGTTCGCCGCCTTCCAACTGATGTTCGCCATCATCACCCCGGCGCTCATCAGCGGCGCCCTCGCGGACCGGGTGAAGTTCACCGCCTGGGCGCTGTTCATCGCCCTGTGGGTCACGGTCGTCTACTTCCCCGTCGCGCACTGGGTCTGGGGCCCGGACGGCTTCATCGGCCTGAACGGCGACATCAAGGCCATCGACTTCGCGGGCGGCACGGCCGTGCACATCAACGCCGGCATCGCGGCGCTGGCCGCCGTGCTCGTCGTAGGGAAGCGCATCGGCTTCAAGAAGGACCCGATGCGGCCGCACAACCTCCCCTTCGTGCTGCTGGGCGCCGCGCTGCTGTGGTTCGGCTGGTTCGGCTTCAACGCCGGCTCGGAGCTGGCCGCCGACGGCGTCGCCGCGACGATGCTCCTCAACACCCAGGTCGCCACCGGCGCCGCCGTCGTCGGCTGGCTGATCTACGAGAAGTGGCGGCACGGCTCGGTCACGATGCTCGGCGCCGCGTCCGGCGCCATCGCGGGACTGGTGGCGATCACCCCGTCCGGCGCGTCGGTGAACGCGATGGGCGCGCTGGCGGTGGGGATCATCGCCGGGCCCGTCTGCGCCTGGGCCGTGGGTCTGAAGTACAAGCTGGGCTACGACGACTCGCTCGACGTCGTCGGCGTCCACCTGGTCGGCGGGATCGTCGGCACGCTGGCGATCGGCTTCTTCGCCATCGACGACATCGGCCTGTTCTACGGCGGCGGTCTTGAGCAGCTCGGCCGGCAGGCGGCGGGCGCGGGCGTGGTGCTCGTGTACACGTTCGTCGTCACCTGGCTGCTTGCCAAGGGCATCGACCGGCTGGTGGGCTTCCGGGTCGGCGAGGACGAGGAACTCGCGGGCGTGGACCGGTCGCAGCACGCGGAGAGCGCGTACGACTTCAGCGGCGTGGGCTCGGCGGCGGTGGCCGCGGCGCCGACGGCGGCGTCCGTGGGCGGTCAGGCGCCGGGCACGGACAGGGCGACGGCGGCCGCGGCCGCGGACAAGAAGGTGGACGCGTGAAGCTCATCACGGCAGTGATCAAGCCGCACCGGCTGGACGAGGTGAAGGAGGCGCTGCAGGCGTTCGGCGTGCAGGGCCTGACGGTCACGGAGGCCAGCGGCTACGGCAGGCAGCGCGGCCACACCGAGGTGTACCGGGGCGCGGAGTACACGGTGGACCTCGTGCCGAAGGTGCGCATCGAGGTGCTGGTGGAGGACGACGACGCCGAGCAGTTGGTGGAGGTCGTGGTGAAGGCGGCACGGACGGGCAAGATCGGCGACGGCAAGGTGTGGAGCGTGCCGGTGGACACGGCGGTACGGGTCCGCACCGGCGAGCGCGGCCCCGACGCGCTCTGACCTGGCGGTCGGCGACCCCCGCCCACGGCCGGGCCCGCAACGGTGCGGGCCGGCCGTGGGCGGACCAACTGGCGGGAGTACGTGGGTGACGGAGACCGGACGGCAGCAGTCGGGGGGATACACGGGCGGGGAGTCAGGAGAGGCCGGGGCCCCGGGTGCCGGGGGACCCCCGCGGGGGACGGCACCGGGGGGCGGCGGCCTTTTGGCCTCCGCAGCCGGGGCCGCCACCGGGGCGCCGGGGGAGCGGGCGTACGCCGACGGCGCACCCGCACCCGCACCCGCGTCCGCGGCGGTGGCCGGCCCGCCGGCCGGGGAGAAGGACCCGCCACCGGCGCGGGGCGCCGCTGACTTCGTACCGGCAACCGGTGGCCCCGACGCCCCGCTGGCCGAGGAGGCGTACGCCGCGGCCCGCGTGCGGCTGCTCGACGCCGAGGGCGGCGCGCCGCGGCGGGCCGCGCTGGCGCGGGCCACGGACCGCTGGCTCGCGGGCCTGCTCCACGGGGCGACCGGCGGCGCCGTACCCGGATCCGGCGGCCGCGGAGGCGACCGCGGGGCGCAGCGGGTACACGAGGGGCAGCGCGGCGACGTCCGCGGCACCCCCGGCGACCGCTCGCCCCGCGGGCTCCGCGGTGTCTCCCTCGTCGCCGTCGGGGGCTACGGGCGCGGGGAGTTGTCACCCCGCAGCGATCTCGATCTGCTCCTCCTCCACGACGGCTCCCTGCGGCCCGCCGGACTCGCAGCCCTCGCCGACCGGCTCTGGTACCCCGTCTGGGACATGGGCCTGGCCCTCGACCACTCCGTACGCACCCCCGCCGAAGCGCTCAAGACCGCCGCCGACGACCTCAAGGTCACCCTCGGCCTGCTCGACGCCCGCCACGTCGCCGGCGACGCCGCGCTCACCTCCGCGCTGCGCACCGCCGTCTTCGCCGACTGGCGCAACCGCGCCGCCCGCCGCCTCCCCGAACTGCGCGAGCTGGGCCGGGAGCGGGCCGAGCGCCACGGGGAGCTGCAGTTCCTGCTGGAGCCCGACCTCAAAGAGGCCCGGGGCGGCCTCCGCGACGCCACCGCCATGCGTGCCGTTGCCGCCTCCTGGCTCGCCGACGCCCCCCGCGAAGGACTCGACCGGGCCCGCGCGCGCCTCCTCGACACCCGCGACGCGCTGCACCTGACCACAGGACGCGCCACCGACCGACTCGCGCTCCAGGAGCAGGACCAGGTCGCGGCGGCCCTCGGCCTGCTCGACGCCGACACCCTGCTGCGCGAGGTCTACGAGGCCGCCCGCACCCTCGCGTACGCCACCGACGTCACCTGGCGCGAGGTCGACCGCGTCCTGCGCGCCCGCGGCGGCCGGCGCGGCGCCGCCCGGCTGCGGAACCTCATCGGCTCCGGCCAGCGCGGCTCCGCCGAGCGCACCCCCCTCGCCGACGGCGTCGTCGAGCAGGACGGCGAGGTCGTCCTCGCCCGTACCGCCCGCCCCGTCCGCGACCCCGTGCTGCCGCTGCGCGCCGCTGCCGCCGCCGCGCAGGCGGGGCTGCCGCTGTCGCTGCACGCCGTACGGCTGCTGGCCGCGCAGGCGCCGCCGTTGCCCGTGCCGTGGCCGGACGAGGCGCGCGAGCAACTGGTGACGCTGCTCGGCGCCGGCGAGGCCACGGTGCAGGTGTGGGAGAGCCTGGAGGCGGAGGGGTTCCTCACCCGGCTGCTGCCCGACTGGGAGCGGGTACGCTGCCGCCCCCAGCGCAACGCCGTGCACCGCTGGACCGTCGACCGCCACCTCGTGGAGACCGCGGTACGGGCCGCGGCGCTCACCCGCCGCGTCGGCCGTCCCGACCTGCTGCTGGTCGCCGCGCTGCTGCACGACATCGGCAAGGGCTGGCCCGACGGCCCGGGCGGGCACAGCGCCACCGGCGAGACCATCGCCCGCGACATGGCCCGGCGCATCGGCTTCCCGCCCGCCGACGTCGCCGTCGTGGCCGCGCTCGTACGCCACCATCTGCTGCTCGTCGAGACTGCCACCCGGCGCGACCTGGACGATCCCGCGACCGTACGCCTCGTGGCCGACGCGGTCGGCACGCGCGGCACGCTGGAGCTGCTGCACGCGCTCACCGAGGCGGACGCGCTGGCCACCGGGCCCGCGGCGTGGAGCGCCTGGCGCGCCTCGCTCGTCGCCGACCTGGCGGGGCGGGTCGGCGCCGCGCTGGCCGGCGAGCCCGCCGGGGCGGCGGCGGAGCGGGCCGAGCGGGCGCCGGGGGCGGCCGAGGAGCGGCTCGCGGTGGAGGCGTGGCGTACCCGCGCACCGGCGCTGATGCTGCGCGCCAGGACCGAGGAGCCGCCGCCCGCGGAAGCGGAGCTGGAAGGCGCGGCCGGTACGGAGCGGGGCGGCGCCCTGCCGCTGGGCGTGGAGCTGCTGGTGGCCCTGCCCGACCGCCCCGACGCCCTGGCCGCGCTCGCGGGCGTACTGGCGCTGCACCGGCTGACCGTACGCACCGCGGAGCTGCGCCCCCTGCGGCTGCCCCCGGGCGTGGCCGGCGACCTCGGGCCCGCCCCGGAACTGGAAAGGCCCCGGCCCCCCGCCGCAACCGCGTCGGCACCCGCAGACACCCCCGACGACCCCGACGACCCGCACGTCCTCCTCCTCAACTGGCGCGTCGCCGCCGAGTTCGGCTCCCTCCCCGCCGCCGACCGCCTCCGCGCCGACCTCCTGCGCGTCCTCGACGGCACCCTCGACGTGCCCGCCCGTCTCACCGAGCGGGAGAAGGCGTACCGCCCCCGCCGCCGCGGCACCCCCGGCCCGCCGCCCCGCGTGACCGTCGCCCCCGGCAGCTCCCAGCACGCGACGGTCATCGAGGTCCGCGCCCAGGACGCCCCCGGCCTGCTGCACCGCATCGGCCGGGCGCTGGAGGCGGCCGGGGTGCGGGTGCGCGGCGCGTACGTCAGCACCCTCGGCGCCAACGCCGTCGACGCCTTCTACGTCACCGACCCCGCCGGCCGCCCCCTCGCAGACCGCGAAGCCGACGAGCTGGCCGGGAGGCTCCAGGCGGCGCTCGTCTGATCCGGTCCGCCGCGCACCGCCGGTCCGCGCGCGCCGCCGGGCGGATACCCTGGAGAGCCGACACCCGCCTGACCACCCGAGCCAAGGAATCGCGAACGCCGTGTTCGATACGCTCTCCGACCGCCTAGCAGCGACCTTCAAGACCCTCCGGGGGAAAGGCCGGCTGTCCGAGGCGGACATCGACGCCACCGCGCGGGAGATCCGCGTCGCCCTCCTGGAGGCGGATGTCGCGCTGCCCGTCGTACGGGCCTTCATCAAGCAGGTCAAGGAGCGCGCGCTCGGCGCGGAGGTCTCCCAGGCGCTCAACCCCGCCCAGCAGGTCATCAAGATCGTCAACGAGGAGCTCGTCGGCATCCTCGGCGGCGAGACCCGCAGGCTGCGGTTCGCCAAGACCCCGCCGACCGTGATCATGCTCGCGGGCCTTCAGGGCGCGGGCAAGACGACCCTCGCGGGCAAGCTCGGCAAGTGGCTGGCGGGCCAGGGGCACACGCCCATGCTCGTCGCCGCCGACCTCCAGCGCCCCAACGCCGTCAACCAGTTGCAGGTCGTCGGCGAGCGTGCGTCGGTCGCCGTCTTCGCCCCCGAGCCGGGCAACGGCGTCGGCGACCCGGTGCGGGTCGCCAAGGACTCGATCACCCACGCCCGCGACAAGCAGTACGACGTGGTGATCGTCGACACCGCCGGCCGCCTCGGCGTCGACGCCGAGATGATGCAGCAGGCCGCCGACATCCGGGACGCGGTCGGCCCCGACGAGATCCTCTTCGTCGTCGACGCGATGATCGGCCAGGACGCCGTCGTCACGGCCGAGTCGTTCCGCGACGGCGTGGGCTTCGACGGCGTGGTGCTCTCCAAGCTCGACGGCGACGCCCGCGGCGGCGCCGCGCTGTCGATCGCGCAGGTCACCGGCAAGCAGATCATGTTCGCCTCCAACGGCGAGAAGCTGGACGACTTCGACGCGTTCCACCCGGACCGCATGGCGTCCCGCATCCTCGGCATGGGCGACATGCTGTCGCTGATCGAGAAGGCGGAGCAGACCTTCAGCCAGCAAGAGGCCGAGCAGATGGCGGCCAAGCTGGCGAAGGGGCCGAAGGAGTTCACGCTCGACGACTTCCTGGCGCAGATGGAGCAGGTCCGCAAGATGGGCTCCATCTCCAAGCTGCTCGGCATGATGCCGGGCATGGGCCAGATGAAGGAGCAGATCAACAACCTCGACGAGCGGGACGTGGACCGTACCGCGGCGATCATCAAGTCGATGACGCCGGGGGAGCGGCACGACCCGTTGATCATCAACGGCTCCCGCCGGGCCCGGATCGCGCGCGGCTCCGGCGTCGAGGTCAGCGCCGTGAAGAACCTGGTGGAGCGGTTCTTCGAGGCTCGCAAGATGATGTCGAAGATGGCCCAGGGCGGCGGCATGCCGGGGATGCCGGGCATGCCCGGGATGCCCGGCGCGGGCGGCGGCAAGCGCAAGGGCAGGCAGCAGAAGAAGGCCAAGGGGCGCCAGCGCAGCGGCAATCCGATGAAGCGCAAGGCAGACGAGCAGGCCGCGGCCGAGCGCCGGGCCGCCGCGGGCAGTCCGTTCGGCGGCGGCGCGGAGCAGCCGCCGCAGGACTTCGAGCTGCCGGAGGAGTTCAAGAAGCTGCTGTGACGGCGGCGGCCGGCGGGCCGGCGGCGTCCTCGTAAACGAGTATCCGCGGCCGGCGGCCGGCCCCTACGATCTCCGCCATGGCAAAGGCACCCGTGCTCACACCCCAGGCGGACGACTTCCCGCGCTGGTACCAGGACGTCATCACCAAGGCCGAGCTGGCCGACAACGGCCCGGTGCGCGGCACGATGGTCATCCGACCGTACGGGTACGGGCTGTGGGAGCGTACGCAGCGGGAGATGGACGACCGGATCAAGGCCGCGGGCGCGCAGAACGCGTACTTCCCGCTCTTCATCCCGGAGTCCTACCTGGCCAGGGAGGCCGACCACGTCGAGGGCTTCGCGCCCGAACTGGCCGTCGTCACCCACGGCGGCGGCAAGGAACTGGAGGAGCCGGTTGTCGTCCGGCCCACCTCGGAGACGATCGTCAACGACTACTTCGCCAAGTGGGTGCAGAGCTACCGCGACCTGCCGCTGCTGATCAACCAGTGGGCCAACGTGGTGCGCTGGGAGCTGCGGCCGCGGATGTTCCTGCGGACGACGGAGTTCCTGTGGCAGGAGGGGCACACCGCGCACGCCACGTACGAGGAGGCGCGGGAGTACGCGGCCCGCATCCAGCGCGACGTGTACGCCGACTTCATGGTGAACGTGCTCGCGATCGACGTGCTCGCGGGCCGCAAGACCGCCGCCGAGCGGTTCGCCGGCGCCCTCAACACCCTGACGCTCGAAGCGATGATGCGCGATGGCAAAGCGCTGCAGATGGGCACCAGTCACGAACTGGGCCAGAACTTCGCGAAGGCGTTCGGCACCCGGTACCTGGCCGCGGACGGCACCCGCGAGCACGTGTGGCAGACCTCCTGGGGCTCCACGACCCGCATGGTCGGCGGCATGATCATGGTGCACGGCGACGACGACGGGCTGCGCGTCCCGCCGCGGCTGGCGTCCGTACAGGCCGTGGTGCTGGCCGTGAAGGGCGACGAGGCGGTGCTCGCCAAGGTGCGCGAGGCCGGCGACCGGCTGGCCGCCACCGGGGTACGGGTCCGGGTAGACGACCGCGTCGACGTCCCCTTCGGGCGGCGGGCCGTGGACTGGGAGCTGAAGGGGGTGCCCGTACGGGTCGAGATCGGCCCGCGCGACCTGGCCGCCGGCACGGCGACGCTCGTCCGGCGCGTACCCGGTACCAAGGAGCCGGTGGCCCTCGACGCGCTGCTGGACGACCGGGCCGGGATGCTGCCGAAGATTCTCGAAGACGATCAGGAACGGTTGCTGGCCGAGTCACGTCGAATGCGTGAGGAGCGGACGGCGGACGTACGGACGGTCGCGGAGGCGGCCGAGGCGGCGGCGGCCGGCGGCTGGGCCCGTATCCCGTGGGCGGACCTCGGCCCCGCGGGCGAGGCCGGGCTGGCGGAGCAGGCCGTGTCGGTGCGCTGCCTGATCGCGGCGGACGGGTCGGTGCCGGGAGCGGACGACGAGCCCGGTACGCTCGCCGTCGTCGCCCGGGCGTACTGATCGTCCGGAGCGGCGGCCTCCGGCGGGACGCGGCGGGGACGCACGGTGCGAAGGGCGCATGACGGTGCACAAGCGGTCACGTACGGCTTTGTTGTGACCCGATCATTTAAGCGGCAGACCTCCACAGATCAGCACAGGCGCCCCGTCCCAACCGCATCATCGCGAACTGACGGGTAGATGCAAATTATTTGGGATGCCGGGAATCGGAACACCGAAGGCACCCCGCTCGTTAGTCCCGACGTGAGCACGACACCACTTGTACTTGCCGCGGAGCTGGCAGCCGCGTGGGCCGAGATTCAGCGGCACCACCCGGAGTTGCCGGACCTCGCCGCGCCGGAATCACTGATCGGGGAGTCCTCGTCCGCCTGCGGGGCGGAGCTTTCCTTCGAGCGACTCCTGCACGAAGCCGTTCACGGCATTGCCGCGGCCCGCGGGGTGCGGGACACCTCCCGGGCCGGCCGCTACCACAACAGACGTTTCCTCGCGATCGCCGAGGAGCTGGGCCTCGACCACCCCGACGAGCCGCACCCCAGCAGCGGGTTCTCCCTGGTCACCCTCACCCCGGCGGCCAAGAAGCGCTATCGCGGGGCCGGCGAGCGCCTGCGCAAGGCGCTGCGGGCTCATGACGCGGCCACCGCCGCCGACAGCCCGCGCAGCTTCCGCGGTCCCGCGGCCCGGCACGGGTCTTCGGGCGGCGGTGTGCGGGTGAAGGCCGTGTGCGACTGCGGGCGGAACGTCCGCGTCGTGCCCTCGGTCCTGGCCCAGGCCCCGATCGTCTGCGGCGGCTGCGGCAAGCCGTTCCGCATCCCGGAGCCCGCCGCAGCGGCCTGACCCCCGCCGCCGGACTCCCGACCCCCCGATCCCGCCCGAGCCCCGGCCGACCGCCGGACCGCCGGCCCGATCGCGGAGGCGGCCGCCTGACGCGGCGTGAGCCGCCCCATACGGGTACGTCGCCCAGCCGCCCGACCGGCACGCCCTCGCGGGCACCGGCGGGCGGTATCAGGCGTGCGACCGCGCCGGCGGGGGCGGGCAGGGGCTGGCAGGGGCGTCGGGACCGTGTGGCACAATGGTGAGCTGAACTCGACAGCCGCACAGGAACCCTCTCTCCTCCGGCTGACGCGTCCATCGGGCGCCAGGGCACTGCAACCCCACGCAGCACCACGGCCGGCCCAATCACGTCAACTCCAGGAGACACCACTCCCGTGGCAGTCAAGATCAAGCTGAAGCGCCTGGGCAAGATCCGGTCGCCGCACTACCGCATCGTCGTCGCCGACTCGCGTACCCGCCGTGACGGCCGGGCCATCGAGGAGATCGGGCTGTACCACCCGGTCCAGAACCCCTCGCGCATCGAGGTCGACTCCGAGCGGGCGCAGTACTGGCTGGGTGTCGGCGCGCAGCCGACCGAGCCCGTCCTCGCCATCCTCAAGGTCACCGGCGACTGGCAGAAGTTCAAGGGCCTGCCGGCGCCCGAGCCGATGAAGGTCCCCGAGCCGAAGGCCGACAAGCGCGCCCTCTTCGAGGCCGCCGCCAAGGACGCCGCCGACGAGCCCAAGGGCGACGCGGTGACCCCCAAGGCGAAGAAGGCTGAGAAGGCCGACAAGGGCGAGAAGTCCGACAAGGCCGAGAAGGCTGAGAAGAAGGCCGACGCCGAGGCCGGCGAGGCCCCGGCCGAGGCCGCCGGGGCCTGACGATGCTCGAAGAAGCCCTTGAGCACCTGGTGAAGGGCATCGTCGACAACCCCGACGAGGTCGAGGTCAGTTCGCGCAACATGCGCCGCGGGCGGGTGCTGGAGGTCCGGGTGCACCCCGAGGACCTCGGCAAGGTCATCGGCCGCAACGGCCGTACGGCCCGCTCGCTGCGCACCGTCGTCGGCGCGCTCGGCGGCCGCGGCATCCGCGTCGACCTCGTCGACGTGGACCAGGTCCGCTGACCGACCGCCGCGCGGACGGACGGAGCAGTCGTCACCGGCACGGGCCGGGGAGGCCGGCAGGCGCCCCGGCCCGTCGCCGTACGCGGGCGGCGGTCCGTCCCGTACGCCCTCAAGGGCCCGGCGCGCACCGGGTGACGGCCGACGACGTACGAAGAGGAAGGCACCCGTGCAACTCGTAGTCGCGCGGATCGGCCGCGCCCACGGGATCAAGGGCGAGGTCACCGTCGAGGTACGCACCGACGAGCCCGAGCGGCGGCTCGCCCCCGGCGCCGTCCTCACCACCGACCCGGCCGCCGCAGGACCGCTGACCATCGCCACCGGGCGGGTGCACAGCGGCCGGCTGCTGCTGCGCTTCGAGGGCGTCGCCGACCGCACCGCCGCCGAGGCGCTGCGCAACACCCTCCTCGTCGCCGACGTCGACCCCGAGGCGACGCCGGAGGACCCCGAGGAGTACTACGACCACCAGCTCGCCGACCTCGACGTCGTCCTGCGCGACGGCACCCCCGTGGGGCGCGTCGCGGAGGTCGCGCACCTGCCGTACCAGGACCTGCTGGTCGTCGCCCGCCCGGACGGCGGCGAGGCGCTGATCCCCTTCGTCAGCGAGATCGTGCCCGAGATCGACCTCGACGCCCAGCGCGTCGTCGTGGAGCCGCCGCCGGGGCTGCTGGACGTGGCCGTCAGCGGCGACCGGGACGGCGACCGGGACGGCAGGCGCGGGGGAGAGGACCCGGCGTGAGGATCGACGTCGTCTCGATCTTCCCCGCCTACCTGGAGCCGCTGCGGCTCTCGCTCCTCGGCAAGGCCATCGAGCGCGGCGTGCTCGACGTCCGCGTCCACGACCTGCGGGAGTGGGCGTCCGACCGGCACAACACCGTCGACGACACCCCCTACGGCGGCGGCCCCGGCATGGTCATGAAGCCCGAGCCGTGGGGCGCGGCCCTCGACGCCGTCGCCGGCTCCGGATCCGGCGACCCCGTGCTCGTCGTCCCCACCCCCAGCGGCCGGCCCTTCACCCAGGAACTGGCCGTGGAACTGGCCGCCGAGCCCTGGCTGGTCTTCGCCCCCGCCCGCTACGAGGGCATCGACCGCCGCCTGATCGAGGAGTACGCCGGCCGCTACCGGCTGCACGAGGTGTCCATCGGCGACTACGTCCTCGCCGGCGGCGAGGCCCCCGTCCTCGTCATCGCCGAAGCCGTCGTACGCCTCCTGCCCGGCGTCCTCGGCAACGCCGCCTCCCACCAGGACGACTCCTTCGCCCCCGGCGCCATGGCCGACCTCCTCGAAGGCCCCGCCTACACCAAGCCCCCCGACTGGCGCGGCAGGACCGTACCCGGCATCCTGCTCAGCGGTGACCACGGCCGCATCGCCCGCTGGCGCCGTGACCAGGCGCTGCGCCGCACCGCAGAGGTCCGCCCCGACCTGATCGCGCGGGCCGCGCCCGGCGCGTACGACAAGCACGACAGGGCGCTGCTCACCGAACTCGGCTGGGCCGAGGGGCCCGACGGACGATTTTGGCGTACGGGCGCCGACGTGGAAGAATAGGCCGCTGCTGCCTGCCGTCCGACGCGGCGCCCCTGCCACAGGGGGACACGACGCCCGTACGACGCTGCAGCATCCCTCGTCCCACTTCGGACTCTTGTCGATGACCTGTGGCATCGGCGAAGAAAGCAGACGGTCATGAACCTTCTCGAAAGCGTCGACGCAGCCTCCCTGCGGGACGACATCCCGCCCTTCCGGCCCGGTGACACGGTCAACGTGCACGTGCGCGTCATCGAGGGCAACCGCTCCCGTGTCCAGCAGTTCAAGGGTGTCGTCATCCGCCGGCAGGGCGCCGGGGTCCGCGAGTCCTTCACGGTCCGCAAGGTCAGCTTCGGCGTCGGCGTCGAGCGCACCTTCCCCGTGCACACCCCGGTCGTCGAGAAGATCGAGCTGGTGACCCGCGGCCAGGTCCGCCGCGCCAAGCTGTACTACCTGCGCGACCTCCGCGGCAAGGCCGCGAAGATCAAGGAGAAGCGCGAGAGCTGACGCGGCCGGTCCACGCGGGCGAACGGCCATATTAGGCTTCGCTGCGATGGACACTGAGCTGCGGCCCGAGGAGCGCGACGACTCCTCCTCCCCGGAGTCCGGGCGGGAGGCGTCCTCGCGCTCCTCTTTTGTCCGTCTGCTGCGCTGGGCCGTCGCGCTCGCGGCCACCTTCACCGTCCTCGGGCTGCTCGTCAGCGCCTTCGTCGTGCAGCCGTTCCTGGTGCCGAGCAGTTCCATGGAGCCGGTTCTCCAGCCCGGCGACCGGGTATTGGTCAACAAGCTCGCTTACGCGTTCGGGGACGAACCGAAGCGCGGGGACGTTGTCGTCTTCGACGGCTCCGGGACCTTCGCCGCCGCCGGTGACGGCGGGGGTGCGGTGCCGGGCCTGCTGCGCAAGGCCGGCGCGGCCACCGGGCTTGCGGAGCCCGAAGGCACCGACTACGTCAAGCGCGTCATCGGTGTCGGCGGGGACCGGGTGATCTGCTGCGACGCACGGGGGAGGGTGAAGGTGAACGGAAAGCCGCTCGACGAGCGGGAGTACCTGTATCCGGGCGACGCCCCGTCGCTGGTCGAGTTCGACGTCATCGTGCCGCCCGGCCGGCTGTGGGTCATGGGCGACCACCGCAGCGACTCCCGCGACTCCCGCGACCACCTCGGGTCGCCGGGGGGCGGCACCATCTCGGTGGACAAGGTGATCGGCAGGGCGGACTGGCGGGGGTGGCCGCCGGACCGGGCCGGCTCGCTGGGGCGGCCGGGATATGGGGGGTAGCCACGCGCGTCACGCGGGCGGCGGCGGCCAGGAGGACCGGCGCGGTGCGCGGGGCGGCGGTGGCGGGTACGGGGGCGGGGATCCGTACGGGCGCGGGGGCGGCGGGGATCCGTACGGCCCGAGTGGCGGGCACGGCGACGGCCCGTACGGCGCGGGCGGCGGGCACCGCGAGGACCCGTACGGACAGGACGGCGGGCAGAGTGACGGCCCGTACGGCTCGGGCGGCGACGATCCGTACGAGCCGGAGAGCGGCGCGCGCAGGCGCGGCGGCGAGACGGGGCCGCGCCTCGGCGGGCGCGCCGAGCGCCGCAAGGCGGCCCAGCGGGCGCGGCGGCGCAGGACCCGCTCGCGGATAAAGGAGATCCCGCTCATCATCGGCGCGGCCATGCTCATCGCGCTGGGCGTCAAGACCTTCCTGCTGCAGGCGTTCGTCATCCCCTCCGGATCCATGGAGCAGACGATCCGGATCGGCGACCGGGTCGTCGTGGACAAGCTCACGCCCTGGTTCGGCGCGAAGCCGGAGCGCGGCGACATCGTCGTCTTCAAGGACCCCGGCGGCTGGCTCAGCAACCGGGAGGAGGACCGGCTCGACGACCCGGTGGGCGTCGCGCAGGTCAAGGACGTGCTGACGTTCATCGGGCTGCTGCCCTCGGAGCACGAGCAGGATCTGATCAAGCGGGTCGTGGCGGTCGGCGGCGACCGGGTGGTCTGCTGCGACGACGGCGGGCGGGTCACGGTCAACGGCACCGCGCTGGTGGAGTCGTACCTGCACCCCGGGGACAAGCCGTCGCAGCGGACCTTCGACGTCACCGTGCCGGACGGCCGGATCTTCGTCATGGGCGACCACCGCTCCAACTCCGCCGACTCGCGCTACCACCTGGACGGTCCGTACCAGGGGACGATCTCGGAAGAGGACGTCGTCGGCAGGGCCATGGCCATCGCCTGGCCGCTCGGCCACTGGGACAAATTCGACTCACCGGACACCTATGCCTCGGTTCCGGAGTCGGACGCGCGGGCGAATAGGGTGTCCTCGAAAGAAGTGGGCCGAATGGAGCCCCTCCCGACTCCTGCGGAACTCTCGCTCGTTATGGGAGTGGTGGGCCTGCACCTGACCAGGGGCAGGCAGCGGCAAGGTGAGGAGTGGATGTGGGGGACGTGGCAGTCAGCGCCCGGTCCGGTCACGAGGGTCCGGAAGACCGGCCCGGTCAGGGCCGCGCGCAGCAGCCGGCTGCCGGCCCTCCTGGCGGCCCTCCGGAGCAGGCGGCCGACGGCCCGGCGGACACCTACCGGGACCGCGCCCCCCGACCCTCACTCGCCAAGGACGGTGTCCCGCAGGACGCCGGGCCCGACGCTCCCGGCGGCCCTGCGGCGACGGAAGCGGGAGCGATGAGCGACGGCGGGGACGGCAGTGGCGGCAGCAGCAGCGGGGGGGACGACGCAGACGGCGGCCGCGCGCCCGACGCGGGCGGGAAGAAGCAGCGTTCCTTCTGGAAGGAACTGCCGATCCTCATCCTCGTCGCGCTGGTGCTCGCGCTGATCAT
This sequence comes from Streptomyces sp. CMB-StM0423, assembly GCF_002847285.1. NCBI lineage: Bacteria > Bacillati > Actinomycetota > Actinomycetes > Kitasatosporales > Streptomycetaceae > Streptomyces > Streptomyces sp. CMB-StM0423. Next base: position 1,986,679 of record NZ_CP025407.1, on the reverse strand, counting down.
CAAGACCTTCCTGGTCCAGGCGTTCTCCATCCCCTCCAACTCCATGCAGAACACGCTGCAGGTCGGCGACCGCGTGCTGGTGGACAAGCTCACGCCGTGGTTCGGCGCCGAGCCGGAGCGCGGCGAGGTCGTCGTCTTCAACGACCCGGGCGGCTGGCTGAACGAGGCGCCGTCGTCGGACTCCGGGCCGGTGCTCGAAGGCATCCAGAAGGGGCTGAGCTTCATCGGCCTCATGCCCTCCGCGGAGGAGCAGGACCTCATCAAGCGCGTCATCGCGGTCGGCGGAGACACCGTGGAGTGCAAGGGCGTCGGCCCGGTGAAGGTCAACGGCAAGGCGCTGGACGAGACTTCGTACATCTTCCCCGGCGACACCCCCTGCGAGGACAACGACTTCGGGCCGTTGAAGGTGCCGGAGGGCAAGCTGTGGGTGATGGGCGACCACCGGCAGGACTCGCTGGACTCCCGTTACCACGAGAAGTCCCCTGACAAGGGCTTCGTCGACGAGGACCTGGTCGTCGGGCGGGCCATCGCGCGGGCCTGGCCGATCGACCGCTGGGGCACGCTGCCGGTGCCCGGAACCTTCGACCAGCCGGGGCTGAACGCCGCCGCGGGCGCCGCGCCGGCGGCGCTGGGGCTGGTGGGGGCGGTGCCGCTGGTGCTGTGGCGGCGGTGCCGGCTGATCCGCAAGGCGGACCTGAGCGACTGAGGCGGGACTGGGCCGGGTCCTGGCTTGGCTGCTTGGCCAGGGTGCGCGGGGGCACGGGGCCGTCCGGGTGACGTGATCGCCGGGGCGGCGGTGGCTTCGTAGCGTACGCGACCAGCCTGACCTGCGGTTTTACGGGCCCGGGCCGATGCCGTGGCGGGACCGGGCGTCGCTGATCACGGTGGTTCACCGAGCGGGCTGACTGCCTGCCGGACCTCTGGGTAGTGTGCGGCCATGAGCAGCAGCGGAGCCGGTCGCAGGGGAAACATGCTGTCGGGCCTGGCCGTGGCGGTCGGGTGCGTGCTGTTCCTCGGCGGCTTCGCCTGGAGCGCCGCGGTGTACGTGCCGTACACCGTGCCGACGTCCTCCATGGCGCCCGCCGTCGCCTCCGGCGACCGGGTGCTGGCCGAGCGGATCTCGGGCGACGAGGTGCGCCGTGGTGACGTCGTGGTCTTCGAGGACGCGGCGTGGGGCGACCTGCCGATGGTCAAGCGGGTCGTCGCGGTCGGCGGGGACACGGTCCGCTGCTGTGACGCGCAGGGGCGGCTGACGATCGGCGACGTGCCGGTCGCGGAGCCGTACGTCACGGAGAGTGAGCGGGCGGCTCAGGAGAGCTTCCCCGCGACCACCGTGCCGGAGGGAATGATCTTCCTGCTCGGCGACCACCGCGGCGACTCCGTCGACTCCCGCAGCCATCTGGCCGAATCGGGCGGCGGAGCCATACCCCGCGACGCCGTCAGGAGCCGGGTCGACGCGACGGCGTGGCCGCTGGGCAGCGCGGGCATGCTGGAGCGCCCGGACGGCTTCGCCGCGCTGCCCGGCGGGATCTCCGAGCCCGGGCCGCTGCGGCCGCTGCTGCTGGCGGTCGTCGCCGGGGCGGCGCTGATCATGGGCGGGGCCGTCTACGGGCCGGTTTCCGGCTATGCCCGGGCCCGTCGCGCCCGGGCGACGCACAATGGGGTCACGCACAGGCGGAAGGGGAACGTGCCATGAGCGCCGAGGACCTCGAGAAGTACGAGACCGAGATGGAGCTGAAGCTCTACCGGGAGTACCGCGACGTCGTCGGTCTGTTCAAATACGTGATCGAGACCGAGCGGCGTTTCTACCTCACCAACGACTACGAGATGCAGGTCCACTCGGTCCAGGGTGAGGTGTTCTTCGAGGTGTCCATGGCGGACGCCTGGGTCTGGGACATGTACCGGCCGGCCCGCTTCGTCAAGCAGGTGCGGGTGCTCACGTTCAAGGATGTGAACATCGAGGAGCTGAGCAAGTCCGACCTGGAGATGCCCTCCGACGACCTCGGCTGAGTTCCCCTCCTCCGTCACCCTCATGGGTGAGGGAGTTGTCCACAACCCGTCGGTTATCCACCAAGATCAACAACTTTTCCCGCGGCACGACACAGTCGGACGCGGGAGGTGGTGCCCGATGCCGAAGCAGCGGCAGGCGCTCGGACAGTACGGGGAACGGATCGCGGAGCGGCAGCTCGTCCAGGCGGGAATGACCGTCCTGGCGCGGAACTGGAGATGCAGCGACGGCGAGATCGACATCGTCGCGCTCGACGGCGAGGCGCTCGTCGTCTGCGAGGTCAAGACCAGACGGGAAGGCGGCTGGGAGCATCCGATGGCCGGCGTCCCGCCGGCCAAGGCGGACCGGCTGCGGCGGCTCGCCGAAGCCTGGGCCCTGCGGCACGGCGGCGCCCCGCCGGGCGGCATGCGGATCGACGTCGTCGGCGTGGTGCTGCCGGACCGCGGCGCCCCCGTCGTCGAGCACGTACGGGGGGCCGCCTGATGGCCTTCGCCCGTACGTGCTCGGTCGCCCTCGTCGGAGTCGAAGGCGTCGTCGTCGAGATCCAGGCCGACCTGGAGCCCGGCGTCGCCACGTTCACGCTGGTCGGGCTGCCCGACAAGAGCCTCACGGAAAGCCGCGACCGGGTGCGCGCCGCCGTCGTCAACTCCGGCGTCGACTGGCCGCAGAAGAAGCTCACCGTCGGCCTCAGCCCCGCCGCGGTACCCAAATCCGGCAGCGGATTCGACCTCGGCATCGCCTGCGCCACCCTCGGCGCCGCCGGGCGTATCGCGCCCGACGCCCTCACCGGGCTCGTCATGGTCGGCGAGCTGAGCCTCGACGGCCGCGTCCGGCCCGTCCCCGGCGTGCTGCCCGCCGTGCTCGCCGCCGCGGAGGCCGGCTGCCGCCAGGTCGTCGTCCCCGAAGCCGCCGCGGGCGAGGCCACCCTCGTCCCCGACGTCTCCGTCCTCGGCGTGCGCAGCCTGCGCCAGCTCATCGCCATCCTCAACGACGAACCGCCCCCCGACGAACCCGCCGACCCCGACAGCGCCCCCGCCGTACCGTCCGCCCGCCTCGCCGTGCCCGGAGCCGGCTGGTGCACCCCGGCGGCCCTCGGCCCCGGCGCGTACCGCCCCGACCTCGCCGACGTCGCAGGGCAGCACCGGGCCCGCTTCGCCCTCGAAGTCGCCGCCGCGGGCGGCCACCACCTGTACCTGAAAGGCCCCCCGGGAGCGGGCAAGACGATGCTCGCCGAGCGGCTGCCCGGGCTGCTGCCGCCCCTGACCGAGACCGAAGCGCTCGAAGTGACCGCCATCCAGTCGGTGGCCGGCACCCTGCCCGCGGGCCAGCCGCTCGTCGGCGAAGCCCCCTACGCCGCCCCGCACCACTCCGCGACCCTGCCCGCCCTCATCGGCGGCGGCAACGCGCTGCCCAAGCCGGGAGCAGTCTCCCTCGCGCACCGAGGAGTGCTCTTCCTGGATGAAGCGCCCGAATTCAGCGGCCGGATCCTCGACGCCCTCAGACAGCCACTGGAGTCCGGGCACGTCGTCGTGGCCCGGTCCGCGGGTGTCGTCCAGTTCCCCGCCCGCTTCCTCATGGTCCTCGCCGCCAACCCCTGCCCCTGCGGTCGCTTCGCCCGCCAGGAGGGCGGCTGCGAATGCCCGCCCACGGCCGTCCGGCGCTACCAGGGCCGGCTCACCGGCCCGCTCCTCGACCGCGTCGACCTCCGGGTCGCCGTCGACGCCGTCAGCCGCGCCGAGCTGTCGGCCGCCGGCGAACGCGCCGAGCCCACCGCCGACGCCGCCGCCCGGGTCCTGGCCGCCCGCGACCGCGCCGCCGCGCGCTACGCCGGCACCGCCTGGCGCACCAACGGCGAAGTCCCCGGCCACGAGCTGCGCCGCCGGTGGCACCCTGCCCCCGGCGTCCTCGCCCCGGCGGAACGCGACCTCGAACGCGGCCTGCTCACCGCCCGTGGCCTCGACCGCGTCCTCCGCGTCGCCTGGACCATCGCCGACCTCGCGGACCACGACCGCCCGGGGCCCGAGGACGTCGCGGCGGCCCTGGAACTCCGCACGGGGGTGCCCCGGGGCGCCCGTACCCAGGCAACGACGGAGCCCGTCGAATGAACACGACCGAGAAGCCCGCCTGGAAGCCGCGCAGCGGGCTGCCTGGCGGCCTGTCCGGCGGGCGGCAGAGCGGGGCGCGGAGCGGGGCGGCGAGCGCGCCGCAGACGGGCCCGTGGGCCGGGACGCCGGCCGGGCCATGGGCGGGGCCGGTGACCCATCCGGCGCCGGGCGGGGGATACCCGCCGCCTGCTGTGCCGGTGCCCCCGGCAGAGGGGCAGAGCCCGCCGGACAGGCCGTCCGGCCCGGTCGCGGGTCCTGCACTGGGCGCCATGCGCACCCCGGCCGCATGGCCCCGGCGCGGCAGCGACTCCGGCGCCCGGCCGGCGGCCCGCAGCCGCCAGGGGAGGTGGCCCGCGCCGGAGGCGGCTCGCGCCGAGCCCGCGGACCGTGACGCGGAGCGGTTGGCGCGGGTGGCGCTGACGCGGCTCGTCGAACCCGGAGACGAGGTCGCCGGAAGGTGGCTGCGTACGCACGGGGCCGTGGCGCTCATGCGCTGGGTCACCGGCGACGCCCCGCCGCCCTCACCGGAGGCCGAAACCCGGCTGGTCCGCTACCGGCGGCGGCTCGGCGGACCCGACGCCCGGCGGGACCTCGCCGCCGCCGAAGCCGTCGGGGCGCGGTTCGTCTGCCCCGGCGACCCCGAATGGCCCCGGCAGCTCGACGACCTCGCCGCCGCCCGGCCCGTCGGCCTCTGGGTCCGAGGCCGCGCCGACCTGCGGCTGTGGGCGCTCAAGTCCGTCGCCGTCGTCGGCGCCCGCGCCTGCACCGAGTACGGCGCCCACGTCGCCGCGACCCTCGCCGCCGGCCTCGCCCACGCCGGATGGACCGTCGTCTCCGGCTCCGCCTACGGCATCGACGCCGCCGCCCACCGCGGCGCGCTCGCCGCCACCGGAGCCACCGTCGGCGTACTGGCCTGCGGCGTCGACCGGGTCTACCCGCCCGGCCACAGCGAGCTCCTCGGCCGCGTCGCCGAGCAGGGTCTCATCGTCGCCGAACTCGCCCCCGGCGACCATCCCACCCGGTCGCGATTCCTCCTGCGCAACCGCGTCATGGCGGCCCTCACCCGCGGCACCGTCGTCGTCGAAGCCGAGCGCCGCAGCGGCTCCCTCGTCACCGCCCGCTGGGCCCAGCGCCTCGGCCGCCCGACGATGGGCGTACCCGGCCCGGTGACCTCCGGGCTCTCCTCAGGCGTGCACGAGCTGCTGCGCGGCGAGGCAGAACTCGTCACCGAGGCCGCCGAAGTCGTCGAGCTGGTCGGCTGCATCGGCGCCGACCTCGCCCCGGTCCGCCGCGGCCCCGTCGTACCACGCGATCTGCTCCCGCCCGCCACCGCACGAGTGCTCGAAGCCCTCCCCGGTCGGGGTACGGCACGGCTGGAACAGATCGCACAAGAGGCAGGCACAGAGCGCGACGAAGCCTTGGGCAGGCTTCATGAGCTGCAGTCACTCGGATTCGTCCGCCGCGACGGCACCGGCTGGCGGCTTGCCCCGCCCTCCAGTGAGCACCCCAAAAGGTGACGAGCCGTTCCTTGACCTGGGACGTTCGGGTGAAAGGGTGGGGGAGATGCAAACCGACCCCCACCCGGTGCCGCAGCGGCCGTCCCCCCGCTGTGACCTCCTGATAACCCGCAGGTGCGGTGCGCGGAACGAATCTGCGTACTCATGAAGAGCCGTCTGTCGCAGAATGCGACCGTACGGTCACGCTACGCTCGCGGAACGTTCCCGCGTTCCCCACCGCTTCACCCCCCCCCGCTCCGCACCCTCCCCACACCCGCTCGCTCCCCCCGCAGCCCCCACCGAACCCAGTCCCCCACCAGAACGGTTCAAGGCGACGACGCATGCCCCAGCACATCTCCGGGTCCGACCGTGCCGCATCACGCACAGCACCCTCGTCGGTCGACGAGCTGTGGCGGTCGTACAAGGAGACGCGCGACGGCCGGCTGCGCGAGCAGCTCATCCTGCACTACTCGCCCCTCGTGAAGTACGTCGCGGGACGCGTCAGCGTCGGCCTGCCGTCCAACGTGGAACAGGCCGACTTCGTCTCCTCCGGAGTCTTCGGGCTCATCGACGCCATCGAGAAGTTCGACCCCGAGCGCGCCATCAAGTTCGAGACGTACGCCATCACCCGCATCCGCGGCGCGATGATCGACGAACTCCGGGCGCTGGACTGGATCCCCCGCTCCGTACGGCAGAAGGCCCGCGCCGTCGAACGCGCCTACGCCACCCTCGAAGCCGCCCTCCGCCGCACCCCCTCGGAAGCCGAGGTCGCCGCCGAGATGGGCATCCAGCTCGAAGAACTGCACGGGGTTTTCAGCCAGCTTTCCCTCGCCAACGTCGTCGCCCTCGAAGAACTGCTGCACGTCAGCTCCGACAACGGCGACCGGCTCAGCCTCATGGACACCCTTGAGGACACCGCCGCCGACAACCCCGTCGAGGTCGCCGAGGACCGCGAGCTGCGCCGGCTGCTCGCCCGCGCCGTGAACACCCTGCCCGACCGGGAGAAGACCGTCGTCACCCTCTACTACTACGAGGGCCTCACGCTCGCCGAGATCGGCCAGGTGCTCGGCGTCACCGAGAGCAGAGTCAGCCAGATCCACACCAAGTCCGTCCTGCAGTTGCGCGCGAAGCTGGCCGACTCAAGCGGCTGAACGGCCTCCGCGGTCTAAAGTTGGACCGTGCCGAAGATTCGAGCGGCCTCCGTGGCCGAGCACCGGACCATGCAGCACGACGCGCTGCTCGACGCCGCGCGGGAACTCCTCGGCGAAGGCGGCACCGAAGCGCTGAACTTCGCCGCGCTCGCCGAGCGCACCGGCCTCGCCCGCTCGTCGGTGTACGAGTACTTCCGCAGCCGGGCCGCCGTGGTCGAGGAACTGTGCGCCGTCGACTTCCCGCGCTGGGCAGCCGAGGTGGAGGCGGCCATGGAGCACGCCGACACCCCGGAGGCGAAGGTCGAGGCGTACGTACGCACTCAGCTCGCGCTGGTCGGCGACCGCCGCCACCGGGCCGTCGTCGCCATCTCCGCAGGTGAACTCGACGCCGGGGCACGGGAGAAGATCCGCGCCGCGCACGGCGGGCTCGTCACCATGGTCGTCGCGGCCCTGGCGGACCTCGGCCACGACGAACCCCGCCTCGCCGCCACCCTGCTCCAGGGGGTCGTCGACGCGGCCGTCCGCCGCACCGAACTCGGCACCGACGCACCGGAGACCGTCGCCGACACGGCCGTCGCCGTAGCCCTGCACGGCGCCGCACGCTGACGTCGCCGCCACCGGCCCGGCGTCAGTCACCGCCGGACGGCGGCGGGATGCCGAACACCGGCAGCAGCCGGGCATGGCCCGCGGTGAGCAGGCGGGGCGGCAGCAGCGACAGCGGATCGAGATAGACCGGGCCGCGGCGCAGCCCCCAGTGCAGACAGGCCGTCGCGCAGTGGTAGCCGCCGCCCTGCAGGTGCCCGATGACCTGCCCTTTTCCGACCCGTTCGCCCTTGCGTACGGCGGCGACCACCGGCTCGTACGTCGTGCGCAGCGGCGGGCGGCCCATGCCCGGATGGTCGACGGTCACCACCCCGCGCCCCGCCACCCGCCCCGCGAACGACACCCTCCCCGCCGCCGCGGCCCGCACCGGCTGCCCCGCCGCGGCCCGCAGATCGACACCGCGATGGCCCGGGCCGTACGGCGAACGCGGCGCCTCGAACGCCCGCTCCACCACCGGCCGCCCCCGCGGCCCCGCGTCAACCGGCCACACCGCGTCCACCCCGGGGGGTGTCGACGGATTCGGCGCCGCCGACGGCACCGCCGGCCCCGGACCGGGGGACCGCCCGCCGGGCGCAGTCGCATCCCGTATCCCCCGTTCCCCCCGCCCCGCCCCCTCCCCACCCGCCTCCTCCACCGTGTTGGTCGCCGTGAACGGGGGCGCGGGCCAGGCGCCCGCCGTCAGGGCCACGGCGAGCCCGACGGCGAGCGGCCACCGCGGCACGCGCCCCCGCCGGCGCTGGGGGGCGCCGGCGGGCCGCCCCGAGGCGCACGTCGCCGCGGGTGCCGGCCGCCACGCCGCGGGCGCCTGCTGCCCCGCCGCGCAGGTCGGCCACCCCGCCGCGGGTGCCGGCCGTCCCTCCCCGCCCCTCGGGCGCCCCGTTGCGGGCGTCGGCCTCGCCGCCTTGCGCGCCCGCGCCCCCGTCACCGTCCGCACGCCCGGCCGCGCCGTACCGGCCGCGTCTCCCGTCGCGCCTCCTCTCGCGTCCGCCCTCCGGCGCGTGACGGCAGCCGCCCCGTTCCGTTCGCAGGCCGCGCGGCGTTCGCGTCGTCCGTTCATGGGGGGAGTCTGGCCGAGGGCCGGGGCGCTCGGGGATCATGGACGGATTCTGTGGATAACCGGCCGGTTGTGGACAACCCGGGGCCGGGGACGGCCCGGAGACCCGCCCGGGGGACCGGGCTCCGTGGCGCAGGCGGGTGATGCCGTCCCGTACACTTCTGGTGGCGACCCGGCTATCCGGGTCGACTTCGCACGCCCCGCCACCTGCCTGAAGGTGGCCGCGTCACTCGGTCTTCCGGCTCCCGCCGGAGGCGCGACGCGCAGGGGCGTCAGGAGCGGCGGCCGGCCGGCTGCCGCGCACAACCGAGACACACGAGGAGTACGGCTATGGCCGTCGTCACGATGCGGGAGCTGCTGGAAAGCGGCGTCCACTTCGGGCACCAGACCCGCCGTTGGAACCCGAAGATGAAGCGCTTCATCTTCACCGAGCGCAACGGCATCTACATCATCGACCTCCTGCAGTCGCTGTCGTACATCGACCGCGCCTACGAGTTCGTGAAGGAGACCGTCGCGCACGGCGGCACCATCATGTTCGTGGGCACGAAGAAGCAGGCCCAGGAAGCCATCGCCGAGCAGGCCACCCGGGTCGGCATGCCGTACGTGAACCAGCGCTGGCTGGGCGGCATGCTCACCAACTTCTCCACCGTCCACAAGCGGCTGCAGCGCCTCAAGGAGCTTGAGGCCATCGACTTCGAGGACGTGGCCGCCTCCGGCCTCACCAAGAAGGAACTGCTCGTCCTCTCCCGCGAGAAGGCCAAGCTGGAGAAGACCCTCGGCGGCATCCGCGACATGCAGAAGGTGCCGAGCGCCGTCTGGATCGTGGACACGAAGAAGGAGCACATCGCCGTCGGCGAGGCGCGCAAGCTGCGCATCCCGGTCGTCGCGATCCTCGACACCAACTGCGACCCCGACGAGGTCGACTACAAGATCCCGGGCAACGACGACGCGATCCGCTCCGTCACGCTGCTGACCCGCGTCATCGCCGACGCCGTCGCCGAGGGTCTGATCGCCCGCTCCGGTGCCGCCACCGGTGACGAGAAGGCCGTCAAGGCCGTCGCCGAGCCGCTCGCCGAGTGGGAGCGCGACCTGCTCGCCGGCGAGAAGGACGGCAAGACCGCGCCGGCCACCCCGGCCGAGAAGACGGACGAGGTGGCCGCCGAGGCCGAGGTGCAGACCTCCGCCGAGACCGCCAAGGTCGCCGACGCCGAGCAGGCCGACGAGACCCCTGCCCCGGCCGCCGAGCAGGCCGTCGAGACCCCTGCCCCGGCCGCCGAGCAGGCCGTCGAGACCCCCGTCCCGGCGGCCGAGCAGGCCGTTGAGGCTGCAGAGTCCACCGAGGCCGCCGAGGGCGCGCAGCCCGCCGGTGACGCCCCGCAGGTCTGATCCGCCGATCCCAGTCACCCGTCGAGAAGAGAAAACCACCGAATCATGGCGAACTTCACCGCCGCCGACGTCAAGAAGCTCCGGGAGCTCACCGGCGCCGGCATGATGGACTGCAAGAAGGCGCTGGAAGAGGCCGAGGGCGACGTCGACAAGGCCGTGGAGCTGCTCCGCGTCAAGGGCCAGAAGGGCGTCGCCAAGCGTGAGGGCCGCTCCGCCGAGAACGGCGCAGTCGTCTCCCTGATCGCCGACGACAACTCCTCCGGCGTCCTGCTGGAGCTGAAGTGCGAGACCGACTTCGTCGCCAAGGGCGACAAGTTCATCGCCGTCGCCAACGCCCTCGCCGAGCACGTCGCGGCCAGCAAGCCGGCCGACCTGGAGGCGCTGCTCGCCTCCGAGATCGACGGCAAGACCGTCCAGACGTACGTGGACGAGGCCAACGCCACCCTCGGCGAGAAGATCGTCCTCGACCGCTTCGCGCGCTTCGAGGGCGCCTACGTGGGCACGTACATGCACCGCACCATGCCGGACCTGCCCCCGCAGGTCGGCGTGCTCGTCGAGCTGGACAAGGCCGACCCGCAGACGGCCAAGGAGGTGGCGCAGCACATCGCCGCCTTCAGCCCGCGCTGGCTGACCCGCGACGAGGTCCCGGCCGACACGGTGGAGAACGAGCGCCGCGTCGCCGAGGCCACCTCCCGCGAGGAGGGCAAGCCGGAGGCCGCCCTGCCGAAGATCGTCGAGGGTCGTGTGAACGGCTTCTTCAAGGAGAACGTGCTGCTGGACCAGCCGTTCGCCAAGGACCCGAAGAAGTCGGTGCAGAAGGTGCTCGGCGAGGCGGGCGCGCAGGTGATCCGCTTCGCACGCATTCGCGTCGGCGCCTGAGCGCCGGCGCGACCGGAGTGCACCGTGCCGCCCGGCGCGCGCAAGCGCGACCGGACGGCGCGCGCCGCGATCCGACGCGCCTCTGGGCGGGTCGCCGCGGCGTAAGGCGCGCACGGTGTACGGCGAACGGCCACCGGCCCCGCTAGGGTCGGGTTGAGTTGTTGCGGGCCGGTGCGGGAGACCGCCGCCGGGCCGCGGAAGTGACGAGGAGGCCATTGCCGGGAATGGGTGGATGAGAACCCCACGGCGATGGCCTCCTTCGCATGCGCACGAGGAGACTTCATGAACGAGGACGCCGACGCGGACCACGGCCACCACGAAAAGGCGGACCACGGGCACCATACGAAGAGGGACAGCTCGCGCTTCCTGCTGAAGCTGTCCGGCGAGGCGTTCTCCGGCGGCGGGGACCTCGGCGTCGACCCGGACGTCGTACACGCCATCGCCCGCGAGGTCGCGGCCGTCGTCCGCGACGGGTACGAGATCGCGGTGGTGATCGGCGGCGGCAACTTCTTCCGCGGCGCCGAACTGCAGCAGCGCGGCATGGACCGGGCCCGCTCCGACTACATGGGCATGCTCGGCACGGTCATGAACTGCCTTGCCCTGCAAGACTTCCTGGAGAAGGAAGGCATCGACTCCCGGGTGCAGACGGCGATCACGATGGGCCAGGTCGCCGAGCCGTACATCCCGCTGCGCGCCATCCGGCACATGCAGAAGGGCCGCGTCGTCATCTTCGGCGCCGGGATGGGCATGCCGTACTTCTCCACGGACACCACCGCCGCGCAGCGCGCGCTGGAGATCCACGCCGAGGCCCTGCTCATGGGCAAGAACGGCGTCGACGGGGTTTACGACGCCGACCCCAAGAAGAACCCCGACGCGGTGAAGTTCGACGCGCTCGGATACGGCGAGGTCATCACCCGTGATCTCAAGGTCGCCGACGCCACGGCCGTCACCCTGTGCCGTGACAACGAACTGCCCATCCTCGTCTTCGAGCTGCTGAAGGAGGGCAACATCGCCCGGGCGGTGCGGGGTGAGAAGATCGGTACGCTCGTGAGCGCGCACGGCAGCCGGGTCTGAGGGATGGACAACGGCCTGCCGGTCGGACACCGTGCAGGCATGGTACGGGCGGACGGGGGCACTCCCGTTCCGCTCACGGATGAGACCAGGAGCCAGTGGTGATCGAAGAGACCCTCCTCGAAGCCGAGGAGAAGATGGAGAAGGCCGTCGTGGTCGCCAAGGAGGACCTCGCCGCGATCCGCACCGGGCGGGCGCATCCGGCGATGTTCAACAAGATCACGGCGGATTACTACGGGGCCCAGACCCCCATCAACCAACTGGCGTCGTTCTCGGTGCCGGAGCCGCGGATGGCGGTGGTGACCCCGTTCGACAAGAGCGCCCTGCGCAACATCGAGCAGGCGATCCGCGACTCCGACCTCGGCGTTAACCCCTCCAACGACGGCAACATCATCCGGGTGGTCTTCCCGCAGCTCACCGAGGAGCGCCGCAAGGAGTTCATCAAGGTCGCCAGGGCCAAGGGCGAGGACGCGCGGATCGCCATCCGCTCCGTACGCCGCAAGGCCAAGGAGACCATCGACAAGGCCGTCAAGGACGGCGAGATCGGTGAGGACGAGGGCCGCCGCGGCGAGAAGGAGCTCGACGACACCACCCACAAGTACGTGGCCCAGGTCGACGAGCTGCTCAAGCACAAGGAAGCAGAGCTGCTCGAGGTCTGATGAACGACTCCTCCAGGGGGGCCCCGGCGGGTCCCGTGTACGGCGGGGGTGAAAGGGCGCAGACTCCGCGCATGCCCATCGTGTCCGGCGATGCCCCTGCCGACGAACCCTCCCCAGGTCCCTCCGGGGGATCCGGCGCCCCGGGCGATCCCTCCACCCCGCCGCCGCCCGCCCCCAAGCGGCGCCGCGGCGGCCGGGACCTCGGCGCGGCCATAGGCGTCGGGCTCGGCCTCGGCGCCATCGTGCTGGCCACGCTCTTCGTCGTGAAAGTGCTCTTCCTCGGCGTCATCGTCGTCGCGGTGGCGGTCGGGCTGTGGGAGCTGACGTCGCGGCTGGCGGAGTGCCGCGGCATCCGCACGCCGCTGGTGCCGCTGGTGCTCGGCGGCATCGCCATGGTCATCGCCGGGTACGCGCGCGGCGCCGAGGGCGCCGGGGCGGCCCTCGCGCTCACCGCCCTCGCCGTCCCCGTCTGGCGGCTGACCGGCCCCGCGGAGGACTACCTCCGCGACGTCACCGCCGGCGTCTTCGCCGCGTTCTACGTGCCGTTCCTCGCCTCCTTCGTCGCGCTGATGCTCGCCGCGGACGACGACGGGCCGCAGCGGGTGCTGACGTTCCTGATCCTCACGGTGATCAGCGACACCGGCGCGTACGCCGTGGGCTACAAACTCGGCCGCAACAAACTCGCCCCGCGCATCAGCCCCGGCAAGACCCGCGAGGGCCTGGGCGGCGCGCTGGCCTTCGCGATGGCGGCGGGCGCGGTGTGCATGGAACTGCTCATCGACGACGGCCGCTGGTGGCAGGGCCTCCTGCTGGGCGCCGCGGCAGCCGCCTCGGCGACGCTCGGCGACCTCGCCGAGTCGATGATCAAACGGGACCTCGGCATCAAGGACATGGGCACGCTGCTGCCCGGCCACGGCGGGATCATGGACCGGCTGGACTCGCTGCTGCCGACGGCGCCGGTGGTGTGGCTGCTGATGGTGATCTTCGTCGGCGCGGGCTGACCCGGCCGCTCCGTTCCCCTGTCGTCCGTGCAGTTTCGGCGAGCGTCGAAACACCTGTGAGCCGCGCCGGGCGGGTGGGCACGGTGGTGCGGATGACCGCGACCCAAGGGGGAGTTCGATGAGGATCACGCGCATGGCGGCCCGCGCGACGGCGGTGGCGCTGCTGGCGACCGGGGGCATGGCGGTGGCCACTGCCGCGGCGGTGGCGGGGGACGGCCCGGGGGCGCCCGGAGCGGGTGTGGCGCCCCCGGGCGACGGGCACGGGGCGCCGACCAGTGGGGTCTTGTCGACGAATCAGGGCATTTGGGGATGAGGCGGGCGAGGGTGAATACGTCTGCGACACTGGTACGGCTATGCCGAAGCCAGGAGAGCTCACCTTCGCCGTCCCCCGTGGTGCCAAGAAGCCGCCGCGGCACCTAGCCGACCTCACCCCCGCCGAGCGCCGCGACGCCGTCGCCGAGCTGGGGGAGAAGCCGTTCCGTGCCGCGCAGCTCTCGCGCCACTACTTCGCGCGCTACGCGACCGACCCGGCCGGCTGGACCGACGTGCCGGCCGGGTCCCGGGCGAAGCTCGCCGAGGGGCTGCTGCCCGAGCTGATGACCGTCGTACGGCATCTGAGCTGCGACGGCGACACCACCCGCAAGACCCTGTGGCGGCTCTTCGACGGCACGCTGGTCGAGTCGGTGCTCATGCGCTACCCGGACCGCGTCACCATGTGCATCTCCTCGCAGGCCGGCTGCGGCATGAACTGCCCGTTCTGCGCCACCGGCCAGGCCGGGCTCACCCGCAACCTGTCCACCGCCGAGATCGTCCACCAGATCGTCGACGGCATGCGCGCCCTGCGCGACGGCGAGGTCCCCGGGGGCCCGGCGCGGCTGTCCAACATCGTCTTCATGGGCATGGGCGAGCCGCTGGCGAACTACAACCGCGTGCTGTCGGCCATCCGCCGCCTCACCGACCCCGAGCCCGACGGCCTCGGGCTCTCCCAGCGCGGCATCACCGTCTCCACCGTCGGCCTCGTGCCCGCCATGCTCCGCTTCGCCGACGAGGGCCTGAAGTGCCGGCTCGCCGTCTCCCTGCACGCGCCCGACGACGAGCTGCGCGACACCCTCGTGCCCGTCAACACCCGCTGGCAGGTCCGCGAGGTCCTCGACGCCGCCTGGGAGTACGCCGCGCGCTCCGGCCGCCGCGTCTCCATCGAGTACGCGCTGATCAGGGACATCAACGACCAGGCATGGCGCGCCGACCTCCTCGGCCGCCTCCTCAAGGGCCGCCGCGCGCACGTCAACCTCATCCCGCTCAACCCCACCCCCGGCTCCAAGTGGACCGCCTCCCGGCCCGAGGACGAGCGGGCGTTCGTCGCCGCCCTGGAGGCCCACGGCGTGCCCGTGACCGTACGGGACACCCGGGGCCAGGAGATCGAGGGCGCGTGCGGGCAGCTCGCCGCCTCCGCGGCCGACACGCCCGCCTGATACCGTTCATATGTACACACCGACAGGGGAGCGCTCGCAGCGCTGAGAGTGCGGCACCGTCCAGGCCGCAGACCCTCGAACCTCGCCCAGGTCATTCTGGGTAGGAAGTTCGGTCGAGACTCTGCTGCTGCCCGGGCTGCCCGCCGCCACGAAAGCAGCCCGATGAAGCGCATCGTCACCACCGCCCTGGCCGCGTCCCTCGCCCTGGGCCTGGCCGCCTGCGGCTCGGACTCCGGCGACGGATCCGCGTCCGGCGCGGGCGACAAGAGCGTCACCCTCGTCACCCACGACTCCTTCGCCGTCTCCGACGACGTGCTGAAGGCGTTCGAGAAGCAGTCCGGGTACACGGTCGACATCCTCAAGGGCAAGGACGCCGGTTCCGCCGTCAACCAGGCCGTCCTGTCCAAGGACAACCCCCAGGGCGACGTCTTCTTCGGCATCGACAACACCCTGCTCTCCCGCGGCCTCGACAACGGGATCTTCACGCCGTACGAGGCGAAGGGGCTGGAACGTATCCCGGAGATCCTCCAGCTCGACGCCGGTGAACACCGGGTCACCCCCGTCGACTACGGCGACGTGTGCGTCAACTACGACCGCGCGTACTTCGAGGAGAAGAACCTCGACCCGCCGCAGAGCTTCGACGACCTCGCCGACCCCCGCTACAAGGACCTCCTCGTCACCGAGAACGCCGCCACCTCCTCCCCGGGCCTGGCCTTCCTCCTCGCCACCGTCGACGAGTACAGCAAGGACGGGTGGGAGGACTACTGGAGCAAGCTGCGCGACAACGGCGTCGAGGTCGTCGACGGCTGGGAGCAGGCGTACTACGAGCGCTTCTCCGGCGCCGGCAAGGGCGACAAGCCGCTCGTCGTCTCCTACGCCTCCAGCCCGCCCGTCCTCGACATGGAGTCCCGGCCGAAGGAAGCCACCACCGGCGTGTCCACCGGCACCTGCTTCCGCCAGATCGAGTTCGCCGGGCTGCTCGCCAACGCCGGCAACGCCGAAGGCGGCAAGGCCCTCATCGACTTCCTCATCGGCGAGCAATTCCAGCAGGACATGCCGCTGCAGATGTTCGTCCACCCGGTGCGCATGAACACCGAACTGCCCGAGGTGTTCCTGCGCTACGGCGAGGAGATCGTCGGCCCCCACTCCCTCAACCCGCCGACCATCGACGACAACCGGGAGCAGTGGATAAAGACGTGGACCTCGCTGGTCGTGAAGTGACCCGGGCCGCGGGCCGCGGCAAGGGAGACACGAGACCGGAATCGGCAAAGGGAACGGCAACGGGCGCGGGCCGCCGCCGGATACGCGGGGCGGCCGGACGGCTCGCGCTCATGGCCGTCCCCGCCGCGTTCTTCGCGGTCTTCTTCGCCTACCCCGTCGGCGCCATCGTCGCCCGCGGCCTGCGCGACGGCGGCCGCTGGCAGTTCGGCCGCATCCCCGGTGTCCTCGGCGACCCCGACGTCCTCGGCGTCCTGTGGTTCACGCTCTGGCAGGCCGCCGCCTCCACCGGGCTCACCCTCGTCCTCGCGCTGCCCGCCGCGTACGTCTTCGCCCGCTTCGACTTCCCCGGCAAGCAACTGCTGCGCGCCCTGGTCACCGTGCCGTTCGTGATGCCCACCGTCGTCGTCGGCTCCGCCTTCCTCGCGCTCACCGGCCGCGGCGGTGTCCTCGACGGCTGGTGGGGCATACGGCTGGACACCACCGTGTGGGCCATCCTCCTCGCCCACGTCTTCTTCAACTTCGCCGTCGTCGTACGGACCGTCGGCGGCCTGTGGGCCCAGCTCGACCCGCGCCAGGAAGAAGCCGCCCGCGTCCTCGGCGCCGGCCGCCTCGCCGCCTGGCGGCACGTCACGCTGCCCGCGCTCGGGCCCGCCGTCGCCGCCGCGGCCCTCATGGTCTTCCTCTTCACCTTCACCTCCTTCGGCGTCATCCAGATCCTCGGCGGCCCCGCCTACGCCACCCTCGAAGTGGAGATCTACCGCCAGACCGCCGACTTCCTCGACCTCCCCACCGCCGCCGTCCTCTCCCTCCTCCAGCTCGCCGCCGTCGCCGCCGTCCTCGCCGTACACGCCTGGACGGTGCGCCGCCGGGAGAGGGCGCTGCGCCTCGTCGCCCCCGAGACCACCGCCCGCCGCCCCCGCGGCGCCGGCGAACGCGCCCTCCTCGGCGGCGTCGTCGCCGTCGTCGCCGTGCTGCTCCTCGCGCCGCTCGCCGTCCTCGTCGAACGCTCCTTCGCCACCCCCGGCGGCCACGGCCTCGGCTTCTACCGCGCCCTCCAGGAGAGCGACGGCACGTTCGCCGTCCCGCCGCTGGAAGCCGTCGGCAACTCCCTCGCCTACGCCGCCGTCGCCACCGTCATCGCCGTCGTCGTCGGCGGCCTCGCCGCGGCCGCCGTCACCCGCCGCGCCGGGCCCCTCGTCCGCGGCTTCGACGCGCTGCTGATGCTGCCGCTGGGCACCTCCGCCGTCACCGTCGGCTTCGGCTTCCTCATCGCCCTCGACAGCCCGCCGCTGGACCTCAGGTCCTCCTGGATCCTCGTGCCGCTCGCGCAGGCGCTGGTCGGCGTCCCCTTCGTCGTACGGACCATGCTGCCCGTGCTGCGCGCCGTCGACGACCGGCTGCGGGAGGCCGCCGCCGTGCTCGGCGCGTCACCGCTGCGGGCCTGGCGGGAGGTCGACCTGCCACTGGTGCGGCGGGCGGTGCTCGTCGCCGCCGGCTTCGCGTTCGCGGTCTCCCTCGGCGAGTTCGGGGCGACCGTCTTCATCGCCGGGCCCGACCGGCCGACGCTGCCCGTCGCCGTCGCGCGGCTCCTCGGCCGGGCCGGCGAGACCAACTACGGGCAGGCGATGGCGCTGAGCACCATCCTCATGGCGGTGTGCGCGGCCTCGCTGCTGCTGCTGGAACGGGTCCGTAAGAACCAGGCGGGAGAGTTCTGATGCTCGTACTCGACGACGTCACCGTGCGCTACGGCGCCCGCGCCGCGGTCGACGGGATCGCCCTCGACGTCGCGGACCACGAGATCGTCAGCGTCCTCGGGCCCAGCGGCAGCGGCAAGTCCACGCTGCTGCGGGCGGTGGCCGGACTGCAGCCCGTCGCGGGCGGGCGGGTGCTGCTCGGCGGGCGGGATCTGGCCGGGGTGCCGGCGCACCGGCGGGGGGTCGGGCTGATGTTCCAGGACCAGCAGTTGTTCCCGCACCGGGACGTGGGCGGGAACGTGTCCTTCGGGCTGCGCATGCACGGGGCCTCGCGGGCGGCGGCCCGGGAGCGGGTGGCGGAACTGCTGTCGCTCGTCGGGCTGCCGGGGGCGCAACGGCGCGCGGTGGGGGCGCTGTCGGGCGGGGAGCAGCAGCGGGTGGCGCTGGCGCGGGCGCTGGCGCCGTCGCCGCAACTGCTGATGCTGGACGAGCCGCTGGGGCAGTTGGACCGCTCGCTGCGGGAACGGCTGGTGGTGGAGCTGCGGCGGCTCTTCGGGCGGCTGGGCACGACGGTGCTGGCGGTCACGCACGACCAGGGGGAGGCGTTCGCGCTCTCCGACCGGGTGGTGGTGATGCGGGAGGGGCGCGTGGCGCAGACCGGCACGCCGGTGGAGGTGTGGGAGCGGCCGGCCGACGAGTTCGTGGCGCGGTTCCTGGGGTTTGCGAACGTGGTACGGGGGACGGTGCGCGGCTCGGCGGCGGAGACGCCGTGGGGGCGGCTGGGGGTGGCCGACTCCGGGGCGTCGGGGGAGCGGCCGCTGCTGGTACGGCCGGCGGGGGTGCGGGTGGGCCCCTCGGGCACGGGGCTGGTCTGCGCGGTGGTGGGGCGGACGTTCCGGGGGGACCACGTACTGCTGACGCTGCGACCGGACACGGGACCGGAGCTGGAGTCATCGGTGCCACTGCGGGGCGCACCGGAGGCGGGGGACCGGGTGGGCGTGGAGTTCGACCCGTCGGAGGTGGTGGTGCTCGGGGGGTGAGGCGGGTGCGGCTGCCGGAGCCGGGGGTTGTTCCCCGACCCCGCCCCTTCCCGAACCTCAGGGGCTCCGCCCCCGAGCCCCCCGCGGGGCTGCGCCCCCGACCCCCGAGGGGCTGCGCCCCGAGCCCCCCGCGGGGCTGCGCCCCGGACCCCCGCGCCCCGACGGCCCCTCGTTCTGCGTCCCGGGCCGTCTCCGGCTGGGCCCTTCCTGCTCGGACTGTGCCCCCGCCCCCCAGCTCCCGCTACGGCGTTGCCAGTGCCGTTGTCGGGGAGAGGCGGCTTGCGTGGAGGGCTGGGTAGAGGCCCGCCAGGGCGCCTACTGTCAGGGTCGCTGCCAGACCGCCTGCCAGGGTCCAGGCCGGGATCACCGGCGGCCAGGACTGCGACGCCGCGTACGACGCCGTCACCCCCGCCCCCAGGAGCGCGCCCGCCGCACCGCCCAGGGCCGACAGCAGCAGCGACTCCGCCAGGAACTGCGTGCGGATGTGGCCCCGGGTGGCGCCCAGGGCGCGGCGCAGGCCGATCTCCGCGCGGCGTTCCAGCACCGAGATGACCATCGTGTTCGCCACCCCCACGCCGCCCACCAGCAGCGCCACCGCGCCCACCCCCAGCAGCAGCCGCGTGAACGCCTCGCCCGCCGCGCGCTTCGCCGCCAGCGCGTCCGACGGGCGCGAGACCTCCACCTCGTTCGGCGCCGCCGGGTTCGCGGTCGCGCCCAGCACCGACTGGACCTCCTCCACCGCCGCGTCCGCCGACCTCATGTAGACCGTCGTCGCCCGGCCGTCGAAGCCCAGCCGGTCCTTCGCCGCCCGCCACCCCACCAGCGCCCCGGTGTCCAGCTCCGGTGCCAGCGGCGCCGGCTCCAGGATCCCCACCACCGTGAACCACGCGCCGCCCACCAGCACCCGCACCTCCGGTGCCGCCCGGCCCACGCCCAGCCGCTCCGCCGCCGTCGCGCCCAGCACCACCGCCGGATACCGCGCCGTCGCCGCGTTCAGCCACGTGCCGGTACGCAGCCGCGCGCCCGTCGTCGCCGGGAGGCCGGTGCGTACCGCGTACGCGGCCAGACCGCCCGTCTCCGCCTCCGGGATCCGGTCCGTGCGGTAGACGTGCGCGTCCGGGACCTGGCCGATCGCCGACACCGACGTCACCGGGCCGATCCTGGCCACCATGGACTCCGCCCGCGCCGGCAGCTTCGCCTCCCCGCCGCTCATCGTCCGGCCCGGCGAGACCGTCAGCAGGTTCGTGCCGAGCGACGCGAGCGTACGGTCCAGATCCGCCCGCGAACTCGACGAGATCCCCACCACCGCCACCATCGCCGCGATCCCGATCGCGATCCCCAGCGCCGACAGCACCGCCCGCAGCGGCCGCGTCCGCAGCCCCACCGCCCCGCCGCGCACCACATCCCCCGGGCGGAGGCCCGCGGGCGGTATCTCCTCGGCCGACGTCCCCTTCACTTCGTCATCGCCCCCTCCTGCTCCAGCCTGCCGTCCCGCAACCGCACCTGCCGCGGCAGCGCCGCCGCCAGCTCCCGCTCGTGCGTGATCACCACCACCGTCGTCCCCGCCCCGTTCAGCTCCCGCAGCAGCTCCACCACCCCCGCGCCCGACGCCGTGTCCAGCGCCCCCGTCGGCTCGTCCGCCAGCAGCAGCGGCGGGTCCCCCGCCACCGCGCGGGCCACCGCGACCCGCTGCCGCTCGCCGCCCGACAGTTCGTGCGGCCGGTGCTCCATGCGGTGGCCCAGGCCCACCCGGTGCAGCACCCGCTCCGCGCGGCGGCGGCGCTCCGCCGGGCGCAGGCCGGTGTAGAGGAGGCCGTCGGCGACGTTGTCGAGGGCCGACGTGCCGCCCGCGAGGTGGAACTGCTGGAAGACGAAGCCGATCCGGTGGGCGCGCAGCGCGGACAGGCCGGCGTCGGACAGCGCGCCCACGTCGTACCCGGCGATCCGCACCCCGCCCGACGTGGGGCGGTCCAGGGTGCCCAGGACGTGCAGCATCGTCGACTTCCCCGACCCCGAAGGGCCGGTGACGGCGACGAGTTCGCCCGCGGCCACGCGCAGGGAGACCCCGGCGAGCGCGGTGACGCCGCCCGGGTAGGTCTTCGTCACGTTCGTCAGCTCGATCACCGCGGCACGCCCACCTTCGTGCCCGCCGTCAGGCCCGGGCCCGAGACCTCGACCCGGCCGCCGGCGAACAGGCCCGTCTCCACCGGTACGTACCGCGTCGTGCCGTCCGCCACCACCTCCACGCCGAAGCCGCCCTCCGCCAGCGCCAGCAGCGCCGCGACCGGCACCGTCAGCACGTCCTCGCGGCGGCCCGCGGTGAAGTCGACGTGCACGCCCGCCTCGTCGTACGCGGACGCCGCCTTCCGCGCCTCCGCGCCCTTCAGCCGGACGACGACCTCCACGACCGTCTGCGCCTCCTCCTCGCCCTCGGCCGGCCGGGTCCGTACGGACACCTCCCCGACCGTGCCGCGCACCGTCCGCCCGTCCGGCAGCTCCACGCCCACCTCCGCGCCCCGCCGCGCGAGCCGCCGGTCCGCGACGTCCAGTTCCGCGGTGACGGCCACGGCGGTGCCGGTGTACGTGAGGACGTCGGCGCCCGGTGCGACGAGGTCCCCGCGCTGCGCGTCGACGCTCGCCACGACGACCGGGCCCGGCGCGAACACCACCTGCTCCGGCTCCACCCGGCCCGTTGACTCGGCGCCCAGGTCGTCCTGCCAGTCGCGGACGGCGGCGGCCGTGGCGTCGGAGTACGTGTCGTCCACGGTGAAGCCGGTGTAGCCGAGTGCGCTCAGGTTGTGCTCCAGTTGCGCCACGTCCGTGCCCTCGGTGCCGGGTGCCAGCGCGCGGTACGCGGGCAGGTCCCCGTACAGCAGGGTCACCGGCTCGTCGTCCAGCGCGTACAGCGCCTCGCCGCGGGCCACCCGCGCGCCCGCGCGCGGCAGTCGCGTGAGCGTGCCGCCGGTGCGGGCGGCGGCGCCGGTGGCCGGGCCATGGCCCAGCTCCGCGTCGGCGCTGCGGGTGTCGACCAGCGTGTCCCGGGTCACCTCGGCGGTGGCCGGGGGCAGTTCGCCGTCCGCGGCACCGGCCGGGTCGCCGGTGCCGCCGAGGCCGAGTCCGGCCGCCGCGGCGCCGCCGGTCGCGGCGAGGAACACCGCCCCGGCGGCGATCCGCCGCCGCCTGCGGCGGTGCCGGCCGCGGCGCGAGGGAGGCGGGTCCGCGGCGGGTGGGTCTTCCCCGGGCGGGTTCCCGGGGCCCGGCTCCTGCCGGGCGGTGGCGGGCCGCGCGGTCATTCGCCCTCCACCTCGTTCGTGGAGCTCTCGCCCTCGCCCGCCGGCATCAGCTTCTTGCACGCCTTCGCCGCCCCGTCGTAGTCCGGGTCCCGCTCGATCGCGCCGTCCATCTGCAGCCCGCCGCCCGGCACCGGATCCGGGAAGTCGGCCACGCCGTTGCTCCGCATGCAGCGGGAGTACGCGCGCAGCTTCTCCTCCA
Organism: Streptomyces sp. CMB-StM0423; assembly: GCF_002847285.1. Taxonomy (NCBI): domain Bacteria; kingdom Bacillati; phylum Actinomycetota; class Actinomycetes; order Kitasatosporales; family Streptomycetaceae; genus Streptomyces; species Streptomyces sp. CMB-StM0423. The sequence goes on along the minus strand of NZ_CP025407.1, from coordinate 1,964,347 downwards.
GCTCCTTGCTGATCGGGTCGTTCTTCGACGTGGTCGCCGGGTCGTACTCCCGGCACGCCTCCATGGCGCGCTCCGCCTTCGCCTCGCCGACGCCGTCCATATTCAGGTTCACGCCCTGCCCGGGCTCCGGGTCCGGGACGTCCACACCGTTCTCCCGCAGGCACCGCGCGAACTGCAGCATCTGCTCGTCCATGTCGTCCGCGACCGGGTCCTTCCCGCCGCCCTTCTTCTTCTCGCCGCCCGCCGTCGCCACCGTCCCGTCGCCGCCGCCGGAGCCGCAGCCCGCGAGGGCCAGGGTGAGCGCCAGCGGCAGGGCCGCCAGCGCGGTGCGCATACGTCGTCGCATCGTCGTCTCCCTCTTCGGGGGCGCGGGCCGGGCCGCCCGCGCCGTACGGCCCGATGCAACGCGGCGGCGCGTTTCCCCGCCGTTTCCGCCGTACGGGCCCGCCTCCCGCCCGACTCCGCACGCCGTCTCCTAACGGCGAGGAAACGCGTCGTTCGCCACCATGAGCCTTCGAACCCAGCTACGGGAGGCCGCCGATGAGGGTGCTGGTCGCCGAAGACGAGCCGGTGCTCGCCGCCGCGGTCCGCGAGTGGCTGCGCGCCGAGGCGCACGCCGTCGACGTCGCGTACGACGGCGCCGCCGCGCTGGAGCGCGCCGCCGTCCACGACTACGACGTCGTCGTCCTCGACCGCGACCTGCCCGCCGTCCACGGCGACGACGTCTGCCGCGGCCTCGTCCGCTCCGGCTCGGCCGCGCGCGTGCTGATGCTCACCGCCTCCGCCGACGTCGCCGACCGCGTTGCGGGACTCGGCCTCGGCGCCGACGACTACCTCACCAAGCCGTTCGCCTTCCCCGAACTCGCCGCCCGCGTCCACGCCCTCGGCCGCCGCGCCCGGCCCGCCGCGCCGCCCGTGCTCCGCCGCGCCGGGATCGCCCTGGACCCGGCCAGGCACGAGGTCGTACGCGACGGGCGCTATGTGCCCCTGTCCCGCAAGGAGTTCGCCGTCCTCGCCGAACTGCTCCGCGCGGAGGGCGCCCCGGTCTCCGCGGAACTCCTGCTGGAGAAGGCGTGGGACGAGCACGCCGACCCCTTCACCGGCGCCGTCCGCCTCGCGGTGCTCAAGCTGCGCCGCAAGCTCGGCGAGCCGCCCGTCGTCGAGACCGTCACCGGCGTCGGATACCGCATCCCATGAGCGGCCCGCGCACCCCGCTCCGGCCGCGGCGCTTCACCCTGCGCGCCCGGCTGACGCTCGTCTACGGGGCCATGTTCCTGGCCGCAGGCGCCGTACTCCTCGGCCTCACCTACGTCCTGTTCAACGCCCGCCTCGGCGCCGGCGGCACCTTCAGCAGCAGCTCCGCGGAACCCTCCGCGGCACCGACGGGCACCCCCGCCCGCGCCCCCGGTCCCGACGCCGGTCCCGGACCCGGGCCTGAACACCAGCGATTCACGGAGAGCCGCGAGGACGTCCTGCGCGACGCCGCGGGCACCTCCCTCCTCACCCAGGGCGGCATCGCCCTCCTCGTCGTCGGCGCCGCCGCGGCCGGCTCCGGCTGGCTCGTCGCCGGCCGGGTCCTCGCCCCGCTGCACCGCGTCACCGACACCGCCCGGCGGATCGCCGACGCCCCCGCCGCCGGCCGCGGGCTGCACGAACGCATCGCGCTCGCCGGCCCAGACGACGAGGTCAAGGAACTCGCCGACACCTTCGACACCATGGTCGAACGGCTCGACCGCTCCTTCGACGGCCAGCGCCGCTTCGTCGCCAACGCCTCCCACGAGCTGCGCACCCCGCTCACCCTCGGCCGCGCCCTCGTCGAGACCGCGATGCACCGGCCCGCCGCCTCCGCGGACATCCGGCGGCTGGGCGAGGACCTGCTGCAGATCAACTCCCGCCACGAGCGGCTCATCAGCGGGCTGCTGCTCCTGGCCTCCTCCGAGAACGAGATCACCGAACGGCACCCCGTCGACCTCGCCGACATCGTCACCCACGTCGTCGCCCAGGCCGTTTCCGCGGCGGCGAAGGCCGGGATCGAGGTGACCGCGGAGACCGCGGAGGCGTGGACCGCGGGCGACGCGCTGCTGCTGGAGCGGCTGGTGCACAACCTGGTCGAGAACGGCGTCCGCCACAACTCCGGCGCGGGCGGGCACGTCCGCGTCACCTGCGGCACCGGCCCGGGCGGCCGGGCCGGGCTCCGGGTTGCCAACACCGGGCCCACCGTGCCCCCGTACGAGATCCCCGCCCTCTTCGAGCCGTTCCGCCGCCTCGGCGCCGACCGGCTGGTCACCGGCGGCGGGGCCGGGCTGGGGCTGTCGATCGTACGGGCCGTCGCGCGCGCCCACGGCGGGGACGCGGACGCCCGCCCCCGCGACGGCGGCGGGCTCACGGTGACGGTCACGCTGCCGCCGGACCCGGACGCAGGACGGCACGCCGGGCAGGAAGCCGGAAAGCACGCCGGGCAGCGCGCACAGGCCGCGTCCTAGCCGGCGGCGCCCATCTTCAGCAGCGCCTCCGGCGCCTCGTCCACCGCGTCGACCAGCGCGATCCGCGGCGCCATCGGCCGGCCGTCCGCCAGCGCCGACAGCAACTGCCACGCCGGCAGCCGCGCCGACCAGTGGGCGCGGCCCACCAGCACCATCGGCCGCGGCTCGCCGCGCGACTCGTAGTAGTTGGGCGTCGCCGCGTCGAAGATCTCCTGCACCGTGCCCGCCGCCCCCGGCAGGAACACCACGCCCGCGGTGCTGCGGGCCAGCAGCCCGTCCTCGCGCAGCGCGTTCGCGAAGTACTTCGCGATGTGCCCCGCGAAGGCGTTCGGCGGCTCGTGGCCGTAGAACCAGGTGGGGATGCCGATCGAGTCGCCGCCGCCCGGCCACCGCTCCCGTACCGCGAACGCCGCCTCGGCCCACTGGGCCACCGAGGGCGTGAACGACGGCGCCTTGCCCAGCATCCGCACCGCCTCGGCCAGCATCGCGTCGTCGAACTCCGCCGCGTACGCGCCCAGGTTGGCCGCCTCCATCGCGCCGGGGCCGCCGCCCGTGGCCACGTCGAACCCGGCGCGCACCAGCGCCCGGCCCAGCCGGGCCGCGCCCGCGTAGTCCTCGCCGCCGCGCTCCAGCGCGTGCCCGCCCATGACGCCGACGACGGGGCGGCAGGCGCGCAGCCGCTCGTCCAGCGCGTTGGACATCGACTCGTCGTGCATGCCGCGTATGACGGCGGCGAATATGTCGTGCTCGGCGCGGGTGCGCTCGAACCAGGCGTACGAGCGGGCGTCCGGCGTCTGCTCATACCCCCGCGCCAGGCCCGCGAACAGCTCGTCCGGGGTGTAGAGCGCGCCCCGGTACGGATCGAACGGCAGATCCGGCACGACGGGGAAGACCAGCGCGCCGTCGCGCTGCACGCGGTGCGCCGCCTCCTCGGCCATCGGGCAGCCGAGGAACACCGCGCCGTGCACGTCGGCGGTGAGCAGCAGCCGCGTGCGGTCCGTCAGATCGACGGACTGCACGCGGAACCCGCTGATGGAACCGGAGGTGACGGCGGTGTCGAACTCGGCCAGGGACTCGATCTCGAAAGGGGAGTGCGGCATGCGCCCACACTAGGCGCCGTGGTGCACCCGTTCGGCGATTCCCGTCGTCAACTCCCGGTCCAGGGCGGGGAGATCCCAGGCGCCCGCGCGGGTCGCGGCGTTGCTGATCCAGAAGACCAGCGTGCCGTCGTCCAGGAAGCGGGCGACGCGCCCCGAGGACCGGTCGTTGCCGCCGTCGTGGGTGGCGACCGGGGCGCCGCCGAGGTCGAGCAGGCTCCAGCCGTAGCCGTAGAAGGAATCGGCGCCGCCGCCTTCGGGGACGTACCGCTTGAAGAGCAGGTGCCGTGCCTTCACCGGCAGGACGCGGTCGCCGAGGAGGGCGCGGTGCCAGCGGAGCAGGTCGCGGGCGGTGGAGAGCATGCCGCCGTTGCCGCGGAGGTTCCAGTACGGGCCGTCATCCGCCCAGGGGTGGTCCACCGGCCGGCCCTGCGGGCGGCCCTTGCGGTCGTACTCGACGGCGATACGGTCCCGGTCCCAGTCGGGGAGGACGTAGCCGGTGGCGGTCATGCCGGCGGGGCGGAAGAGGTGGCCGGCGAGATACGTCTCGTAGCCGGTGCCGGACGCCTCCTCCACGACGGCGGCGAGGAGGCTGTAGCCGGTGTTGGAGTACGCGTAGCGCTCGCCGGGCGGCGACTGGAGCGGGGCGGCGAGGGCACCGGAGACCAACTCGGCGCGGGAGAGCGGGTCGTAGTCGTCGCCGAGGGACTCGGGCAGTCCCGCGGTGTGGGTGAGGAGGTGGTGCAGGGTGATGCCGCGCTTGCCCGCGGGCACGCCGTCGAGGTGGCGGGAGAGCGGGTCGGTGACGCGCAGCTTCCCCTCGGTCTGGAGCCTGACGATCGCGGCGGCGGTGAACTGCTTGGTCATCGACGCGATGTCGTACACGGTGTCGCAGCCCGCGCGGGCACCGGTCCCGGGGTCGGCGGGCCCGCGGCCCGAGCAGGTCACCGCCGTGCCGCCGCGGGCGGCGACGACGGTGCCGGGGGCGTCTGCCGGCCACACCTCGTCGAGGTACTTCTCCACGGCACCGGTGGCCGGGTCGCCGGCACGGCCTTGCGTCCGTATCCCGGCTGCGCCGTCGCCCCGCACGTCCCGGTCGCGGTCCGCCCCGCACGCGGCCAGCGCCGCCAGCAGCACCGGCCCGAGCAGGGCGGCGAGGAGGCGCCGGGCGCGGATGTCTCCGTACGTCGTCATGCGGGGAGGCTAGGCAGCGGGCACCCCCCGGGTCGTCACGCGCCCGAGCGAACCGCGGGCGCTCCCGCGGGGGACGGGGGAGCCCCCCGCACAGGGGAGGAAGGGCCGTCCGCCGCACCCCTAGCGCAGCGGCAGTGACGCCAGTTCGCCCAGGGCCAGGGCGAGGGGGGCGAAGACCGCCAGGAGGACCGTCGTGCGGAGCAGCGCCGCGCGGCGCAGCAGGCGGGGGGAGGCGCCCAGGCGGAGCAGGGCCGTGGTGGCGTGGGTACGGGCGCGTTTGGACTCCAGCGCCGCCATGCCCGCCGTCGCCACCGCGCAGCCCACCACCAGGGCCGCGCCCAGCACCGTCAACGGGCCCAGCGACCGGGCGTCGTCGCCGTCCGGCCACACCAGCGTGCACAGCACCCCGCCCGCCGCCACCGCACACAGCGCGCCCAGCGGGTGGCCCACCCGGCGGGCCTCCTGCTGGAGCACCCGCCCGGCGAGCAGCCGCAGCGCACCAGGGCGCAGCGCGCACAGCAGCCGGCCGCACAGGTGGACGATGCCGGGGCCCGCGAGGATCAGGCCCGCCGCGATCAGCGCCCAGCTCGCGACGACCGCGGGCGCCGCGTCGCCGGAGCCGCCGGGCAGCGGCAGCTTCAGCGCCGCGCCGTCGCCGGCGCTCGCGAAGCTGCCCGCGTACGCGCCGAGGGCCAGGCCCGTCGTCGCCAGCGCGGTGCCCCACGGCAGGTCGGCGGGGACCGGCGGGTCGTCGCCGCCCGGCCGCGGTGCGGCCAGGGCCACCCCGGTCGCGTCTGCCGCCTCGCGCCGGGCCCGCAGCCGGGCCGCCGCCGCGGCGGAGCCCTGCGCGGCCGTACGCCGCGGGCGCAGGCTCGCCGCGCTCGCCGCCGCGGCCAGCGCCGGTACGCAGGCGAGCAGCGTGAGCGCGCCGACGACGGGCAGCGGGCCGCCGGCGCCGAGGAGCGCGGCCGCGGCGCCGTCGAACGGCAGCCCCGACAGCTCGCCGCGCAGATGCAGGAAGAACAGCAGCGCCAGCGCGCTGCCCAGCAAACACGACACCGCCGTCGTCACCGCGGCGACCACCGGCGCCGTGGCCGGGCCGAAGCCCGCGGAGGACAGCGCCTGCGACGGCCTGGCGTGCGGGTCGGTACGGGCCACGGCCACCGCGAACTGGACGGTGGCCGCCAGCGGCGCGGCGCACCACAGCAGTTGCTCGGGCGAGGCGTGGCCCAGGGCGGTCAGCAGCAGGAAGCCGACGCCGGCCGAGGCGCACGCGACGAGCAGCCGGCGCAGCAGGACCAGCGGGTGGGAGCCGCGGGCTAGGCGGAGACTGAGCACGAGTCCTCCGAGTTCTCCGTCGCCCCCGCAGGCCCCGAAGCCCCCGCGGGAGCCGCCGCCCCGTCTCCGTACTCCCCGGCCTCCGCGGCCGTCCGCGCCCCGCTCGCCCGGCGCCCGTCGACCAGGGGGAACGTCCGGTCCGCCGCCCCCGTGACGGCCGCGTCGCCCTCCGGCCCGGTGAGCACGACGCTGATCCCGTGCGAGCGGGCCGCCGCCACGAGCGTACGCAGCGCCTGCATCCCCTCCGCCCGCCGCAGCGGCGCGGTCGGCTCGTCGGCGAAGACCACGTCGGGCCCGGCGACCAGCGCGCGGGCGATGGCGATCCGCTGGCGCTGCACCTGGGGCAGCACCGCGGGCCGGCAGCGCGCGATGTCGCCCGCGTCGAGGCGCTCCAGCCACTCCAGCGCCGCGCGCCGCGCCGCGCGGTGCGAGTCGCCGGCCAGCAGCAGCGGCAGCGCCGCGTTCTCCCAGGCGGTCAGCTCCGGGACCAGCTCGGGGCGGGTGCCGATCCAGCCGAACCGGTCCCGGCGCAGCCGCTCGCGGGCGCCGCCGGACAGGGTGTGCACGGGGCCGCTGTTGAACCACACCTCGCCCTGCTGCGGCAGCAGTTGCCCGGACAGGCACTTCAGCAGCGTCGTCTTGCCGCTGCCGCGCGGCCCGGTGACGGCGAGGATCTCGCCCTGCGCGACGCCCAGGGAGACCCCGGCCAGCGCCGGGGTGCCGCCGTGGGCGTAGTGCAGGGAGCGGGCCCACAGCACGTCGTTGTCGGGTGGGGCGGTCCGAGTGGTCGCCGCGGTCATCGCACACCTCTTTCCCTGGGTCCCTTGCGTCCCCACGGTGGTGGAACGAGGACGGCGGGGCTCCGGTCACTCGCACCCTAGGAAGGGGCGGCGGAACCGCAGGTGAGGCGGCGGGCGGCGCGCCGGGGGGTCCGCTCGTACGGACGGACCCCCGGCGCGTGCCCCGGGAGGGGCGGCGTCAGAGCTGCGCCCAGGCGTCCGTGAGGACGCCCCGCAGGATCTGCTCCGCCTCGTCGAAGACCGCCTGGTCGGCGACGAGCGGCGGGGCGAGCTGCACCACCGGGTCGCCGCGGTCGTCGGCGCGGCAGTACAGGCCGTTCTCGAAGAGCGCCTTGGAGAGGAAGCCGTAGAGGACCCGCTCGGTCTCCTCGGCCGTGAAGGTCTCCTTGGTGGCCTTGTCCTTCACCAGCTCGATGCCGTAGAAGAAGCCGCTGCCGCGCACGTCGCCGACGATCGGCAGGTCGAGCAGCCGGCGCAGGGTGGCGTGGAACGCCTCCTCGTTGGCACGTACGTGGCCGTAGAGGTCCTCGCGCTCGAAGATGTCGAGGTTGGCGAGGGCGACCGCGCAGGAGACGGGGTGGCCGCCGAAGGTGTAGCCGTGCGGGAAGGTGTTGCCGCCGGCGTAGAAGGGCTCGGCGACGCGGTCGGAGACCAGGCAGGCGGCGAGCGGCGAGTAGCCGGAGGTCATGCCCTTGGCACAGGTGATGAGGTCGGGCACGTAGCCGTACCGGTCGCAGCCGAACATGTGGCCCAGCCGGCCGAAGGCGCAGATGACCTCGTCGGAGACGAGCAGGACGTCGTACGTGTCGCAGATCTCCCGCACCCGCGCGAAGTACCCGGGCGGCGGCGGGAAGCAGCCGCCGGCGTTCTGCACCGGCTCCAGGAACACCGCGGCGACCGTCTCCGGGCCCTCGAAGAGGATCTGCTGCTCGATCTGGTCGGCGGCCCAGCGGCCGAACGCCTCCGGGTCGTCGCCGTACAGGGGCGCCCGGTAGATGTTGGTGTTCGCGACCTTGTACGCGCCGGGGACCAGCGGCTCGAAGGGGGCCTTGAGCCCCGGCAGGCCGGTGATGGACAGGGCGCCCTGCGGGGTGCCGTGGTAGGCGACGGCGCGGGAGATCACCTTGTACTTGCCGGGCCGGCCGGTGAGCTTGAAGTACTGCTTGGCCAGCTTCCAGGCGGTCTCGACCGCCTCGCCGCCGCCGGTGGAGAAGAACACCTTGTTCAGGTCGCCGGGGGCGCCGGCCGCGAGCCGCTCGGCGAGTTCGACGGCCTTGGGGTGGGCGTAGGACCAGATCGGGAAGTAGGCCAGCTCCGCGGCCTGCTTGGCGGCGGCCTCGGCCAGCTCGGTGCGGCCGTGTCCGGCCTGCACCACGAACAGGCCGGCGAGGCCGTCGAGGTAGCGCTTGCCCGTCTCGTCGTAGATGTACGCGCCGTCGCCGCGGACGATGGTGGGCACGGGGGCGTTCTCGTACGACGACATCCTGGTGAAGTGCATCCACAGGTGGTCGTACGCGGCCTTCGAGGTGGCCGAGATGGTGGCGCCGGATGCGGCGGTGCTGTCCTTGCTCACGGTTATCAGGTTCCCCACGAGTAGGTCTGCTTGCGCAGCTTCAGGTACACGAAGCTCTCCGTGGCGCGGACGCCGGGCAGCGCCCGGATCCGCTTGTTGATGAGCTCCAGCAGGTGGGCGTCGTCGTGGCAGACGACTTCGGCGAGCAGGTCGAAGGAGCCGGCGGTCACCACCACGTAGTCGACCTCGTCGAGGCCGGCCAGCGCGTCCGCGACCGGCTCGACGTCGCCGTCGACGGTGATGCCGATCATCGCCTGCCTCATGAAGCCGACCGTCAGCGGGTCGGTGACGGCGACGATCTGCATGACGCCCTGCTCCAGCAGCTTCTGCACCCGCTGGCGCACGGCCGCCTCGGACAGGCCGACGGCCTTGCCTATGGCGGCGTACGAGCGGCGGCCGTCCTGCTGCAACTGCTCGACGATCTTCAGCGAGACCTCGTCCAGCGCCGAGCCCGCCTGCTTCTTGTCATGTGTGGCCACGCTGTCACTCTGCCCGAGCGCCGGAGCCCGCCGCAAGGGTCCGGAAACTGAATCCGTGGATGAATGGCGTACAAGCGATGGATTCGCTTGTTACGCGATGCTTGAGCTGTCAATCTCGTACGAGGACGGGAAAGTGGCCGCGTCGGCGAGGCCGCGGGCGGCGACGGAAGTCTTCCTGTTCAGGCGCCTCGTGACGGGCAAATCTCCCGCCGTTAGGCTGGGGCGCATCAGCGGACCGACTACTGGAGGGTCGCAGTGACCAGCGAACCGCGCCGTCTGCGCAACTACATCAACGGAGAATTCCGGGACGCCGCCGATGGCCGGACCATGGACGTCGTCGACCCGGCCACCGAGGAGGTCTACGCGACCGCGCCCCTGTCCGGCGCCGGCGACGTCGACGCTGCCATGCAGGCCGCGGCGGCGGCCTTCCCCGGCTGGCGGGACGCCACCCCCGGGGCCAGGCAACTGGCGCTGCTGAAGATCGCCGACGCCCTGGAGGCGCGGGCGGACGAGCTGCTGGAGACCGAGTGCAAGGACACCGGCAAGCCGCTGGAGCTCACCCGCGAGGAGGAGCTGCCGGCGATGCTGGACCAGATCCGGTTCTTCGCCGGTGCGGCCCGGATGCTGGAGGGCAGGTCGGCCGGCGAGTACATGGACGGCCTCACCTCGTACGTACGCCGTGAGCCGATCGGCGTCTGCGCCCAGGTCACCCCCTGGAACTACCCCGTGATGATGGCGATCTGGAAGTTCGCCCCCGCGCTGGCCGCGGGCAACACGGTGGTCCTCAAGCCCTCCGACACCACCCCCGCCGCCACCGTGCTGCTCGCCGAGATCATGGGCGGCATCCTGCCCAAGGGCGTCTTCAACGTCGTCTGCGGCGACCGCGACACCGGCCGGCTGATGGTCGAGCACCCCGTTCCCGCGATGGCCTCCATCACCGGCTCGGTCCGGGCCGGCATGGAGGTCGCGGGCAGCGCGGCCAAGGACCTCAAGCGGGTGCACCTGGAGCTGGGCGGCAAGGCGCCGGTCATCGTCTTCGACGACGCGGACCTTCCCAAGGCCGTCGAGGACATCGCCGTGGCCGGCTACTTCAACGCCGGCCAGGACTGCACCGCCGCCACCCGCGTACTCGTCCACGAGTCCGTCCACGACGAGTTCGTCTCCGCCCTCGCCAAGGCCGCCGCCGGCACCAAGACCGGCCCCGGCGAGGCAGATGCGCTCTACGGCCCGCTGAACAACGCCGCGCAACTGGAGCGCGTCGCCGGCTTCGTCGACCGGCTCCCCGCACACGCGCGCGTCGAGGCCGGCGGCCGGCGGATCGGCGACAAGGGCTACTACTACGCCGCGACCGTCGTCTCCGGACTCAAGCAGGACGACGAGATCATCCAGAACGAGGTCTTCGGCCCCGTCATCACCGTGCAGTCCTTCACCGACGAGGACCAGGCCCTGGCCTACGCCAACGGCGTGCAGTACGCGCTGGCCTCCTCGGTGTGGACCAAGGACCACGGCCGCGCGATGCGGCTGTCGAAGGCGCTGGACTTCGGCTGCGTGTGGATCAACACCCACATCCCGCTGGTCGCCGAGATGCCGCACGGCGGCTTCAAGAAGTCCGGCTACGGCAAGGACCTCTCGTCGTACGGCTTCGACGACTACACCCGCGTCAAGCACGTGATGACCGCGCTCTGAGCGCGGCTCCCGCACACCTACCTAGGTAGGCCGCGGACCAGGCCCGCGCGGATACGTATACCGATCCGCGCGGGCTACCGATGTCCTGGGCCGGTCCGCGGGGCAGGCTGATCCCCGCGGAGCCGACGAGGACTCCGCGGACTACGGCAGGACAGCAGACCAGCCTGGACGACGATGGGCACGGCCACATGACGCTGATCGGGCGCCGGGCGGACACCGCACGCCTCGGGGAACTCTTACGTGACACGCGGCTGGTGACGGTGACCGGCCCCGGCGGGGTCGGCAAGAGCGCGCTCGCGGCCGAGGCGATCGGCCGTCTCGGCCGCGGGCGTTCCGCCCCTGAGGTGCTGCGCGTCGACATGGCGCCGGTGCGCGAGCCGGCCGCGGTGCACCGGCGGCTGGCGGAGGCGGCGCGGCGGCTGCCGGACAGCGGGCGGCGGGCCGCGGTGCTGCTCGTGGACACCTGCGAGCACGTCGCCGGGGCGGTGGCCGAAGGACTGGAGGCGCTGCTGCGGCAGCGGACGGGGCTGCGGGTGGTGGTCACGAGCCGGGTGCCGCTGGGCGCCGGCGCGGGTACGGCGCCCCCGGCCGGCCCCGGAGCCACGGGTGCCCCGGTCGCCGGAGCGGGAGCCGCGGCCGGATGCGGAGCGCGGCGGCGTCCCTGGCCGCGCGGGGCGACCCTGCGGCTTGAGCCGCTGGCGCCCGCCGACTCCGTGGCGCTGCTGGAGAGCCTCGCCCCGCACGCCATGCTCGACGACGACGCCGACCGCGAGGCGCTGCGCGCCACCTGCGCCCTGCTGGAGGGCCTGCCGCTGGCGGCCAGGATCGCCGCCTCCCAGCTCGCCCGGCACTGCCCCGACCGGCTGCTGGAGCGCATCTCCCGCCCCGCGGGCTGTCTCGACCTGGCCGTCGAGGAGCCCCGCTGGCCGGCCAGGCAGCGCTCGCTGCGGGCCTCGCTGCGCTGGACGCACCGCCTGCTCACCCCCGCCGAGCAGTTGCTGTGGGCGCGCTGCAGCGTCTTTCCGGGAACCTTTCGTCTCCCGGACGCCACCGAGGTCTGCGCCGACGAACGGCTGCCGCCCGACGCGTTGCCCGCCGTCTTCCGCGCGCTCCAGCGCCAGGGCGTCCTCGCCGTACGGGAGCGGGCGGCCGGCGGCCGGGCGGCGGCCGGGGCGGGGGAGCGGCCGGTGCGGATGGCGCGGCCGGTGCGCGCGTACGGGATGGATCAGCTCGTACGGCTCGGTGAGGAGGCGGACTTCCAGCGCCGCTGTCTGGACTGGACGATGGTCACCGAGAACACCTGGGAAGACTGATTCCGTCGCTTCTCCAAATGAAGACGACGGAATCCCTTGCCGGATATAGCACCTCCTGTCATGATCAGCCATCAACCCCGGCCGAAACGACATCCGGAGTGGTTCGATGGCCCCTCGCCTCGAAGCGGCGGCACGCTTCGCCCCCGGCGCGCAGTTCGTCGCCGGCCGCCTGGTCCCCGGCACGTCCGGACGCGCGCAGACCGTCACGGACCCGGCCACCGGTGCGGAGGTTCTGCGCTACGAACTCGCCGGGCCCGCGGACGTCGACGCCGCCGTGGCCGCCGCCGCGGCGGCACAGCCCGGCTGGGGCGCCGCGACCCCCGGCGAGCGCTCCGACGCGTTGCACCGGCTCGCGGGGCTGCTGGCGGAGCGGGCGGAGGAGTTCGCGTACGCCGAGAGCCTGCAGTGCGGCAAGCCGATCCGGCTCAGCACGGAGTTCGACGTTCCCGGCACGGTCGACAACGCCGCGTTCTTCGCCGGCGCCGCCCGGCTGCCGGAGGGCAGGGCCGCCGGGGAGTACAGCGCCGGCCACACCTCGGCGGTACGCCGCGAGCCCGTCGGCGTCGTCGGCTCCATCGCGCCGTGGAACTACCCGCTGCAGATGGCCGCCTGGAAGGTGCTGCCGGCCGTCGCCGCCGGGAACGCCATCGTGCTGAAGCCCAGCGAGCTGACGCCGCTGACCTCGCTGATGTTCGCCGAGGCCGCCGCCGGCGCCGGGATACCCGCCGGGGTCGTCAACGTCGTCTGCGGCGCCGGGCCCGACGCCGGCGAACACCTCGTCGCGCACCCGGACGTGGCGATGACCTCGTTCACCGGCTCCACCGCCGTCGGCCGCCGCGTCGCGGCCCTCGCCGCCGCGGCGGGGGCCGGCGTCAAGCGGCTGCACCTGGAGCTGGGCGGGAAGGCCCCGTTCGTCGTCTTCGACGACGCCGACCTGGAAGCAGCCGTGCACGGCGCCGTCGCCGGGGCGCTCATCAACACCGGCCAGGACTGCACCGCCGCCACCCGGGCGTACGTCCAGCGCCCGCTGTACGACGCCTTCGTCGACGGCGTCGCCGCGCTCATGGCCCGGGTCCGGCTCGGCGACCCCTTCGACCCCGCGACCGACCTCGGCCCCCTCGTCTCGTACGCCCAGCGCGACCGCGTCGCCGCCTTCGTCGACCGGGCCCGCGCCGCCGGCGCCCGCGTCGTCACCGGCGGCCGGGCGCCGGACCTCAAGGGCGCGTACTACGCACCCACCCTCGTCACCGGCGCCGCGCAGGACAGCGAGATCGTGCAGAGCGAGGTCTTCGGGCCCGTGCTCACCGTGCTGCCCTTCGACGCCGACGACGAGGGCATCGCGCTCGCCAACGACACCCCCTACGGACTCGCCGCCTCCGCCTGGAGCCGCGACGTCTACCGCACCGCGCGCGCCGCCCGGGAGATCCGGGCCGGCTGCGTGTGGCTCAACGACCACATCCCGATCATCAGCGAGATGCCGCACGGGGGTGACAAAGCCTCCGGGTTCGGCAAGGACATGTCCGTGTACTCCTTCGAGGAGTACACCCAGATCAAGCACGTGATGCAGGACATCACCGGGACCGCGCGCAAGGAGTGGCACCGCACCGTGTTCACCCCCTGAGCCGCCCGGCGCCCGCGTACGCCCGCCGCGCACCGCTCGCCCGGCCCCGGCACCGCGCACCCCGTACCACGCGCCCCGCAGCCCACTGGCCCGTCCCCGAGGAAGGCCGACCCCCATGGATCCGTTCGCCTCACTCCCCGAACCCGTAGCGAGGGCCTGGGAGCGCAGCCTGACCAGCGGCCGGGCCGCCATGTCCCGGCGCCGGCTGCTCGCCGCGGGCGGCGCGCTGGCCGGGGCCGCGGCGCTGCCGGCGCTCGGCGCGTGCGGCATCCCGGCCGCCGACAGCGGCGGCCCGGACGGCGAAGCCGCCGCCGCCAAGGACTACTCGAAGCAGGAGAAGGAGCTGGCCTTCTCCAACTGGCCCCTCTACATCGACGTGGACGACGAGAACGAGAACGTCCACCCCACCCTGGAGCGCTTCCAGGAGCGCAGCGGCATCCGCGTGAAGTACACCGAGGACGTCAACGACAACGTCGAGTTCTTCGGCCGCATCAAGCCGCAGCTCGCCGCCGGCCAGGACACCGGCCGCGATCTGGTGTGCCTGTCGGACTTCATGGCCGGCCGGCTCATCCGGCACGGCTGGGCGCAGCGCCTGGACCCGCGCAACCTGCCGCACGCCAACGTCAACCTCGAACCGCGCTTCCGCAACGCCGCGCACGACCCGGGGCGGCAGTTCACGATGCCGTGGGCGGGGCTGGCCACGGTCGTGGCGTACAACAAGAAGGCCACCGGGGGCCGCGAGGTCTCCTCCGTCGCGCAGTTGCTGGAGGACGAGAGCCTCAAGGGCAAGGTGTCGCTGCTCACCGAGATGCAGGACACCATCGGCATGACGCTCATCGACATGGGCAAGTCGCCGACGAAGTTCACCGACGACGACTTCGACGCCGCCCTCGCCCGGGTGCAGAAGGCCGTGGACGGCGACCAGCTCCGCCGCTTCACCGGCAACGACTACACCGAGGAGCTGGTCAAGGGCGACATAGCCGCCTGCCTGGCGTGGGCAGGCGACATCGTGCAGCTCCAGTTGGACACCGACGACATCGAGTTCGTGATCCCGGAGAAGGGCTATCTCTACGCCACCGACGACCTGCTCGTCCCCGCGAGAGCCCGGCACAAGACCAACGCAGAGAAGCTGATCGACTACTACTACCGGCCCGACGTCGCCGCCGAGCTGGCGGCCTGGGTCAACTACATCTGCCCCGTCGTCGGCGCCCGCGCCGAGATGAAGAAGATCGACGCCTCGCTCGCCGACTACCCGTTGATCTTCCCCGACCGGCAGATGATCGACAAAGGCCAGGTCTTCATGTCGATGAACGACGACAAGGAGACCGCGTACCAGGACAAGTGGTCCAAGGTGATCGGGGCGTGAGCGCGGTGACGGAGCAGCGGGCGGGCGTCACGCTCACCGGGATCAGCAAGAAGTTCGGCGACGTCACTGCCGTGCACCCCCTGGACCTCACCGTCCCCCGGGGCTCGTTCTTCGCCCTCCTCGGCGCCTCGGGCTGCGGCAAGACCACCACGCTGCGGATGATCGCCGGCCTGGAGCGGCCCACCACCGGCACCGTACGCCTCGGCGACGAGGACGTGACCGCCCTGCCGCCGCACCGGCGCAAGGTCAACACCGTCTTCCAGAGCTACGCCCTCTTCCCCCACCTCGACGTCCGCGACAACGTCGCCTTCGGGCTGCGCCGCCGCGGCATCCGGTCGGTGGCGAAGGACGTGCAGCAGACGCTGGAGCTGGTCGAGCTGGGGCATCTCGCGCGCCGCAAGCCGCACCAGCTCTCCGGCGGCCAGCAGCAGCGCGTGGCGCTGGCCCGCGCGGTCGTCAACCGGCCCGAGGTGCTGCTGCTCGACGAGCCGCTGGGCGCGCTCGACCTGAAGCTGCGCCGGCAGATGCAGTTGGAGCTCAAGCGCATCCAGACGGAGGTCGGCATCACGTTCGTGCACGTCACGCACGACCAGGAGGAGGCCATGACCATGGCCGACACCATCGCCGTGATGAACGCGGGCCGGGTCGAGCAGCTCGGCGCGCCCGTCGAGCTGTACGAGGACCCCGCCAGCTCCTTCGTCGCCAACTTCCTCGGCCAGTCCAACCTGATCGCCGCCGAGATAGCCGGCACCGCCGGCGCGGACCTGCTGCTGTCCGCCGCCGGCGACGTCAAGCTGGCGCTGCCCGCCGCCCGGTGCCGCGCCCGGTCCACCGCCGTGGGCACGCGGGTGCTCGCCGGGATGCGGCCGGAGAAGATCTCCCTCACCCACCGCGACGCCGCCGTGGACGCCGTCCCCGACGGCCGCAACCGGATACCCGGCACCGTCGTCGACGCCTCCTTCACCGGCGCCGCCACCCAGTACGTCGTCGCCAGCCCCGTCTGCCCCGAGCTGTCGGTGTTCGTGCAGAACGTCGAGCGCGACCCCGGGCTCGTACCGGGCGCGGAGGTCGTCCTGCACTGGAACCCGGCGCACACCTTCGGACTCGACGGCGACCAGTCCCTGCTTGCCGGGACCGTGGGCGACGCGGGTACGGGCGAGGAGGCCCTGTGACCGCGCTCGCCGCCCCGCCGGAGGCGAAGCCCGACGCGCCCGGACCCCCGCCCCCGCGCCGCCGGCTCACCCCGTACTGGCTGCTGCTGCCCGCCGCGCTGTGGCTGTTGGTCTTCTTCGCCGCACCGCTGGTCTACCAGGCGTCGACCTCCGTGCAGTCTGGTTCCTTCGAGGAGGGCTTCGAGGTCACCTGGCGGTGGGCCAACTACACCGACGCACTCGACCAGTACGCCGAGCACTTCGCCCGCTCCTTCGGCTACGCCGCCGTGGCCACCGTCCTGTGCCTCGCCATCGGCTACCCACTCGCGTACATGATCGCCTTCCGCGCCGGGCGCTGGCGGGGCGTGCTCCTCGTCCTCGTCATCGCCCCCTTCTTCACCAGCTTCCTCATCCGGACGCTGGCGTGGAAGACGATCCTGTCCGACAACGGCCCGCTGGTGGGCGCCCTGGACACCCTGCACGTCCTCGACGTCACCGCGACCCTCGGCCTGACCACCGACGACCGGCTGCTCGCCACCCCGCTCGCGGTCGTGTGCGGACTGACGTACAACTTCCTGCCGTTCATGATCCTGCCGCTGTACACCTCGCTGGAGCGCATCGACCCGGGCCTGCACGAGGCCGCGCAGGACCTCTACGCCCGTCCGCTGACCGTCTTCCGCCGGGTGACCTTCCCGCTGTCGATGCCCGGCGTCGTCGCCGGCACGCTGCTGACGTTCATCCCTGCCTCCGGCGACTACATCAACGCCCAGCTCCTCGGCTCGCCGAAGGAGCAGATGGTCGGCAACGCCATCCAGAAGCAGTTCCTCAACGTCCTCGACTACCCCACCGCGGCGGCGATGTCGTTCCTGCTGATGGCCGCCATCCTGATCATGGTGACCGTCTACATCCGCCGGGCCGGCACCGAGGAGCTGGTCTGATGCGCTGGATCCGCCGCCACCTCGTCGTCATCGCCGGCACCCTCGCGCTGGTCTACCTGCTGCTGCCCAACGTCGTCGTGCTGGTCTTCTCCTTCAACGACCCCGCGGGCCGCTACAACTACACCTGGCAGTCCTTCTCCACCGACGCCTGGACCGACCCCTGCGGCGTCGCCGGCATGTGCGACTCCGTCGGCCTCAGCCTGCAGATCGCGCTCGCCGCGACCGTCGCCGCCACCGTCATCGGCACCCTCGCGGCGTTCGCGCTCGCCCGGCACCGCTTCCGCGGCCGGGCCGCGGGCAACTCGCTGATCTTCCTGCCGATGGCGATGCCCGAGGTCGTCATGGCCGCCTCGCTGGGCACCCTGTTCCTCAACATGCGGGTCGAGTTCGGCGTGACGACGATCCTCATCGCGCACATCATGTTCTGCCTCAGCTTCGTCGTCGTCGCGGTCAAGGCGCGGGTGGCGAGCATGGACCCGAAGCTGGAGGAGGCCGCCCGGGACCTGTACGCGGGGCCGCTGCAGACCTTCCTGCGGATCACGCTGCCGCTGGCGGCGCCGGGGATCGCGGCCGGGGCGATGCTGAGCTTCGCGATCTCGCTGGACGACTTCATCATCACGCAGTTCAACGCGGGCCCCTCCACCGTCACGTTCCCGATGTACGTCTGGGGCGCGTCGCAGCGCGGCATCCCGGTGCAGGTGAACGTCATCGGCACGGCGATGTTCGTGGGCGCGCTGGCGCTGGTGGTGGCCGGGCAGGTCGTCGGGGCCCGGCGGAGGTCACGCGCATGACGGACCCCGCACGCGCCCTGGCGTCCGCCGCCCCGCGCCCGTACTGGCTCGACGACCCCGACCGGCCCGCGGCGCTGCCCGCGCTCACCGGCGCCGAGGAGGCCGACCTGCTCGTCGTCGGCGGCGGCTACAGCGGTCTGTGGACGGCGCTGCTCGCCAAGGAGCGCGGCCCGGGCCGCGACGTCGTCCTCATCGAGGCCGCCGAGTGCGGCTGGGCCGCCTCCGGCCGCAACGGCGGCTTCTGCGCCGCGTCGCTCACCCATGGCCTCGGCAACGGCCTGGAGCGCTGGCCCGAGGAGATCGGCACGCTGGAGCGGCTGGGCGCGGAGAACCTGGACGCGATCGGCGCGGCCGTCGACCGCTACGGCATCGACTGCGACTTCCGGCGCACCGGCGAGATCACGGTGGCCACCGAGCCGTACCAGCTCGACGAGCTGAGTGAGTTCGCCGAGGAGGCGACGCGCCGCGGGCTCGGCGAGGGGCTGCTGCTCATGGACCGGGACGCGGTCCGCGCCGAGGTCGACTCGTCGACGTTCCTCGGCGGGCTCTGGGACCGCGACGGCGTCGCCATGGTCCACCCGGCGCGGCTGGCCTGGGGCCTCAAGCGGGCCTGCCTGGAGGCGGGCGTACGGATCTACGAGCACACCCCGGGTCTCGCCCTCGCCCCTGCCGGCGGAGGAGGCGGCGGGGGCGGGGCGTTCCGCTCCGCGGGGGTCCCGGGCGTGCGGGGGCGCGGCGGCGGCGCGATGGAGGTGCGCACCCCGTACGGGCGGGTGCGCGCGCCGCACGTCGCGCTCGGCACCAACGCCTTCCCGAACCTGGTCCGCCGGGTCCGCCCCTACGTCACCCCCGTCTACGACTACGCGCTCATGACCGAGCCGCTGTCCGCCGCGCAGCGCGACGCCGTGCGCTGGCACCGCCGGCAGGGGCTCGCCGACAGCGCCAACCAGTTCCACTACTTCCGCATCACCGCCGACCACCGCATCCTGTGGGGCGGCTACGACGCGGTGCACCACTTCGGCGGCGCGGTGCGCGCCGAGTACGACCAGCGCCCCGAGACCTATCTGAAGCTCGCCCGCAATTTCCACCGCTGCTTCCCGCAGCTCGCGGACGTCCGCTTCACCCACCGCTGGGGCGGCGCCATCGACACCTGCTCCCGCTTCGCCGCCTTCTTCGGCACGGCCCACGCCGGCCGCGTCGCGTACGCCGCCGGCTACACCGGACTCGGCGTCGGCGCCAGCCGCTTCGGCGCCGAGGTGATGCTCGACCTGCTGGCGGGGGAGCGCACGGAGCGCACCGAGCTGCGGATGGTGCGCAGCAAGCCGCTGCCGTTCCCGCCGGAGCCCCTGGCGTGGGCGGGCATCGGGCTGACGCGGTGGTCGCTGGCGCGGGCCGACGCGGGCGGCGGGCGGCGGAACCTGTGGCTCAGGGCGCTGGACCGCATGGGCATGGGCTTCGACAGTTGACGGACGCAGGGAGTGGGCAGATGCGCATCTTGCTGGTGGGCGCGGGCGGCGTCGGCACGGCGATCACCCGGATCGCGGCGCGCCGCGACTTCTTCGAGGCGATGGTCGTCGCGGACTACGACCTCGGCCGCGCGGAGGCCGCGGTCGCCCATGTACGGGCCGCCCACCCGGGGCCCTCCGGCGCCCGGTTCACCGCGGCCCGGGTGGATGCCGGGGACCGTACGGCGGTGGCCGACCTGCTGCGTACGCACCGCTGCGACGCGCTCCTGAACGCCACCGACCCGCGCTTCGTCATGCCGCTCTTCGAGGCCGCGTACGACACCGCCGCCACCTATGTCGACATGGCGATGTCCCTGTCCCGGCCGCACCCCTCCCGTCCGTACGAGGAGTGCGGCGTGAAGCTCGGCGACGAGCAGTTCGCCGCCGCCGACCGCTGGGCCACCTCGGGACGCCTCGCCCTCGTCGGCATGGGCGTCGAGCCCGGCCTCTCCGACGTCTTCGCGCGCTACGCCGCCGACGAACTCTTCGACACCGTCGAGGAGATCGGTGTACGCGACGGCGCGAACCTCACCGTGGACGGCTACGACTTCGCGCCGTCGTTCTCCATCTGGACGACGATCGAGGAGTGCCTCAACCCGCCGGTGATCTGGGACGCCGGCCGCGGCTGGCACACCACCGAGCCCTTCAGCGAACCGGAGGTCTTCGACTTCCCGGCGGGCATCGGTCCTGTGGAGTGCGTCAACGTCGAACACGAGGAGGTGCTGCTCGTACCGCGCTGGATAGACGCGAAGCGGGTCACCTTCAAGTACGGGCTGGGGGAGGAGTTCATCGACGTCCTCAAGACCCTGCACAAGCTGGGCCTGGACCGCACCGCCCCGGTCGCGGTCGGCGACGCGAAGGTCTCGCCGCGCGACGTGGTCGCCGCGTGCCTCCCGGACCCGGCGACCCTGGGCGACCGGATGCGCGGCAGGACGTGCGCGGGGACGTGGGTGCGCGGCACGAAGGACGGCGGGCCGCGTGAGGTGTACCTCTACCACGTGGCGGACAACGAGGAGACGATGGCCCTCGACGGCGTGCAGGCGGTCGTCTGGCAGACGGGCATCAACCCGGTGATAGCCCTGGAACTCCTGGCCACCGCCCAGTGGACCGCAGCGGGCGTCCTCGGCCCGGAAGCCCTCCCGCCCAAGCCCTTCCTGGACCTCCTCACGGCCTACGGCTCCCCCTGGTCCGTACGCGAAGGCGGCTGACCCGGGGACGTCACGCCCCCAGGAACTCCACGGCCACCCGCAGCGCCCGCGCCAACTGCCCGGGCCCGCAGGCCACCCGCAGCACCCGCCCGTCCGCGGACCGGTGCAGCCACTCGTCGTCGTCCTCCCGCGAGGGCTCGCCCGCCAGGGTGACGCCCTCGCGGTCCGTCCCGGCCAGGTCGACCCGCACCAGCCACCCGGGATTGTCCAGGCTCTCGATCCGCACCCCGCACCCGTGCTCCCAGTCCCCGTCGCACTGCGCGGCATACCACCCGTCCAGCCTGCGCATCAGCTCGTCACTCCCCGCGGGGGCCACGGCTCACGCCTCCCCGGCCGGCAGGTCCTCCCGGGCTGCCGACCGGCCCTTCGCCAGCTCCGCTGCCAGGTCCGCCGGGGACAGCTCGGCGCGGAGGCGCGCGGTGATGCGGTCGGTGTCGAAGCGTTCGGCTTCGGGGAGGGGGGCGCCCGCGGCGGCGCGGAGGGCTTCGGCCCTGCCGAGGAGGCGGGCGGCCGCGGTGGCGTCGCCGGCCAGGGACTCCACGCCGGCCAGGCCCTCCAGGGCCAGGGCGAGGGCGCGGGGGTCGCCGGTGGGACGGGCGGAGGCCAGGCCCTCGCGGTGGTGTTCGCGGGCCTGCTCCGCATCGCCCGCCAGCTCCGCGACGAAGCCCAGCTCGGCGAGGATCAGCGCCGTGCCCACGTCCGACTCGATCTTCCGGTCCCAGTCCAGCCAGCGCCGCAGATGCGCCTCCGCCTCCGCCAGCCGGCCCTGCCGGCGGGCGCCCAGCGCCAGGCCGATGCCCGCGAACTCCTCGCCCACCACGTACCCCTGCTCGGCGGCCAGCCGCGCGGCCCGGCCGTGCAGGTCGTCGGCCTGCGCGACGTCCCCCGTGAGCAGCGCGACCCGGCCCAGCATCGACAGCTTGTCCGACACCTCCGACCACAGCCCCAGGTCCTCGGCCATCCGCAGGCCCTCGCGGTGCAGCCGGGCGGCCTGCGCGTAGTCGCCGGTGATCTCCGCGTACGTGCCGAGGGCGTACGTCGCGTGCAACTGGCCCCAGCGGTCGCCGAGTCCGGCGAAGAGCGCCATGCTGCGTTCCCCGTACTCCGCGAGCGCCCGCAGGTCGCCGCGGAGCACCGCCTGCCGGGCGATGGTGCTGGAGACCGCGGCGGTGCCCCACTGGTCGCCGAGCGCGCGGAAGACCTCCTCGGCGCGGGCCAGCGGGTCGCCGCCGCCGGGCAGCGGGCCGAGGCCGAGGCGGGTGAGGCCGAGGAAGGCGTCGGCGCGGGCGCCGGCGGCCAGTTCGGGGAGGGTGGCGGGCGGCGCCTGGCGGACGGCGGGCAGGGCGTCGGGGGCGAGGGTCTCGCCGAGGCGCAGGGTCATGGCGGCGCGCCAGGTGAGGGCGGTGGTACGGGCCGCGCGTTCCCTTTCCGCGTCGCCCGCGGGGCGGACGGCGTCGGCCGTCGGGGGCGTCGTCAGGGCGGTGGTGAGGAAGCGGCGGCCCTCGCCGAGGCGGCCGCGTAGCACCCAGTACCACGCCAGGTCGTTGGCCAGGCCGAGCGCCGTGGCCGCGGCGCCGGTGCGCACCGCGTCCTCCAGCGCCGCGCGCATGTTGGCGGACTCGGCGTCGAGGCGCAGCAGCCACTGGCGCTGGGCGGGGCCGCGCAACTGGGGCTCGGCCTCGCCGGCGAGCGAGGCGTAGTACGCGGCGTGGCGGTGGCGCACGGAGGTGAACTCGCCGGCCTCGCAGAGCTGTTCGTGGCCGTAGGCGGCGACGGACTCCAGCAGGTGGTACCGCGCGGGGGTCACGCCGTCGCCCGGGGTGGTCATGACCAGGGAGCGGTCGACGAGGCGGGCGAGGAGGCCGAGCACGTCGTCCTCGGCAATGCCGCCGCCCGCGCAGACCGCCTCGGCGGCGCGCAGGGTGCAGCCGTCCGCGTGCAGGGAGAGGCGGCGGAGCACGGCCTGCTCGGGGGCGGTCAGCAGCTCCCAGCTCCAGTCGAGCATCGCGCGCAGGGTGCGCTGCCGGGCGGGCGCGTCGCGCGGTCCCGCGGACAGCAGCCGGAACCGGTCGTCCAGCCGGGCGGCCAACTCGTGTACCCCGAGGGCCCGTACCCGGGTGGCGGCCAGCTCCAGGGCCAGGGGGATGCCGTCGAGCCGGCGGCAGACGGCCGCGACGGCCGCGGCGTTGCCCGCGTCGACGGCGAAGCCGGGGGCGACGGCGGCGGCCCGCTCGGCGAAGAGCCGCACCGCCCCGGAGGCGCGGAGCGCGGCGAGGTCGGGGGTGGGAGCAGTGGCCTGGTGTGTGGTGCCGCTCGCGGCGGCCAGGTGTGCCGTACCGTCCGCGTCGGCCGGGGCTGCGGTCGCCGGCGGTGGTACGTCCAACGGCGCCACCGGCCACAGGTGTTCGCCGCCGACACCCAGCGGCTCCTGGCCCGTCGCCAGCACGTGCACGCCCGGTGCCGCCGCCAGCAGCCGGGCGCAGAGCGCGGCGACCGCGTCCACGACGTGCTCGCAGTTGTCGAGGACCAGCAGCGTCCGCTTCGTCCGCAGCGCCTCGGCCAGCCGCTCCGCGGGGGCCGCACCGCCCGCGCCGGTCAGCAGGCCGCCGCCGGCGGTCTCGTCCCGTACGCCCAGCGCCGCGGCCACGAGCTCCGCCGCCTTGTCGGCGTCGGGGGCGACGTCCTCCGGTGCCGCTTCCGGCCGGGGCGGTGCCAGCGCGGACAGCTCCACGAGCCACACGCCGTCCGGGAACGACCCGGGCAGCCCGCGGGCCGTCTCCAGCGCCAGCCGGGTCTTGCCCACCCCGCCGGGGCCCGTCAGGGTCACCAGCCGGCCCGTGGCCAGCAGCGCGCGGACCGCCGCCACCGACTCGTCGCGGCCGAT
Organism: Streptomyces sp. CMB-StM0423; assembly: GCF_002847285.1. NCBI lineage: Bacteria > Bacillati > Actinomycetota > Actinomycetes > Kitasatosporales > Streptomycetaceae > Streptomyces > Streptomyces sp. CMB-StM0423. Next base: position 1,940,920 of record NZ_CP025407.1, on the reverse strand, counting down.
CAAGTCGCCGTGCGGCGCCGGCAGGTTGCCCCGTACCGCCGCCTCCTCCCGCTCGGGCGGGCCGAGCGCCGCGTCCTGCTCCAGGATCGACTGGTGCAGCGCGACCAGCTCCGGGCCCGGGTCCAGGCCCAGATCCTCCGCGAGCTGTGTGCGCAGCCTGCCGTAGCTCGCCAGCGCCTCGCTCTGCCGCCCCGCGCGGTACAGCGCGCGCAACTGCGCGGCGCGCAGCCGCTCGCGCAGCGGGTGGCGGGCGACGAGGTCGCCCAGCTCGTCGGCGAGGAGCGCGTGCTCGCCGAGTTCGAGCCGGGCCTCCGCCTGCTCTTCGAGGGCCGTCAGCCGCAGCTCGTCGAGCCGGGCGATCTCCGCGCGCGCGAACTCCTCGTCGGCGAAGTCCGCCAGCACCTCGCCCCGCCACAGCGCGAGCGCGTCCGCGAGCAGCGCCGCGCGCGTCCGGGGGCCCTCCGCGCGGCGGGCGGCGGCGGTGAGAGCCGCGAAGCGGCCGGTGTCGGTGGCCTCGGGGTCGACGTCCAGCAGATAGCCGGGCGGGCGGGAGACGACGAGCGCGCGGGCGCCGGGCTCGGCGTCCTCCAGCGCGCGGCGCAGTTGGGAGACGCGGGTCTGCAGCGCCCCCGCGGGGTTCGCCGGCGGGCTGCCGCCCCACAGGTCGTCCACGAGCCGGTCGGCGGGCACGGCGCGGCCGGCGTGGATCAGCAGATCGGCCAGGAGGCTGCGGACCTTCACCTCCGGTACGCGGACCGCCTGGCCGCCGGCCGTCCACACCGCCAGCGGACCGAGCACCCCGAAGCGCATGCGTTCACGGTAACCCAGCTCACTGACAGCGCCCGTCGCCGCAGGCCGGGGCCGTACCCGCAGCGGATCTGAAGCGGATCGGAAGGAGACCTGGAGAGCTCTGCCGGACCGTGGTCCACGTCGTCGCCGGCGAGTGGGAGGAGGCCCCGGATGGGTACGGACGTCACGCTGCGGCTGACCGTCCTCGGCGGGCTCGGACCCGGCCGGGCGGCGGGTGCCGAGGCCCGGTGGCTCGCCGGGCTCGCGGGCCGGCGAGCCCGGCTGGAGGTCGACCTTATCGATCTCGCGGCGGCCTGTCTGCCGGAGCCGTGCCCCGGCGTACTGCCGGGGAACGCGCCGGAGCCGCCCGCCGTACGGGAGCTGCGCCCGTGGCTGGACGCGGCCGACGGCTTCGTCGTCGTGGCCCCGGCCGCCACCCGGCAGTACCCCGCCGAGCAGCACTCCGCCGGGCCGCTGCAGCGCGCACTGGTGTGGTGCGCCGAGGCGTTCAAGGCGCGGCCGGTGGCGCTGCACGTACGCGCGGGAGAGGAAACCGCACGTGCGCTGCGCACTCTGCGCGCCGACCTCGCCGAGGCGCACGCGCTGACCGTCCACGAGACCGACTGCCCCGACCACGCGCTCGACGAACTCATCTGGTGGGCCCGCGCCTTGCGCACCGCCCGCGCCCGCACGCCGTACCCCTTCTGATCCCTACCGTCCCCAAACCCCGAAACGAGAAGAATCATGTCCGCAATCGCCCCGGAGGCCCCCGCGCTGCGCGCCGGCCCCAGGCAGTGGCTCGGCCTCGCGGTGCTGCTCGCACCGACGATCCTGCTGTTCGTCACGATGACCGTGCTGTTCCTCGCCACCCCCGACATCGCCGCCGACCTCGGACCCAGCAGCGGCCAACTGCTGTGGATCAACGACATCTACGGCTTCATGATGGCCGGCCTGCTCGTCGCCATGGGCACCCTCGGCGACCGCATCGGCCGCCGCCGCATCCTCCTCTTCGGCGCCGTGGCGTTCGGTGCGGCGTCCGCGGCGGCCGCGTTCGCGCCGAGCGCGGAGGCGCTGATCGGGGCGCGCGCCGTGATGGGCCTGGGCGCCGCGGCCGTGATGCCGTCGACGCTGTCGCTGATCAGCAACATGTTCCAGGACGCGAAGCAGCGTGCCACCGCCATCGGCCTGTGGGCGGCGTCCGTGTCCGTCGGCGTGGCCGTCGGCCCGCTGGTCGGCGGGCTGCTGCTGGAGAACTTCTGGTGGGGCGCCGCCCTGCTGGCGGGCGCACCGGTGATGGGCCTCGTGCTGCTCGCGGCGCCGTTCCTGGTGCCCGAGTACCGGGCGCCGCAGCCGGGGCGGCTCGACCTGCCGAGCGTGGCGCTGTCGGTGGTCACCATCCTGCCCATCGTCTACGGGGTGAAGGAGATGGCCGCGCACGGCGTGAACGCCGCCGCGATCGTCGCCCTCGTCCTCGGCGTCGTGCTGTCCACCGTGTTCGTACGGCGGCAACTCCGGCTGACCGACCCCCTGCTGGACATGCGGCTGTTCGGCGACCGCACCTTCAGCGGCTCGCTGGCCGTCTTCCTCCTCAGCGCGGTCGCCCTCGGCGGCGTGTACCTGCTCTTCACGCAGTACCTGCAGCTCGTCGAGGGGCTGACGCCGCTGGAGGCGGGGCTGTGGATCCTCCCGGCGGCGGTGATGCTGGTGATCGTCTCGATGCTGTCGCCGGTGATCGCCCGCAGGGTGCGCCCGGGGTACGTCGTGGCGGCGGGCAGCCTGCTGTCGGCGGCAGGGTACGTGGTGCTCACCCAGGTCGACAGCGTGGGCGGGCTGCCGCTGCTGATCACCGGCTTCTACCTGCTCTACCCGGGCATCGCGCCGGTGATGGCACTGGCCACCAACCTGGTCATCGGCTCGGCCCCGCCGGAGAAGGCGGGCGCCGCGTCCGCGGTCAACAGCACGGCCAGCGACCTCGGCGTGGCCCTCGGCATCGCCCTGCTGGGCAGCGTCGGCACCGCTGTCTACCGCGGCGACATGGCGGACTCGGTCCCCGCCGGCGTCCCCGACGGCGCGGACGCCGCCGCCCGCGACACCCTGCCGGGCGCGCTGAGCGCGGCGGAGAGCCTGCCGGCGGCGCTGGGCGACGCGGTGCTCGCGCCGGCCAGGGAGGCGTTCGCGAGCGGGCTCAACGTGGCGGCGGCGCTCGCCGCGGGCCTGGCGGTCGCGGCGGCGGTCCTGTCGGCGACCCTGCTCCGCCGCGTGCCCGCCTCGGGCGCAGCGCAGCAGGAGCCGGAAGCCGCCCCCGGGCCCCCGTCCGCGCGGGACGAGACCCCGGTACCGGCGGAAGCCGGCCGCTGAGGCCCGTACACCGTCCTGGACAGCCGGCGCACGGGAGCGGAAGAGAGCCGCGTGGCGGGGGAGTCGAGCCCCCGCCGCGCGGCCCCCGCCGTTGGCGCGCCGGTCCTTGCGTCGCTCTCAGGAGCCCAGGTGGCGGCGCAGTCCCGCGATGCGGTTGCTGGTGATGGCGTCGACGCCCATGGCCGTCAGCCGGCGCCAGTTGCGCGGCCAGTCGACCGTCCAGCACGACACCTTGTAGCCCGCCTCGTGGTCCTCGCGGACCGTCTCCTCGTCGAGGAGGCCGAAGCGGTAGTTGAGCCACTGCGGGCGCAGGCGGCGCAGCAGGCCCGCGCGGTACGGGACGGGCGAGGAGCACGTCAGCGCTATCTCGGCGTCGGGGTCCGCGGCGCGGATGGTGAGCAGGGCCGCGGTGCCGCCGCAGTAGTACGTACGCGCCGCCGCATCGGACTCCAGCACCTCGGCGACGACGTGCTCGGCCGCCGCCGGGTCCGGCAGGTCGATGAACGAGCGGACGCCCGGGCTGTCCGCCATGACCTTCAGCGCCTCGCGCAGCGTCGGGATGCCGCCCTCGGAGCGCTCCTGGACCTCGGCGTACGTCAGCGAGGCCAGGTTCACCTCCTGCCCCCACAGCCGCTGCAGCGTGCGGTCGTGCAGCAGCACCGGCATGCCGTCCCACGTCAGCCTGACGTCGAACTCCACCGCGTCCGCGCCCGCGGCCACCGCGGAGCGCAGCGAGCCGAGGGTGTTCTCGCGTACGACGTACGGATCGCCGCGGTGGGCGACCGCCAGCACGGCGGGCGCGGCCCCCGTCACGGGGCGGTCGGGGTCGCGGCCCCGGGGGCGCCGCCGGCGGCGGTCGCGGGCCAGGCGGCGACGTACGCGTCGATCTCCGCGGTCAGCGCCGCCTTCGCGGCCGGGTCCATGAACGACGCCGTGACCGAGTTCTTCGCCAGCGCCGCCGTCCCCGCCTCGTCCAGGCCGAGGAGGCGGGCCGCCACCCCGTACTCCGTGTTCAGGTCCGTACCGAACATCGGCGGGTCGTCGCTGCCCAGCGCCACCAGCACGCCCGCGTCCACGATTCGGCGCAGCGGGTGCTCGTCCAGCGAAGCCACCGCCTTCGTCGCGACGTTGGACGTCGGGCAGACCTCCAGCGCGATCCCCGCCTCCGCGAGGTGCGCCAGCAGCTTCGGGTCCTGCGCCGCGCTCGTGCCGTGCCCGATGCGCTCGGCGCGCAGTTCGGTGACCGCGTCCCAGACCGTCTGCGGCCCGGTCGTCTCGCCCGCGTGCGGGACGCTGCGCAGCCCGGCCGCTATGGCCCGGTCGAAGTAGGGCTTGAACTGCCCGCGCGGCACGCCGATCTCGGGGCCGCCCAGGCCGAAGGCCACGAGCCCTTCGCAGCCGACGTCTATGGCGATCCGTGCGGTCTCCTCGGCCGCCGCGAGCCCCGCCTCGCCGGGGATGTCGAAGCACCAGCGCAGCACGACGCCCAGCTCGGCCTCGGCCCTGCGCCGGGCCTCCTCCAGGGCGTCGAGGAAGGCGCGGTCGGGGATGCCGCGGCTCGTGGAGCTGTACGGCGTGACGGTCAGCTCCGCGTACCGGATCTGCTGCCGGGCCATGTCGCGGGCGATCTCGTACGTCAGCAGGTGCACGTCTTCGGGGTCGCGGACGAGGTCCACGACGGACAGGTAGATCTCGATGAAGTGGGCGAAGTCGCGGAAGGAGAAGAATTCGGCGAGCGCGGCGGCGTCCGCGGGCACCGCGGAGTCCGGGTGCCGCGCGGCGAGTTCGGCGACGATGCGGGGCGACGCGGAGCCCACGTGGTGGACATGGAGCTCGGCCTTGGGCAGACCGGCGATGAAGGAGTCGAGATCGGCCATCGCATCATCGTAGGCCAACGGACTGACGGCGCCGCCCCGGCTCCGTAGCATGTGCGAACGCGCGGGCGCGCGAGGCGCGAGGGCAGCGGAGGGAGCGGACATGGCGGCGAGCAGTCCACCGGCCCCGGCCGCGGCCGGGGCGCGGCAGGGACCGGCCGGTCTGGGCACGAAGGCGATGGTCTGCGGCATCGTCGGCCTCACGCTCCTGCCCACGGTCTACGGCATCGTCCTCTCCGTGCTGCTGGGTCCCGCGGCGCTGGTGCTCGGCCTGGTCGCGCGCAGCCGCGCGCGGCGGGACGGGGCGGTCGCCGGGCGCAACGCGGTCATCGGCATCGCGACGGGCGCGGTGGCGTTCGCGGTCGCGGCGGTGGTCATCGTGCTGGCGCTGACGGGCGTGATCCTCTCCGGGGACGACGAGGAGGAGAAGCCCGCCGACCGGCGGGACGGGGAGCGCGTGCAGGTCATGGCGGACCGGTCGGGGACGCTGCCCTGGCCGGGCGGCGGCGCCGGGTGAACCGGTCCGACGGGATACGGGCGGCTCGTACAGTTGAGCCCATGGAAACGGACCGGCGGGACGACGCGGCGGGGCGAGGTGCGCTCCGCGTGGAGGGTGGCCGGGAGACGGGGGATCCCGCCGGTGAGCCCGCCGGGTCGGAGTCCGGAGGCGGCGCGGAGGCGGGCGGGGACGCGGACACGCGCGCGGCCGCGGGCGCGGAGGTGTCCGCCGGCGATGGGGCGGGTGCGCACCAGGGTGCGGGGGTGACCGGGGGTCCGGTCGCCGGCCCCGCGGACTCCGCGGCCGGCGGGCACAAGGACCTCCCGGCGCTCCCCGGCAGCGACCTGCTGCCCTCGCCCGACGGCGGTCCGCCCGTGCCCCTCGCGCCCGACTGGCAGCGGCCGCAACCGGGCCCCGACCCCGGTCCTTACGGCCCGAAGCCCTACCTTCCCGGCCCCTACGCCTGGGTGCCGCCCCCCGGCCTGCGGAACGGCTCCGGGATCGCGGCGCTGATCCTCGGCGTCATCGGCGCCGTCCTCTCGTTCACGCTCCTCCTCAGCCCCCTGGCCGTCATCCTCGGCGGCCTCGCCGTCGGCTTCGGCATCGTCACCCTCCGCCGGGTGCGGCGCGGCGAGGCGCGCAACAGGGGGTCCGGGCTGTCGGGCATCTGGCTCGGCGGTGTCGCGGCGGTCGTCGGTATCGGCATGAGCATCCTGCTCGTCGTCCTCGCGGTCGACTTCTTCGCCCCCGTCTCGCCCGAGACGGACAGCGCGGTCGAGGCCGGCGAGACCATCGCGTACGACGACGGCCTGGAGGTGACCCTCCACGCGGAGGCGGCCCGGGGCGGCTACCTGGACGTGTGGGTCCGGGTCGAGAACCGCACCGGCGAGCTGGCGACCCTGGCGAACAGCGAGGTCACCGCATACCCCATCGGCTCCGACGGCGGGAACCTGGAGCAGGAGAGCGGCAGCGGGCTGCCGCTGACCCTCGCCGACGACCGCGCCGTGGTGGCCACATACCGCTTCGTGCTCGACGAGGGGCCGGGCGAGGTCGAGTTCGAGGTGTCGCCGGGAGGGCCGTACGAGTACGCGTACTGGTGGAAGGACCTCGACGGCCGCACCGACGAGCGCCCCGCCTGACGCACGCCCAGTGCGCTCCGGTGTGCGCCCTGCCGAGCGTTGTGATCCACACCACTCCGGCCATTTCCGCAAAGCCGCATAAGAGCTGCGGCCCTGGCCCCTCTCTCCAATTGACAGCCGGTCTAGCAGGGCCGGTGCGAGGGGAGACGAGGGGTGAGCCAGATGACTGGTGCGGGGGCGAAATCCGCGGTGGAGTGGCTGGTCTCGGCGGCGCCCGAACCCGAGACGTGCAGGTGGGAGTGGGAGCGCAACCCGCTGGGGGTGTCGCTGCTCCCCGCCGGGCGGCTGTGGGACGTACTGATCCTGCCGGGGGAGCTGGGGCGGCCGACGCTCGACGTGGTCGCCCGGATCACCGGCAGGCCGGGCCCGGTGCTCGCGGACGTGACGGACGCGCGGCTCGGGTTCTTCGTGCCGCCGGGGACGGCGGCGCGGTGGGTCGGTACGGGCGTACGGAGCGCGGGGCGGGGGACGTGGATCGTGGTGCCCTACCCGGGGCGGTCGACCGGCGCGGTGCGGTGGCTGGTGCCGCCGGACGGCAGCGGGTGGCTGACGGATCCGGTGGTGCTGGAGCTGGCGATGCACGAGGCCGCGGCGCACCTCGCGGACGGCCCGGGCGGTCCTACGGGTGCTGCGGGTCCTGCGGACCTCGGGGGTGGTCCGGCCGGTGGGGAATGACGCGACCCGCGGCGTACGCCGTGAGCCGGGCGGCTCCGTACCAGCAGCCGGCGAGCAGCACCCCCGCCACGCACCACCCCGCCAGCACGTCCAGCGGCCAGTGGTACTCCCGCCACACCAGCCCCGCCCCGACCCCGAGCACCACCGCCCCCGCCGCGGCCACCAGCAGCCGCCGGGCGGCGCGGGAGCGGAGCAGCGGCAGCAGGAGCAGCACGACGCCGCCGTACGCGACGGCGGCGGTGGTCGAGTGGCCGGAAGGGAAGAACCCGGCGTAGTCGTCGGCGAGCGGGCCCTTGGGGCCGGGCCGGGCCTGCGCGGACTTCAGCGGCAGGACGACGGCCGGCAGCACGGCGAGGGCGGCGGCCCCGGCGAGCAGCGGGACCCGGACGGCGGCCGGGACGCGGTGGAGAAGGGGGTACAGGAGACGAAGGGGGTGAAGACGGCGGGAGGAGTGAAGGGGGCGAAGGGCGCCGCGGTGCGCGGGGGCGGTCGCGGTACGTTCCGCGCCGCCGGGCGCCGCCCCGGCGCGTACCGGCGTACGCCACACCGCGTACAGCATCGCCGCCACCAGCACCGGCAGCGCCACCCACACCCCGCCCAGGTCGGCCAGCAGCTCCGCGCCCGGCGGGGCGTGCCGCGACAGCGCGGGGCCGGTGCGCTCGTCCAGCTCGCGCACCGGCCCGTCCACCGCGACCTGCCAGGCCAGCAGCCCGTACAGCACGGCGCAGCCGAGGACGGCCCACGCCGCGACCGCCCGCCGCCGTAGCGGCGGCGCCTGCCCCGGCTCCTGCTCCTGTGCCGGCTCCTGTGCCCGTTCCGCACCTCGCGCCGCCGACCGGCGCGGGGTGCGCCGTGCCCGTACCGCCTGCCTCACGTGTTCCGCGAGAGCGCCCCTTCCAGAATGTCCAGCCCCTCGGCCAGCAGGTCCTCGCCGATCACCAGCGGCGGCAGGAAGCGCATCACATTCCCGTACGTCCCGGTGGTCAGCACCAGCAGCCCCTCCGTGTGGCACGCCTTGGCCAGCGCCGCCGTGAGCTGCGGGTCGGGGTCCTTCGTCCCCGGCTTGACCAGCTCGATGGCCAGCATCGCACCCCGCCCGCGGACCTCGCCGATGGCGTCGTACTTGCCCTGCAGCTCGATCAGCCGGCTCTTCATGATCTCCTCGATGCGCCGGGCCCTCGCGTTCAGGTCCAGCTCTCGCATCGTCTCGATGGCGCCGAGCGCGGCGGCGCACGCCACCGGGTTGCCGCCGTACGTGCCGCCGAGGCCGCCGACGTGCGGGGCGTCCATCATCTCCGCGCGGCCGGTGACCGCGGCCAGCGGCAGCCCGCCGGCGATGCCCTTGGCGGTGGTGATCAGGTCGGGGACGACGCCCTCCGCCTCGGAGGCGAACCACTGGCCCGTACGGCAGAAGCCGGACTGGATCTCGTCCGCGACGAAGACGATGCCGTTGTCCTTCGCGAACTGCGCGATCCGCGGCAGGAAGCCGGGCGCCGGCACGATGAAGCCGCCCTCGCCGAGGATCGGCTCGATGACGATCGCCGCCACGTTCTCCGCGCCGACCTGCTTGGTGATCAGGTCGACGGCCTGCGCCGCGGCTTCCTCGGCGCAGTTCTCGGGGCCGGTCAGCCAGCGGTAGGGGTAGGCGACGGGCACGCGGTAGATCTCCGGCGCGAAGGGGCCGAAGCCGTGCTTGTACGGCATGTCCTTGGCGGTGAGCGCCATGGTGAGGTTCGTCCGCCCGTGGTAGCCGTGGTCGAAGACGACGACGGCCTGGCGGCCGGTGTACGAACGGGCGATCTTGACGGCGTTCTCCACGGCCTCGGCGCCGGAGTTGAAGAGCGCCGACTTCTTGGCGTGGTCCCCGGGGGTCAGCTCGGCGAGCTGCTCGCAGACCTCCACGTAGCCCTCGTACGGCGTGACCATCATGCAGGTGTGCGTGAAGTCGGCCAACTGCGCGGAGGCGCGGCGGACGACGGCCTCGGCGCTGTTGCCGACGGAGGTGACGGCGATGCCGGCGCCGAAGTCGATGAGCCGGTTGCCGTCGACGTCCTCGACGACGCCGCCGGCGGCACGGGCGGCGAAGACGGGCATCACCGTGCCCACGCCCTGCGCCACGGCGCCGTTCTTGCGCGCCATCAGCTCCTGGGACTTCGGCCCCGGGATGGGGGTGACAAGCCGCCGCTCCTGGGGGAGCGCGGCGCCTGCGGTGGCGGAAGCGCTGGTCATGGGGGATCTCCTCCGGGTCCGGACGACGATGGTCTCCCTCGCAGGCTAGGGCCGGGCGCCGGGCGGGGGCATGCTACGCGGGGGAGCGGTCTGCCGTGTCGCTTTGTCCACGGTGGACAGGGGGCGGATGAGCTGCGGAAACGCGGGGGTGGCGGGCGGGGAGGGCGCGGGCGTACGGCGGAGGCGGGCGTACGGCGTACGGGCGGGGGCACCGGCGTACGGCGTACGGACCCACGCCCGGCCCCGCGGCCTCCGCCTTACGCCTGCGGGAAGCGGACCGACGTCAGCTTCTCCGGATTGCGCTGCACGCCGATCGACGTGATCCGCCCCCCGTTCACGGTGAACGCCGCCACCGACACCTCCCCCTCCGGCCCGTACAGCACCAGCCCCGCGGCCCCGTTGACGGTGACCACGCGCATCGTGCCGGGCGGCAGCGGCCCGCGGCCGAACGCGACCAGCCCGCGCGCCACCTGCTCCGCGCCCCGCACCACCCCCGGCAGCGACGGGACCAGCCCGCCGCCGTCCCCGCGCCACGCCACCTCCGGATCGAGCAGCCGCACCAGCCCCTCCAGATCGCCCTCCTGGCAGGCGGCGGCGAACGCCCGCACCAGCCGCCACTGCTCCGCACGCGGCGCGGGCTCGTGCGGGCGGCTCTGCTCGACGTGCCGCCGGGCGCGGGAGGCGAGTTGGCGCACGGCGGCGGGGGTGCGGCCGACGACCTCGGCGACCTGGGTGAAGGGCAGGCCGAAGACGTCGTGGAGGAGGAAGGCGGTGCGCTGCGCGGGCGACAACTCGTCCAGCACGACGAGCAGGGCCATGCTCACCGACTCGTCGAGCGTCACCTGCTCCGCCGGGTCGGCCGAGCCGGCCGGGGCGACCGCCACGGCCGGCTCCACGAGCGGCTCGGGCAGCCAGGTGCCCACGTACCGCTCGCGCCGGGAGCGGGCGCTGCCGAGCGCGTCGAGCGCGAGCCGGCCGACGACGGTGGTGAGCCAGCCGCGCAGGTCGCGTATCGCACCCGGATCGGGCACGCGGCGCAGCCGCAGCCACGACTCCTGCACGCAGTCCTCGGCCTCGGCGAGGGAACCGGTGGTGGAGTACGCGACCCGCAGCAGCCGGGGCCGCTCGTGCTCGAAGGCCCGGGCGAGATCGTCGTCGTGCGGCACGCTCACCGCCTCCCTTGCGAGCTGGCCTGGGCGGTCGACGGGCGTGGTGCCCCGGAGGTGGTGTTTCTCATGCCCTCAGGACGATGCGGGGCGCGGATATGTGACTCCGGGGGTGCGCGTGATCATGCGGGGGCGGTTGACGCGCGCCCCGGACGGGCACCGGGTCGGTGGGCGGCACGCGCTAAGTTGGGCGGAACGGCGCCGAGTTGCCGCCCGGCGGCGGACTGGGCGCAGCCACGCAAGGTCGGGGCCGGCCCCGTAACGGGGGCCGGACCAGCGGAAGGAAGAGCGGAACATGGGCGAGGACGGCCGACGCGGGCCGCGGCAGGCGAGGCCCGACGGAAGGGGCCGGCCGGGATTGCCGCCGCCGATGCCGTCCGTGCCTCCGCAGCGCCCGGAACGGCCGAAGGCGGCCCCGGGACAGGGCTACGGGACCGGGCCGGGGTACGGGGCGGTGAGCGACCCGGGTGCCCCCTTCCTGGAGTGGATGCGGGAGAGCCGCCCCGACGCCGCGCCGGGCGTCTGGCGCTACGGGCACGTGGCGCGCCCGCCCGAGGAGCCCGACCGCCTCTCCGACCGCCAACTCTTCGGCGCAGCCGCGCTGTCGGTGCTCATCGGGCTGATCGCCTGGTCCTTCTACCGCAACGGCGTCTTCCTCTTTGGGATGCTGGACGCGCCGCTGGACTGGTTCACGCCGGACAGTTGGTGGGAGGGCGAGGGCGGCCGGCGGGACAAGCGCGCGGCGTCGGTCGCCAGGGACCTGTACGACACGCTGGTGTTCGCGGGCATCGCGTACGCCTGCGGCCGGGCCGGCGGCTGGCAGGAGCTCTACCAGCGGTACGCCGTGGCGCGCGGTGCGGCCATGGAGGCCGCGCTGACCGGTGTGGCCGGGTTCGCCGTGGTGCTTCTCGTGCTGTCCGAGGTGGTGCCCGTGATGGGCGCGGCCTTCGGAATCCTGCCCCTGTCGTGGTCCGAGGACTGGAACAAGTATCTCAGCGCCGTCTTCGTGTACCTCGTGTACGGGATCGTGCTCGCAGCCCTGCTCTACCCCCTCAGCCGCCTCGGGAAGTGGCGCGAGGTGCTGACGGCCAAGTGGCGGGGCGTACCGCTGGAGGAGGATGCCGCCGAGAAGCCCGACGCCGAGGACGCCGAGGACGCCGATCCCGTGGCGTGGCCCGAGTTGCGGGCTGCCGGGTTGGTGGGGGAGGCCGAGGTGCTCGGGGGGGCCGCTCGGGGTGGGGGGATGAACGACGTCGATCTGGCGCGGATAGCGCGGGCCTGGGAGTCCGTACGGGCCCGGCCCGAGCGGCTCCGCGCCTTCGCCGACTCCGTACGGCGCGACGGCCCCGCCGCCTGCCCGCACCCCTCCGGCCTCCGCGACATCGGCCGCCGCGCCTACCGGCACGACCTCGTCACCGGCCAGGTCCGCATCGGCGCCGCCCCCGACGACAAGCGCAACCCCTACGCCTACCGCGGCGGCGGCATCGCCCTCGAACCCGCCCTCCTCGGCACCGGATTACTCGCCGTCGGCCCCGCCGGCAACGTGGTCAGCGACCGCGTCACCGGACCCGTCGCCGAGCTGCTCTGCCTCCAGGCGCTCGCCGGCCAGGCCGCCGTCGTCGTGGTCGGGGCGGCCGGCGCCCCGCTCGGCGACGACGACGCGTACGACGTCGTCATCCGCATCGCCGATCCCTCCTCCCCCCACGACCTCGACCTCTACGGCGGCACCGCCGACCCCGACGAGGCCGCCGCCCTGCTCGCCGAGGCCCTCCTTGGCGGCGACGAGGCCGACTGGGCGCACGCGCGGCCCGCCGTCACCGCCCTCGGCCAGCTCATCGGCGCCTACCAGTCGGCGTACGGCACCTTCCCCGGCGTCGCCGAGCTGCGCGGCCTCCTCGACGGCGACCGCGCCGCCCTCGCCGCCCTGCGGCGCGACTGCGCCGCCGTCGCCGAGGGCACGCCCGAGGGCGGTGCCGACCCCTTCGCCGCCGACCGCGCCGGCGCCGCCCTCCGCGAGCTCGACGCGCGCGAGCGCCAGCTCTCCCGCCCCGGCGACGTCGGCGCCCTCCTCGCCGGCCGGCTCGCCGTGCTCGACCGCCCGGTCTTCGCCCGGTTCTTCGACACCCGCGGCCGCGGCCGCCAGTTCTCCATGCGAGCGCTGGAGCACCCGATGCGGGTACGGATCGTGCTGCCGGAGCGTACGCACGCCGAGGCGTCCCGGGTGCTGGCCCGGCTGCTCCTCGCCCAGTTCACCGCCGCCGCCCCGGCCCGCTCCGACCGCTCCCTCTTCGCCGCCCTCGTCCTCGACGACGCCGCCCGCACCGCCAGCCCCGAGTCCGTACGGGCCATCGGGAGGCTGCGCGCCGCGCACGCCGGCGTGGTGCTCGGGCTGCGCGGGCTCGACGACGTCGCCGAGCCGGTGCGCGGGCCGCTGCTGGCCGCGGTCGGCTGCCGGATGGCGCTGACCGGCGTCAGCACCTGGGACGGCCGGCACTTCGCGGAGGCGTGGGGCGCGGAGTGGGTGGAGGCGGAGGATGTCACACACGTCCCGGATGTCTCCGGCGGGCTCATCCGGAAGCTGCTGAGGTGGGTACGGCAGGTCTTCACGGGTACGAAAGCCATGAGCCGCTCGGTGACGGTGCGCACCGTGGAGCGGGAGCGCTGGTCGGCCTCGGAGCTGGCGAACACGCTGCCGCCCGGGCACGCGGTGCTCTCCGTGACGACCGTGGACGGCGAGCGGACGCCTCCGGTGCTGGTCGACTTGCACCACTGAGGCACAATGGCAAGAGCCGTTCATACGGAGCGGCGTAAGACACAGCGACAGTCTGAAAGCGGTCGGAGACCTCCGCGACGGTCGGAGGACGGTGCGGATCGCCGGACTCCGGAGGGCCCGCAGGCCCGCCGGGGCCGGACGGGGGCGGTCGGGGCCGGTCGCGTACGCAGCGGCCCGGCCCGGCCGGGGCGGTCGCGCAGACAGTCACGAACAGCACGGCGGCCCCGGCCGCCGCAGCAGCCAGAAGGTGCCATGCCCACGCTCGCCTCGCTCGTCCGCCATCCCACCCTCAAGCTCTCCGTCCTCACCGGCGCGGACGAGCTGGACGTGGCCGTGCGCTGGGCGCAGACCAGCGAGTTGATAGACCCCGTGCCGTATCTCGAAGGCGGCGAGCTGATCCTGACCACCGCGCTCAAGCTCGACGTCGAGGACGCCGACGCCATGCGCCGCTACATGCGGCGGCTCGCGGACGCCGGGGTGGTCGGGGTGGGCTTCGGGGTCGGCGTGAACGTCGAGACGGTGCCGGAGGCGCTGCTCGCGGCGGCCCGGGAGGCGCGGGTGCCGCTGCTGGAGGTGCCGCGCACGGTGCCGTTCATCGCCATCTCCAAAGTGGTCTCCGCGGCCATCGCCGCCGACCAGTACCGGTCGCTGACCCGCGGTTTCGAGGCGCAGCGCGACCTGACCCGGGCGGCGCTGGGCGCGGAGGGCCCGGCGACGGTCGTCAGCCGGCTCGCGGCGCACGTCCACGGCTGGGCGGCGCTCTACGACACGGCGGGCGAGGTGCTCGCGGTCTCCCCGGCCGGGGCGGCGGCGCGGGCGGAGGGGCTGAAGGGCGACGTGGCGCGGCTGCGCCGGCGGCCGGCGCCGGCGAGCGCGGTGGTGGCGGGCGTACGGGCAGAGGAGGCGGAAGGCGCGGAGCCGGCCGGGGCGGCGGGCACGGGTGACGGCGCCGGCGTAGCGGCAGGGGCGTCGGCGGAAGGGACGTCGGCGGAAGGGACGTCGGCAGGCAGGGCGGCAGCGGACGGGGCCGCAGGAGCGGCGCCCGAGGCCGCGGCCGGCGGTGCTCCCCGCCGGGCCGACGCCGCCCCCGGCCGCCCCCCGCTGCCCGCCGCGGGACCCGCCGAGGACCGCGTCGAGCTGCAGTCCCTCGGCTCCGGCCGCCGCTGCTGCGGCGTTCTGGCCGTCGGGACCGACGGCAAGCTGGCCCCCGCCGAGCGCTACGCCGTGCACGCCGCCGTCTCCCTGCTCACCCTCGTCACCGAGCGCTCCAGCGCCTTCTCCGCCGCCGAGCAGCGGCTCGGCACCGCCGTGCTGCGGCTGCTGCTCGCCGGCCAGCCCGACCACGCGCGGTCCGTCGCCGGGCCGCTGTACGGGGGGCTGCTGGACGCGCCCGTACGCCTCCTCGTCGCCGAGGCCGCCGCGCCGGTGGCGCCGGTGGGGGAGGGCGAGCCGGAGCCGCTGCCGGAGGCGCTGGGGGAGCTGGCCGACGCGCTGGACGCAGCGGCGGCCGGGTCGGGCGAGGCGTTCCTCGCGGTGCCCGACGCCGGCCGGCTGGTGGTCCTGGCCACGGACGGCGGCGCGGTCGCGGAGGCGGCGGCGCAGCACGCCGGGCGGGTCGAGGCCGCGCACCCGGGTGCCGTGGGGCAGGTCCGCGGGTCCGGCGCAGGGCAGGGGACGCTGCCGCTGGTCGCCGGGGTGTCGGCGCCGGCGGGTCCCGCGGTGGTGACGGTGGCGTACAAGCAGGCCGAGCAGGCGCTGTCGGTGGCGCGGCGGCGCGGGCGGGTGCTGGTGGAGCACGAGGAGGTGACGGCGGGCTCGGTGGTGGACCTGCTGGCGGACGACGCGGTGCAGGCGTTCGCGGACGGCACGCTGCGGGCGCTGCGCGAGCACGACGAGCGGGGCCGCGGCGATCTCGTCGCCTCGCTGCGGGCGTGGCTGTCGCGGCACGGGCAGTGGGACGCGGCGGCGGCCGACCTCGGGGTGCACCGGCACACGCTGCGCTACCGGATGCGGCGGGTCGAGGAGATCCTCGGGCGCTCGCTGGACGACCCGGACACGCGGATGGAGCTGTGGCTGGCCCTCAAGGCGTAGCCGGGGTCCGCCGCCCCGCCGCTGCCGGCGGGCGGAGCGGCGGGGGAGTCACGGCGTACGGGCCTTGCAGGTGTCGCGGATCTTGTAGAAGTACGACAGGTACTTCGCGTGATGGTCCGCGCTCGTGATCCGTACCATCGCCTCGTCCGCGGAACGGAGCCCGGATCCGGTCCAGTTGTGGCTGCCCGTGTAGACGCGCGGTGTGATGCTGCCGTTGTAGTCGCCGTCCAGCAGCCAGAACTTCGTGTGCGTCCGCACGTCGATACCCGGGCCGTTGGGAAAGTTGCAGAACTGGCGCTGGATGCCCGCCGCGTCGAGGATGCCCTCGACCGTCGAGTCGCCCTCGCTGTAGACGACGTCGACCCAGCAGCCCTGCGCGCGCTTCTGCGCCAGCTTCTGGGCCACCTGCTTGCGGGAGCCGAGGAACTGGAACATGGCGACGCGGATGTCGGTCTGGTGCCGCTTGCCGTCCGTGCCGGTGTACGCGCACGCCACCCCGTCGAGGGCGTTGACGACGGTGTCGGTGGCCGGGTTGCCGTAGTTCGCGTCGCCGCGGGGGAAGAAGAACGCGCGGTAAGGGGAGCCGGTGGGCGTGGACCAGTAGTACGTGCTGTCGCCGGCCGCCGAGTGGCGCAGCCGGCGCTGGTCCTCGTGGAACTTCGCGTAGCCGTCGTGGACGGTGGCGTCGGCGAAGGTCACGGCGTCGTTGTACGACTCGTTCTTGTACCAGTCGTTGAGGTTGGAGGACGACTGGAAGACGACCTTGTCGTAGGAGGTCCCGTCGTCGAAGGGGCCGACCCGGGTGAAGACGAAGAACTTGTTGTGGTTGTACGCGGGCCCCGGCGGCGGGACCGGGAGGCAGCCGCGCTGCACGTTGTCCTTGCCCGGGTCCTCGAACCGGTCGTCGCAGACGACGATCCACGACGCCTTCGTGTCGTCCGTGCCCAGCGCGCCGCGGAGCGAGGTCCAGGCGGCGCTGCCCTTGTCGCGGGTGTTGTCGTCGACGATCAGCCTGACTGCCACGCCGCGGCGCCGGGCGGCTATGAGGGCGTCGGCGACGGCCGCGTCCTCCAGCTCGAACATCGAGCCGCGGATGGTCTGGCCGGCGGGGGTGGCGTCGATGAGCGCGATGAGCTGGGTGAAGACGGCTCCGCGCTGGGCGGCCGAGCCGAGCGGGTCGTTGAAGACGGGGCCGTTGATGACGGGCTTCGCGGCGGCGGCGGCCGGTGCCGCGGCGGCGGGTGCGGCGGGTTCCCGCGCCTGCGGCTCGGCGGCGGTGGCGCCGGAGACGAGCGTCGCGGTGAGCGAGAGCAGGACGGCGGCCACGCCCGCGGGCCGCCAGGCGCGTATGCGTCTCATGTGGTGAATCCCCCCTGGGTGCCTGGGAATCGGCGGGTCGCCGAGCACCCTAGAGGGCGGGGGCTGGGTTGTCAGGGGCCTGCCACGGGCGATTCACGGCCGTCTTCCGGGGCGGGCGGACATGCGAGGACCCCCGGGATGATCCCGGGGGTCCCGTGCGCCGGTGCGGCCGTCGTCAGAGCGCGTCGAGCCCCGTGAAGACCATGACCTTCTCGTACGTGTAGTCCTCCATCGCGTACCGCACGCCCTCGCGCCCCACGCCGGAGCGCTTCACGCCCCCGTACGGCATCTGGTCCGCGCGGTACGACGGGACGTCGCCGACGATCACGCCGCCGACCTCCAGCTTCCGCTGCGCCCGGAAGGCGCTCTGCACGTCGTGCGTGAACACGCCCGCCTGGAGCCCGTACTTCGAGTTGTTGACCGCCGCGAACGCGGCATCCTCGTCGTCCGCCCGCTGCACCGTCACGACCGGGCCGAACGCCTCCTCGTGGGAGATCCGCACGCCGCCCGGCACGTCCGTCAGCACCGTGGGCGCGTACGACGCACCGTCCCGCTTGCCGCCCGTCAGCAGCCGGGCACCGGCACCGACGGCCTCGTCGACCCACGACTCCAGCCGCTGGGCCGCGGCCTCGCTGACCATCGGGCCGACATCGGTACCCTCGTCCGCCGGGTCACCGGTCACCTGCGCCTCGACGGCCGCGACGACCTTGGGCACCAGGCGGTCGTAGACCGAGGCGTCGGCGATCACGCGCTGGACGGAGATGCACGACTGGCCCGCCTGGTAGTTGGCGAACGTGCCGATCCGCTGCGCGGCGTGGTCGAGGTCGGCCTCCGAGGAGTAGTCGCCCAGGACGACGGCGGCGCCGTTGCCGCCCAGCTCCAGGGTGACGCGCTTGCCCGGGACGGAGTTGAGGATGTCGTAGCCGACCTTGTCCGAGCCGGTGAAGGAGATGATCGGCAGCCGCTCGTCCTGGGTGAGGGCGGGCATCCGGTCGTTCGGCACCGGCAGCACGCTCCAGCTACCGGCCGGCAGGTCGGTCTCCGCCAGCAGCTCGCCGATCAGCAGCCCGGACAGCGGGGTGGCGGGGGCGGGCTTGAGGATGATCGGGGCGCCGACGGCCAGGGCCGGGGCGACCTTGTGGGCGCACAGGTTCAGCGGGAAGTTGAACGGCGCGATGCCGAGGACCGGGCCGTACGGGAAGCGCCGGGTGAAGGCCAGCCGGCCGGCCCCGCCCGGGTCGGTGTCGAGCCGCTGGCCGTCGCCGCTGCCCCACCTGCGGGCCTCCTCGGTGGCGAAGCGGAACGTGGACACGGCGCGGCCGACCTCGCCGCGGGCCCACTTCAGCGGCTTGCCGTTCTCGGCGGAGATCAGCCGCGCGATCTCCTCGGCGCGCGCGGCGATCTGCTTGGTCACATGGTCGAGCGCCGCGGCGCGCACGTGCGCGGGGGTGGCGGCCAGCTCGTCCTTCGCCGCGTGCGCGGCGGCGACGGCCTCCTCGATCTGGGCGTCGGTGGGAATGCTCACCGTGCCGACCTTGCGGCCGTCCCAGGGCGAGGTGACGTCTAGGGTGTCCTCGCCGGTCGCCTGCCGGCCGGCGAGCCAGAACGCTTGTGTGGAAGTCACGGCAGAGTCCCTCCGGAGAGTGCAAGTACCTCTGCTGCCCACCGTAGGCGGTCGGCGGGGCAGGGTGCGTTGTCCGGCGCGTAGCACTCCGCGGGTGCGGCGCTACGCGACGGAAGGGTGGGGCGGCGCGGGGGTGCGGCGCCGGGGGTGCGGTCCCGCGGCCCGCCGGTGCCCGCACGGGTCGCCGAGGCCGAGGGTACGGGGTCGGGGGCCGTACAGGCGCGGGACGCGGGGGCGTGCGCCGGGCCCGGCCGCCGCCCGGGTGATCTTGTCGGTGGGGCAGCCTACCCTTGGGCGGGCGTGCGGGGAGAGGGCGGGGGAGGGCCGCGGAGAGGCCGGTGAGAGGCCCGGGGGAGATCCGCGGAGAGGTCTGGGACGGGGGCGTGGGGGCGTGCGGCGGGGTGCGGGGCACCCGATTGGCGCGCGCGGGGTGGTGCCGCCCGGCCGAATCGGGTACATACGCACAAGTAGCACTGGCTGGTAACCCCTACTCAGCGGTGAGGTGAGTCTCCTCATGACCGCACCATCCACACGGCCGTCCGTCTCCGAGAAGGAAGCCAGGGAGGTCGCCGAGGCCGCTCGGGAGCAGGACTGGCGCAAACCCAGCTTCGCCAAGGAGCTGTTCCTCGGCCGCTTCCGCCTCGACCTCATCCACCCCCACCCCGAGCCCGCCGCCGAGGACGTGGCGCGCGGCGAGGAGTTCCTCTCCCGGCTGCGCGACTTCTGCGAGACGAGCATCGACGGGGCCGTGATCGAGCGCGACGCGCAGATCCCCGACGAGACCGTGCGCGGGCTGAAGGAGATCGGCGCCTTCGGCATGAAGATCGACCGGAAGTACGGCGGTCTCGGCCTCACGCAGGTCTACTACAACAAGTCCCTCGCCCTCGTCGGCACCGCGAGCCCCGCCGTCGGCGCGCTGCTCTCGGCGCACCAGTCGATCGGCGTGCCGCAGCCGCTGAAGATCTTCGGCACCGAGGAGCAGAAGGAGGAGTTCCTGCCCCGGTGCGCCCGTACCGACATCTCCGCCTTCCTGCTCACCGAGCCCGACGTCGGCTCTGACCCGGCCCGGCTGGCGACCACCGCCGTCCCCGACGGGGACGGGCCCGACGCCGGCTACCTGCTCGACGGGGTCAAGCTCTGGACCACCAACGGCGTCGTCGCCGACCTCCTCGTGGTCATGGCGCGGGTACCCAAGTCCGAAGGGCACCGGGGCGGCATCACGGCGTTCGTCGTCGAGGCCGCCTCCGAGGGCGTCACGGTGGAGAACCGCAACCAGTTCATGGGCCTGCGGGGCATCGAAAACGGCGTCACCCGCTTCCACCAGGTGCGGGTCCCCGCCGCCAACCGCATCGGCCCCGAGGGCGCGGGCCTGAAGATCGCGCTGACCACGCTCAACACCGGGCGGCTCTCGCTGCCCGCCCTGTGCGTCGGCGCCGGCAAGTGGTGCCTGAAGATCGCCCGCGGCTGGGGCGGCGCCCGCGAGCAGTGGGGCCGGCCGGTCGCCAAGCACGAGGCCGTCGGCTCGAAGATCTCCTTCATCGCGGCGACGACGTTCGCGCTGGAGGCGGTGCTCGACCTGTCGTCCCAGATGGCCGACGAGAACCGCAACGACATCCGTATCGAGGCCGCCCTCGCCAAGCTCTACGGCTCGGAGATGGCCAGCCTCATGGCCGACGAGCTGATCCAGATCCGCGGCGGCCGCGGCTACGAGACCGCCGAGTCGCTGGCCGCCCGCGGCGAGAAGGCGATCCCGGCCGAGCAGATCGTCCGGGACCTGCGGATCAACCGGATCTTCGAGGGCTCGACCGAGATCATGCACCTGCTCATCGCCCGCGAGGCGGTGGACGCCCACCTGAAGGTCGCCGGGGATCTCATCGACCCGCAGAAGAACCTCTCCGAGAAGGCGCGCGCGGGCGCGCGGGCCGGCGGCTTCTACGCCCGCTGGCTGCCGAAGCTGGTCGCGGGCAAGGGGCAGGTGCCGCGGACGTACGGCGAGTTCCACCCGCCCGGGCACCGCGACCTCTCCACCCACCTGCGCTTCGTGGAGCGCGGCGCCCGCCGGCTGGCGCGCTCCACGTTCTACGGCATGTCCCGCTGGCAGGGGCGGATGGAGACCAAGCAGGGCTTCCTCGGCCGGGTGGTGGACATCGGCGCGGAGCTGTTCGCGATGAGCGCCGCGTGCGTACGGGCCGAGATGCTGCGCGCCGCTCCCGGCCGGGGCGGGCACGGCAAGGAGGCGTACGAGCTGGCCGACGCCTTCTGCCGGCAGGCCCGCATCCGGGTCGAGGAGCTGTTCGGCCGGCTGTGGACGAACACCGACGACCTGGACGGAAGGGTGGTCAGGCAGGTGCTGGACGACGCGTACACCTGGCTGGAGGAGGGCATCGTCGACCCGTCGGGCGACGGGCCGTGGATCGCCGAGGCCGAGCCGGGCCCGGCGAAGAGGCCGAACCTGCACCGGCCGATCACCTAGCGGCGGACGGCGGACGGCGGGCGGCGGACGGCGGTCGCGCGGACGGCGGTGCGGGCCGTCCGCGCGCCGCGGTCAGGCCGGCTGCCGCTCCAGGATCGACTTGAGCTGCGAGGCGAGCATGACCCAGCCGCCGCTGACGCTCTCCAGCATCCTGCTCTCCGCGCTGTCGAAGTGGTCGTGGGTGATGATCAGCTTCACGCCCAGCTTCGGGATCTCGGCCGGCCCGATGTCGAAGGCGACCTGCGACCGCTCCTTGCTCGCTTCGGCGAACTCCGCGTCCGACATGCCCAGCATCTCCTGGTGCATCGGCTGCAGCGTGTGCCACGTGTACACCAGCCGCTTGCCGGGCTCGGCCACCAGGACGCGCTGGCCCAGGTCCAGGGGCTCGCCCTTCTCCTCCAGCGGCCAGTAGACGGTCGAGCCCGCCTGCCAGTCGGAGCGGGGCGCCCAGCCGCCGTGGTACTGCTTGAGGAACTCCGGCGTCGTCAGCGCCTCGTAGAGCTTCTCGGCCGTGGTCTCGATGTAGATCGTGTAGACGAACGCGGGCTTCTTCAAGGGATTTCCTTCCAACGCTTGCTTGAGCGCGGACAGCGCCGTCAGGCGCCCGCGCTCGTACCGGCCGATCCAGCGGTCGGCCACCTCGTGGATCGGCACGGGGTTGAGGTAGTGCAGCTTCTCCCGGCCGTGCCGCACGGCGGTGACCAGGCCGGCGGCCTCCAGCACCGCCAGGTGCTTGCTCACCGCCTGCCTGCTCATCTCCAGTCCCGTGCACAACTCCCGCAGGGTCTGGCCGTTCCGCTCGTTGAGGCGGTCGAGCAGCTCTCTGCGGCTGCCGTCGGCGAGCGCCCGGAAGACGTCGTCCATGGTCACCACCTCGGCTGGCAGATTGGCAACCAAATGGTTGCCTGTCAAGGCGGGGCTGTCGAGTGGCGCAGCTCACGGTCGTCGGTGAAAATCGGAGAAAGCTATCCCTAGCATCCCGATAGGAAATCCCTAGTATCCATGTCTATGGACTTTTCGTGGTCGATGGTCGTGGCCGGCGCCCTCGTGGGCTGCATGGTCGGCCTCACAGGCATGGGCGGCGGCGCCCTCATGACCCCCATCATGGTGACGGTCTTCGGTGTCAACCCCACCCAGGCCATCGGCAGCGACCTCGCCACCTCGGTCTTCATGAAGCCCTTCGGCGCCGCCGTGCACCAGAAGGCGGGCACCGTCCGCTGGGACGTGGTGCGCTGGCTGCTGCCCACCGGGGTCCCGGCCGCGTTCTGCGGCGCCTTCCTGCTCCAGTTCCTCGGCGAGGGCGAGGACCTGCAGAGCCGGGTGAAGATCGTCATCGGCGCGGCGCTGCTGCTCGCCGTCACCGGCATGCTCGCCCGGATGTGGCTGGACCGGCGGCGCGCCGCGCAGGGCGAGGAGACCGAGGACGCGCACGTGCCGGTACGTCCCGTGCCCACGCTGGTCATAGGGCTCGTCGGCGGCCTCGTCGTCGGCATGACCTCGGTCGGCTCCGGCTCGCTGATCATCGTGATGCTGATGCTGGTGCACCCCCGGCTCAAGGCCAACCACCTCGTCGGCACCGACCTCGTCCAGGCCATCCCCATCGTGGCCGCCGCCGCGGTCGGCCACTTCCTCGTCGGCGACGCCAGCCTGGGGCTCGCGGCCGTGCTCCTCCTCGGCGCCATTCCCGGCGTGCTGGTCGGCGCCGTGCTCTCCACCCGCGCCCCCGGCGCCGTGCTGCGCTGGGTGCTGGCGATCATCCTGCTCGCCACCGGGCTGTCCCTGGTGCACGTGCCGGAGACCGTCATCGTCCCGGCCTGCGTCGTGCTCGCCGCGTACGCCGTGATCAGCAGCCGCCCCCGCCGCGGCGCCCCGGCAGTGGACGGCGAAGCGACGGGCGAGCCAACGGCGGACGGCATCGATAGGGCATCTGCTCGGCGCCAAGTGTGAGCCGACACAATGGGGCGATGACCGAGACCTCTGCTGCTCCGCTCGCCGATCCGCACCTGCGTCCCGCGCCCGCAGACGACGGCCCCCGCGAGATCGTCATCCTCGGCTCGACCGGATCCATCGGCACCCAGGCCATCGACATCGTGCTGCGCAACCCCGACCGGTTCCGGGTCACCGCCCTGTCCGCGGCGGGCGGCCGGGTGGAGCTGCTGGCCGAGCAGGCGCACAAGCTGCGGGTACGCCGCGTCGCGGTCGCCCGCGCCGACAAGGCCGGCGAGCTGCGCGAGGCGCTGGCCGCGCGGTACGGGGCCGGGGAGCCGCTGCCCGAGGTGCTGGCGGGTCCTGACGCCGCCACCGAGGTCGCCGCCGACGAGTGCCACACCGTGCTCAACGGCATCACCGGCTCCATCGGCCTCGCGCCCACCCTCGCCGCCCTCAAGGCGGGGCGGATGCTGGCGCTGGCCAACAAGGAGTCCCTGATCGTCGGCGGTCCGCTGGTCAAGGACGTGGCCCGGCACGGCCAGATCGTGCCCGTGGACTCCGAGCACTCCGCCCTCTACCAGGCCCTGCTCGGCGGCACCCGCGGCGAGGTGCGCAAGCTGCTCGTCACCGCCTCCGGCGGCCCGTTCCGCGGCCGGACCCGCGAGGAGCTGACGGAGGTCACCCCGGAGCAGGCCCTCGCGCACCCCACCTGGGACATGGGCCCGGTCGTCACCATCAACTCCTCCACCCTGGTCAACAAGGGCCTGGAGGTCATCGAGGCGCACCTGCTCTACGACGTCCCCTTCGACCGCATCGAGGTCGTCGTCCACCCGCAGTCCTACGTGCACTCCATGGTCGAGTTCACCGACGGCTCCACCCTGGCCCAGGCCAGCCCGCCCGACATGCGGATGCCGATCGCGCTGGCGCTCGGCTGGCCCGACCGGGTGCCGGAGGCCGCGCCCGCCTTCGACTGGTCGGCCGCCGGCACCTGGGAGTTCTTCCCGCTCGACGAGAAGGCGTTCCCCTCCGTGCCGCTGGCCTGCCACGTCGGCGCCCTCGGCGGCACCGCCCCGGCGGTCTTCAACGCGGCGAACGAGGAGTGTGTCGACGGCTTCCTCACCGGCAAGCTCCCGTTCCTTGGCATCATGGACACGGTCAGCCAGGTCGTCGCGGAACACGGCACGGACGATCCGGGAACCCGGCTGACGGTCGCGGACGTCCTCGAAGCCGAGACCTGGGCGCGCGCCCGGGCCAGGGAGCTGGCCGGGCTGCCTGCCGACCAGCACGACAAGTGACGATCGACAACTGATGACGAAGGTGCGCCCATGACGACACTCATGACGATTCTCGGCATCGTCGTCTTCGCCTTCGGGCTCCTCGTCTCCATCGCCTGGCACGAGTTCGGCCACCTCAGCACGGCCAAGATGTTCGGCATCCGCGTCCCGCAGTACATGGTCGGCTTCGGCCCCACGATGTTCTCCCGGAAGAAGGGGGACACGGAGTACGGCATCAAGTGGATCCCGCTCGGCGGCTACATCCGCATGATCGGGATGTTCCCGCCCGGCGAGGACGGGCGGGTGCAGCAGCGCTCCACCTCGCCGTTCCGCGGGATGATCGAGGACGCCAGGCAGGCGGCGTACGAGGAGTTGGAGCCCGGCGACGAGAAGCGGCTGTTCTACACGCGGGCCCCGTGGAAGCGGGTCGTCGTGATGTTCGCCGGGCCGTTCATGAACCTGGTGCTGGCCGTCGTGGTGTTCGTCGGCGTGATGATGACATTCGGCATCGCGACCCAGACCACGACCGTCGGCTCGGTCTCGGACTGCGTGATCAAGGCCGAGTCGGTCGCCGAGAACCCGGACCGCAAGTGCAACGACGCCGACCCCGCCGCGCCCGCGAAGAAGGCCGGGCTGGAGCGCGGCGACGAGATCGTGGCGTTCAACGGCCGCCCGGTCGGCGACTGGGAGACCCTGCAGAGCAGTATCCGCGAGACCATCGGCCCGGCCACCGTCACCGTCGAGCGCGACGGCAAGCGCGTCGACCTGCACCCCACGCTCACCGAGAACACGGTCAGCAAGAGCGACGGCGACGGCGGCTACGTCGACGGCGAGTACGTGAAGGCCGGCTTCCTCGGCTTCACCCCCGCCACCGGCGTGGTCAAGCAGGACTTCGGCCAGTCCGTGGACCGCATGGGCGACATGGTGGTCAACGGCTTCGACGCGCTGATCGCGCTGCCGTCGAAGGTCCCCGACCTGTGGAACGCGGCGTTCCAGGGCGAGGAGCGCAAGGAGGACTCGCCGGTCGGCGTCGTCGGCGCGGCCCGGGTCGGCGGCGAGGTGCTGAACCTCGACATCCCGCCGGAGCAGCGGGTGGCGTCGATGCTGCTGCTGGTGGCGGGCTTCAATCTGTCGCTGTTCCTGTTCAACATGCTGCCGCTGCTGCCGCTGGACGGCGGGCACATCGCGGGGGCGCTGTGGGAGTCGGTGCGGCGCGCGTTCGCGCGGGTCTTCCGGCGACCCGACCCGGGGCCCTTCGACGTCGCCAAGCTGATGCCGGTGGCGTACGTGGTCGCCGGGGTGTTCATCTGCTTCACCCTGCTCGTCCTGGTGGCGGACGTGGTGAACCCGGTGAAGCTCACGGGCTGACCCGGGCGGCGGAGCGGGGCGCGGACCACGTCGTACGCGCCCGCCCGCCGCCTGTCCGCCATGTGCCGCCGCCTGCACCGGTCCGCACGGTGCGCCCAGGTCGCAGGCCCTGCGCACCGTGCGGTAAACGTACGGTGCCGGTTTATCGACACTTCCGGTGACCACCCCGGCACCGGGCGGGGCCCGGCGCCCGGGTGCCGTAATCTCGGTAGCCGGGCCCTCATCGGCGGGGGCCATGATCCGTACAACAGGGGTTGCCGCCAGATGACTGCCGTTTCGCTGGGAATGCCGTCCGTTCCGCTGAAGATGGCCGAGCGCAGGGCGAGTCGTACGCTGCAGGTCGGGTCCGTCGCCGTCGGCGGCGAGGCACCGGTCTCCGTCCAGTCGATGACCACCACCCGCACCTCCGACATCGGCGCCACCCTCCAGCAGATCGCCGAGCTGACCGCCTCCGGCTGCCAGATCGTCCGGGTGGCCTGCCCCACGCAGGACGACGCCGACGCGCTGCCCGTGATCGCCAGGAAGTCGCAGATCCCCGTCATCGCGGACATCCACTTCCAGCCGAAGTACGTCTACGCCGCGATCGACGCCGGCTGCGCCGCGGTCCGGGTGAACCCGGGCAACATCAAGAAGTTCGACGACCAGGTCAAGCAGATCGCCCAGGCGGCCTCCGCCGCCGGCACCCCGATCCGTATCGGGGTGAACGCCGGCTCGCTCGACCGGCGGCTGCTCGCGAAGTACGGCAAGGCCACCCCGGAGGCGCTGGTCGAGTCCGCGCTGTGGGAGTGCTCGCTGTTCGAGGAGCACGGCTTCACGGACATCAAGATCTCGGTGAAGCACAACGACCCGGTCGTCATGGTCAACGCCTACCGGCAGCTCGCCGCCCAGTGCGACTACCCGCTGCACCTCGGCGTCACCGAGGCCGGACCCGCCTTCCAGGGCACCATCAAGTCCGCCGTCGCCTTCGGTTCGCTGCTCGGCGAGGGCATCGGCGACACGATCCGCGTCTCCCTCTCCGCCCCACCGGTGGAGGAGGTCAAGGTCGGCATCCAGATCCTGGAGTCCCTCGGGCTGCGCGAGCGTCGTCTCGAGATCGTCTCCTGCCCCTCCTGCGGCCGCGCCCAGGTCGACGTCTACAAGCTCGCCGACGAGGTCACCGCCGGTCTGGACGGCATGGAGGTGCCGCTGCGCGTCGCCGTCATGGGCTGCGTCGTCAACGGCCCGGGCGAGGCCCGCGAGGCCGACCTCGGCGTCGCCTCCGGCAACGGCAAGGGCCAGATCTTCGTCAAGGGAGAGGTCATCAAGACCGTCCCCGAGTCGAAGATCGTCGAGACGCTGATCGAGGAGGCGATGAAGATCGCCGACCGGATGGAGGCCGACGGCGCCGCCGCCGGCGAGCCGGAGGTCACCGTCGGCTGACCGCCGGGCACGGCGCGTACCCGCAGGAAGCGGGCAGACGCGCGCACAGGTACAGTGCCGCTGTGTTGACGACCACCACCACCCGGCTGCTGGAGCCCGCGGAGCTCGACGCCGCCCGCGCCGTGCTCGACCGGGAACCGGTCGCCAACGCGTTCGTCGCCTCCCGCGTCGCCGTCGCGGGGCTCGACCCCTGGCGGCTCGGCGGTGAACTGTGGGGCTGGTACGCGGGCGGGCGGCTGGAGTCCCTCTGCTACGCCGGCGCCAACCTCGTGCCCGTCTGCGCCACCCCCGAGGCGGTACGCGGCTTCGCCGAGCGCGCCCGGCGCGCCGGGCGGCGCTGCTCGTCGATCGTCGGCCCGGCCGAGCCCACCGCCGAGTTGTGGTCCCTGCTGGAGCCCGCCTGGGGGCCCGCGCGCGAGGTGCGGACGCG
Source organism: Streptomyces sp. CMB-StM0423 (assembly GCF_002847285.1). Lineage (NCBI taxonomy): Bacteria > Bacillati > Actinomycetota > Actinomycetes > Kitasatosporales > Streptomycetaceae > Streptomyces > Streptomyces sp. CMB-StM0423. Next base: position 1,913,451 of record NZ_CP025407.1, on the reverse strand, counting down.
CCAGCCGCTGATGGTCACCACCTCGATGCCCGCGGAGGTCGAGCCGGACCCGCTGGTCCGCCGCATCCGCAAGGACGAGATGGACCTGATCATGCCGGCGTGCGTGGCCATGTTCACCGAGGAGGTCGGCATCTCGCCGCTCGCCGGCGACGGCGGGCTGCTGTACCAGGCCCGGGTCGCGGAACTGGTGGGCGGCGGCCGGTCCTTCGCGCGCGTGGAGGACGGCGAGGTCGTCTTCAAGGCGGAGATCGGCGCGGCGACGGCGCACGCATGCCAGATCCAGGGCGTGTGGGTGGCGCCGGAGCACCGCGGGCGCGGGCTGTCGGAGATCGGCCTCGCGGCGGTCCTGCGGTACGCGCTGCGCGAGGTGGCGCCGGTGGTCAGCCTGTACGTGAACGACTTCAACACGGTGGCGCGCGCGGCGTATCGCCGGGTGGGCTTCCGCGAGGTCGGGGCGTTCATGAGCGTGCTGTTCTGAGAGCCGGGTCCGCGGCGGCGCGGGCGGGTGCGGGCCGCGTACGGGCGTCGTCTCCGCGGCGTTCCGGCCTCGCGGCGGGGCGTGGCCAGGGGGTGGGCCGGCGGGCCGCGGGTGCAGGGTAGGGTGCGCAGCCATGGATGACGTCGTCGTCGGCCCTCTCGACCTCGCCGCCCGCGTGGACGACGCGCTTGCCGTACAGGCCGTCGCCTTCGGGCTCACCGACGACGAGATCGCCGTCCGCCGCCATGTCGTGCTGCGGCACCTGACCAACACGGGCGCCCGCGCGCTGGGCGCCACCACCGCCACCGGGCGGCTCGCCGGGTTCGTCTACGGCATGCCGAACAACCGCGTGTACTGGTGGTCCACGGTCGTCCAGCCCTATCTGCGCGCTGCCGGCGAGGACCGCTGGCTCGACGACGCCTTCGTCATCACCGAACTCCACGTGCACCCCGCGTTCCAGCAGCGGGGCATCGGCCGCGAGCTGATCACGCGGATCACCGACTCCGCCGCGGAGCCCAGGAGCCTGCTCTCGGCGATCGACGTCGAGAGCCCCGCACGCCACCTGTACCGGCAGCTCGGCTACCGCGACCTCGCCCGCCGCGTGGTCTTCCCCGGCGCCCCCAGCCCGTACGTGGTGATGGGCGCGGAGCTGCCGCTGCTGCGCTGAGTTGTCCACAACCGGCGAGTTGTCCACAGCTTCGGCGGACGAATTTCCGGCGGGCCCGCGTCCGGCGCTAGAGTCCGGGGCATGAGCCAGCACAGCCACGTTCAGCGCATGTCCCGGATGATGCTCAAGACGCTGCGCGACGACCCCGCCGACGCCGAGACCGCGAGCCACAAGCTGCTCGTCCGCGCGGGCTATGTCCGCCGCTCGTCCGCCGGGGTGTGGACGTGGCTGCCGCTCGGCAAGCGGGTCCTGGAGAACGTGGCGCGGGTCGTCCGCGAGGAGATGGACGCGATCGGCGGCCAGGAGGTGCTGCTGCCGGCCCTGCTGCCCCGCGAGCTGTACGAGACGACGGGCCGCGCCGAGGAGTACGGCGACCTGCTCTTCTCCCTCAAGGACCGCAAGGGCGTCGACTACGTGCTGGGTCCCACGCACGAGGAGCTGTTCGCCCAGGTCGTCAAGGATCAGTGCTCGTCCTACAAGGACATGCCCGTGATCCTCTACCAGATCCAGATCAAGTACCGGGACGAGGCGCGGCCCCGCTCCGGCGTGCTGCGCGGCCGCGAGTTCCACATGAAGGACTCGTACTCCTTCGACACCTCAGACGAGGGCCTGGCCGCCGCCTACGGGCTGCACCGCGAGGCGTACCAGCGGATCTTCGAGCGGCTCGGCTTCGACTTCCGGATCGTCTCCGCCGTCTCCGGCGCCATGGGCGGCTCGGCCAGCGAGGAGTTCCTGGCCCCGGCCGCCGCCGGCGAGGACACCTATGTGCAGTGCCCCTCCTGCGGATTCGCCGCGAACACCGAGGCGCTGACGACGACGGTGGCGCCCTCCCCGGTCGAGGGGCACCCGCCGGTCGAGGAGCTGGACACCCCCGACACCCCGACGATCGAGACCCTCGCGGCGCACCTGGGCATCCCCGCGTCCGCGACGCTGAAGAACCTGCTGGTGAAGGTCGACGGCGAGATCACCGCGGTCGGCGTTCCCGGCGACCGCGAGGTGGACCTGGGCAAGCTCGCCGAGCACCTGGCCCCGGCCGAGGTCGAGGTCGTCACCGCCGAGGACTTCGCCGGCCGCCCCGACCTGGTCCGGGGGTACGTCGGCCCGCAGGGCATGGCAGGCAAGGCGTTCCGCTACCTGGCCGACCCCCGGATCGCCCCGGGCACCTCGTGGGTGACCGGCGCCAACAAGCCCGACTCGCACGCGCGCCACGTGGTGTGCGGCCGCGACTTCGAGGTCGACCAGTACCTCGACGTGGTCGTCGTCGAGCCCGGCGACCCCTGCCCGCGCTGCGGCGCGGGCATCGAGCTGGACCGGGCCATCGAGATCGGCCACATCTTCCAGCTCGGCCGCAAGTACGCCGACGCCTTCGAGCTGGACGTCCTCGGCCAGAACGGCAAGCCGGTGCGGGTGACCATGGGTTCGTACGGGATCGGGGTCTCCCGGGCCGTCGCCGCGCTCGCCGAGCAGACGCACGACGAGCTGGGGCTGTGCTGGCCGCGCGAGGTGGCCCCGGCGGACGTGCACATCGTCGCGGCGGGCAAGGCCAAGCAGACGGAGCTGGCGCTGGAGCTGGCGGAGAAGCTGGGCGCGGCGGGCGTGCGGGTGCTGGTGGACGACCGGGCGTCGGTGTCGCCCGGCGTGAAGTTCACCGACGCCGAGCTGATCGGAGTGCCGCAGATCCTGGTCGCCGGGCGGCGCGCGGGCGACGGCGTGGTGGAGCTGAAGGACCGCCGCACCGGCGAGCGCGAGGAACTGCCGGTGGACGAGGCGCTGGCACGGCTGACGGCGGCGGGCTGAGCGCCGCGGCGCCGGCCGCGGAGAGCCGGCGGAGCCGACGGGCGGCGCCGGCAGAGCTGACGGGCGGCGGTGACTGTCGCCTTCGGGGTGGTACCGGGCCGGGCAGCGGCGTTACCGGCCGGAGTCGCCCTTTCCGGGCGCCGCCGCGCGGAGGAAGTCGGCGGCGACCGGGCCCGCGTCCTTGCCGCCGGAGCCGCCGTCCTCGATGAGCACGCTGAACGCGAGGTCGGCGCCCTCCAGATAGCCGGTCATCCAGGCGTGGGTGCGCGGAGGGCTCTGGGTGCCGAACTCGGCGGTGCCCGTCTTGGCGTGCGGCCGGCCCGGGAGCCCCGCGAGCGCCGAGCCCGAGCCGTCGGTGACGACGCCGCGCATCAGCGAGCGCAACTGCTCATAGGTGCGCGTGTCGAGCATCTCCGGCGCCCGGTACGGCTCGTCCACCGCGTCCGGCACCAGCACCGGCTGGCGGAACCGGCCGTCCTTCACCGTCGCCGCCACCGACGCCATCACCAGTGGGCTCGCCTCCACCCGGCCCTGCCCGATCATCGCCGCCGCCTTGTCGTTCTCACTCTCGGCCGCCGGCACGCTGCCGTCGAAGGTGGCCGCGCCCACCTGCCAGGTGCCGCCGATGCCGAAGGCGCGGGCGGTGCGCGTCAGGGTCCGCTCGTCCAACTCGTCGCGCAGGCCGACGAAGGCGGTGTTGCAGGACTGCGCGAACGCCTCCGCGAAGGTGGCGCCCGGCGGCAGGCCGAACTCGTCCTGGTTCTCGAAGCGTTGCCCCGCCACGTTCGCCGCCGCCGGGCAGGCCACCCGGTCCCCGGCGGCAAGACCGCCCTCCAGAAGCGCCGCGGCGGTGACCGTCTTGAAGGTGGAGCCGGGCGGGAAGCGGCCGGTCAGCGCGTGGCTCTCGCCGGCGTCAGGGCTGTCCGCGACGGCCAGCACCCGGCCCGTACCGGGGTCGATCGCGACGATCGAGGCGCTCTTGCCGAGCCCGCCGACCGCCTCCTCCGCGGCCTGCTGCACACCCGGGTCGATCGTCGTACGCACCGGCTTGCCCGCGCCCGGCTTCTTGCGGGCCAGGGTGCGCACCGGGGCGCCCGTCGCCCGGTCGGCGATCACCACCTCGGCGCCGGGCGCCGCGTACAGCCGCTTGTCGTAGCGGGCCTGCAGCGCCGAGGCGCCCCTGCCGGAGTCCGGCGCGACGGCGCCGACCAGGGAGCGGGCCAGGTGCGCGACGGGTCGCCGGGAGTCGACGAACTGCAGCCCGGGAACGGCCAGCAGCCGGTCGCGCTGCTGCCGGTAGACCTCGTCCCGCAGCGTGACCACCGGCACCGACTCGTCGGGGTCCGCGGCGGCCACGTGCTTCTTCAGCCGCGGGACGTCGAGGTCCGCGCCGAGCGCGGGGTCGGCGAGGGCCGCGTACGCGCGGCCGGGGTCCGACAGCTTCGCGGGCCAGATGGAGACGGCCCACACCCTGGCGTCACCGGCCAGTTCTGAGCCGTCGGCGGCGAGTATCGGGGCGCGCTCGGCGCGCCGGGTGGTGGTGACGAGGGTCTGGTGGCGGCGCAGCGCGGGGTGCACGAGCCGGGGCTCCCAGCGCACCTGCCAGCCACTGCCCGCCCCGTTGCCGCCGGTCCCCCCGTCGTCGCCCTTGCCGTGAGACGGGGGCAGGGCCACCGCGCGGGTCTCGTACTCCCAGGTGCCGAAGTCCGGCAGCCGGAGCCGGACGGAGAACGGCACGGTGTACGTGCCGTCGCCGCCCTTCTCGGCGTCGTCGAGGGAGACGAGCACGTCCTTCGGGTCCAGCCCGCGGTGTACGGAGTCCAGCAGGTCGGCGGCGGCCCGGGGCCGGTCGGTGTGGCTCGCGGCCCCCTCGCTGTCGCCGCGCGCCCAGGCGGCCACGTACGCCCGCACCTCCTCCTGCGCGTCGGCGGCGGCGTCGTCGTCACCGCCCATCACGTACGCGATGCTCCCGGCCAGCACCCCGGCCGCGACCACGACAGCCCCGGCGACCAGGGCCCACTGGGACCGTGTGCGTGAGGGCGGGGCCAGATCCATGCGGGCATCCTAGGGCGTCGCCCCCGCCGCCCAGAGGACGCCAACAGGCCGTCCGCGGACGGCTGTCGGCCACCGCCGGCGGCCCGGGGCGGTCAGAGCCAGCCCGCGTACTCCAGGTGCAGTTCGCCGCCGTTGCGGTCGCCGCGGGCCAGGGCCGTCACGCCCGTCGCGACGCAGCGGAACAGCGTCCAGCCCCGCAGCCGGTCGCGGTCGACGTCCAGCGCGTCCGCCAGCTTCGTCAGCCGCCGCCGGGTCGCCGCAGCCGCGCCCGGCGCGGCCACCAGGGTGTCGACGCGGTCCCGCGCCGGCCAGGCCAGGTCGTACGCCCGCTCGCCCACCAGCGGCCGCGGCCCCACCGCGAGCCACGGCATCCGCTCGGCGGCCAGCACGTGCCCCTGGTGGTAGTCCCCGTGCAGCAGCACGTCGGGCCCCGCCGCCGCCCGGTCGCCGAGCAGCGCCTCGCGCCGGTCCAGCGCCGCGTCGACCAGCTCCGCGTACGGCTCGGTGCGCAGCGCGCGCAGCCGGTCCGCGAGCCGCCCGGTGTGCTCGGCCACGGTCGGCAGCGGGTGGTCCGGGGGCGGCACGGTCCACAGCCGCTGCAGTGTCGCCGCCGCCTCCAACTGCGCCTTCGCCTCCGCCAGCGAACGGAGGCTGACGTCCGCCTGGAGCCGTTCCAGCAGCAGTGCCCCCGAGGCGGCCTCCGCGCGCAGCAGCCGCACGGCGCCGACGCCGTTCCAGTGTTCCAGCGCGCGCTGCTCGGCCGCGATCCGCTCCGGCTCGTACGCGACCTTGAGCGCCGCCGGAGTGCCGTCCTCCTGCCGTACGAGGACGAGGACGCTGGTCCTGCCGCCCGGCGCGTGCACCCGCTCCGGGACCAGCTCCCAGCGCCGCAGGAGCCCCTCCACCAGCCCGGACAGCCCCGCGAGCCAGGCGCGGCCCGGGTCGCCGTGGGCGGAGACGTGGCGCACCAGGCGCTCCGGCGGCTCGGCCCTGTACTGCGGTGCAGATGCCATGCGGGCGGTGTCCTCTTGCTGGGTCGGGCCGGGCGGGCGGGTCAGTCCTCGCGGCCGGCGCCCTCCTGCCGGCCCGCGGGTGCGGTGTCGGGCGTGCGTTCGGCCAGCCCAGGGAAGGCTACGCTCCCGCCGCGCCAGCGTGCCGCCCGGACCGCCGCCTCGCGCAGTGCGGCCGCCGCGTCGCGGCGCAGCTCGCCCTCCGCGGCGCGGACGAGGTCGGCGTAGCTGCCCGCGATCCGGTCCTCCAGCTCGGTCGCCAGCCGTACGGCGGCGGCCTCGTCCGGCACCTCGAACGGCAGCGCGTACGCGGCGGCGGCGGGCTGCGGCCGGTCGCCGAGGTCGCTGACGACGCGGCTGAGGGCGTCGCGGCGGGCGCGGTGGGCGTCGTAGCCGGCGCGTGCCTGGTCGGCCAGGCCGCCGGCGCGGGCGCCGACGACGCCGTAGCCGTAGACGGCGGCGTGCTCGGCGGCCAGTGCGCGCTGCGCCGCGGCGCGGGCCTCGTCGGACGGTTCGCTCACGGTGCCTCCTGGGGTACGGGACGGGGGCGGCCCGCCGCCCGGCCGCCGCGCTGGGTACGGCGCCCGCCGCGGCGCCGGAGGGCGGGCCCCGTAGCACTCACGCCATCGCCCCGAGGAGGTAGACGTGGGCCGCGCCCGCCGCAGCGACCGAGGCCAGCAGGCCCGCGAACTCCCCCGGGGCCGCGGTCAGGGCGGCGGTGTGGGCGTCGGCGGTGCGTTTCTCCGCGGTTGCCAACTCGGCGACGGCCTGCGCCGGTTCCGCGGGCACCGGCTCGCCGCCGCGCTTCTTCGCGGGCGGCGGGGGAGCGGCGTCCGCGCGGTCGCCGGGCCCTTCCGCCCCCCGTTCCGGGGACGCGGCGCGGGTGTCCGCGGGCAGGCCGCGGGCCAGGGCGGCCACGTGCTGGGCCACCTCCGCGCGCAGCGGGCCGAGCGCGTCGGCCAGGCGGGGGTGGGCCGCCGTCGTCGCGTCGTAGCGCCGCAGGAGTAAGCGCGATTCGTCCGCGGCGCGGCGCCGGAGCCGTTCGGTGCGCGCGGGGTCGGGATCCCCGTCGCCGCCGCCGTCTCCGGAACAACTCGTGGTGGTGCCTGTCGCCGCCAGCAGGGCGGCACCGGCCAGCACGGTCCTTCTCGCCGGGAGTCCCTTGATCCGCACGAGCCGAGCGTACCGGTGGGCAACGCACAGGTCGTGGAGCGGATACGCTTTGACCGGACACGTGACGTCACACAACAGCACACGCGGCCGAGGAGTCACCCGGATGAGCACCACCCAGAACGAGAGGCTGCGGGATCTGCTGGAGCCGCTCGTCAAGGAACGCGACCTCGATCTGGAGGAGATCGCGCTCACCCAGGCGGGCAGGCGGCGTGTCCTGCGGGTCGTGGTCGACGCCGACGACGGCGTGGGCCTCGACACCTGCGCCGACTTGAGCCGGCGCATCGCCGAGGAGCTGGACGCCTCCGACGCCATGGGCGACCGCCCGTACGTCCTGGAAGTCACCTCTCCCGGTACGGACCGCCCGCTGACCCTGCCGCGCCACTACCGTCGTGCCGCGGACCGTTTGGTCAAGGTGCAGCTACGGGAGGGCGGCGAGGTCGTGGGACGGATCACCGCGGTGGACGACGCGGGACTGGACCTGGAGGTGCCGGGGGTGAAGGGTCGTAAGCCCGGTGCCCGGCGACTGGAGTTCGGCGAGATCGCCACGGCCCGGGTCGAGATCGAGTTCAACCGCAAGGTGACGAAGGACGAGGAGGGTTCGTAGCAGTGGACATCGACATGAGCGCGCTGCGCGGCTTGGTGCGGGAGAAGGAGATCTCCTTCGACCTGCTGGTCGAGGCCATCGAGTCGGCCCTCCTCATCGCGTACCACCGCACCGAGGGCAGCCGCCAGCAGGCCCGCGTGGAGCTGAACCGGGAGACCGGGCACGTCACGGTGTGGGCCAAGGAGGACCCGGACGACGTGCCGGAGGGCGGGGAGGCGCGCGAGTTCGACGACACCCCGTCGGGTTTCGGCCGGATCGCCGCCACCACCGCGAAGCAGGTCATCCTGCAGCGGCTGCGGGACGCCGAGGAGGAAATCACCTTCGGTGAGTACGCGGGCCGCGAGGGTGACATCGTCACGGGCGTCGTGCAACAGGGCAAGGACCCGAACAACGTGCTGGTCGACATCGGCCGGCTGGAGGCCATCCTGCCGGTGCAGGAGCAGGTGCCGGGCGAGGAGTACAAGCACGGCACCCGGCTGCGCACGTACGTGGTGCGGGTGACCAAGGGCGTACGCGGCCCGTCCGTGACCCTGTCGCGCACACATCCGAACCTGGTGAAGAAGCTCTTCGCGCTGGAGGTGCCGGAGATCGCCGACGGCTCGGTGGAGATCGCGGCCATCGCCCGCGAGGCCGGGCACCGCACGAAGATCGCGGTACGGTCCACGCGCTCCGGGCTGAACCCGAAGGGCGCCTGTATCGGGCCGATGGGCGGCCGGGTGCGCAACGTGATGGCGGAGCTGGGCGGCGAGAAGATCGACATCGTCGACTGGTCGGACGAGCCGGGCGAGCTGGTCGCCAACGCGCTGTCGCCGGCGCGGGTGACCAAGGTCGACATCGTGGACCTGGCGGCCCGCTCGGCGCGGGTGACGGTGCCGGACTACCAGCTCTCGCTGGCGATCGGCAAGGAGGGCCAGAACGCCCGCCTGGCGGCCAGGCTGACGGGCTGGCGCATCGACATCCGCCCCGACACCGAGCAGCCGGCGGACTGACGCCGGGGTCCGGTACGCGGGCCGGGCGCCGTCCGCGCCCGGCTCCGGGGCTGGCGGCCGGCCGGCGAAAACCGGGTCGCACCGCCGGGCGTAGATCACGTATCGTCGGGCCCGCCGTGGGCTGTGCCTTGCCGTGGGCGAAAACAGCCGTTCGATCGGTACCCCGAGGCGGTGCCTGTCGGCCGTGGAGGTAGACTTGAGCGTGTCTGGCCGGACGCGCGCCCGGGGCTGCCCCGAGCGCACCTGCGTGGGGTGCCGGGTGCGTGCGACCAAAGGCGATCTGCTGCGTGTGGTGGAGGTCGGGGGCGCATGCGTCCCTGATCCCCGCGGTACGCTGCCCGGCCGGGGCGCATATCTGCACCCCGTCAAGGCATGCCTCGACCTGGCGGTCCGCCGCCGGGCGTTCGTCCGGGCCCTGCGGGCCCAGGGCCCGCTCGGCACCGCGGACGTGGACCGTTTCGTGGAGCAGCAGGCCGTGGAGGCAGACATGAGCACGAAGAACACGAGCGCCGCGCGGAACCCCGCGCAGCCAGGTACCTCGCGAGTCGGAAGTGGGTCGAGATTGCGATGAGCACTCGATGAGTACGCGATGAGTACGCCCATGCAGAAGTAGCGAAGGTCCGGCGGACACCCCCGGACCAGAAGGAGCGAAGTGGCTAAGGTCCGGGTATACGAACTCGCCAAGGAGTTCGGCGTCGAGAGCAAGGTCGTCATGGCCAAGCTCCAAGAACTTGGCGAATTCGTCCGCTCGGCGTCCTCGACCATCGAGGCGCCGGTTGTACGCAAACTGACTGACGCATTCCAGTCCGGCAACGGCTCGGCTGCGGCCAAGCCCGCCGGCAAGCCCGCAGCGCCGAAGAAGGCCGCCGCCAAGCCCGGCGTCCCCGGCGCACCCGCGGCGAAGCCCGCCCCCGTCAAGCCCGAGCAGGCCGCGGAGCGCAAGCCCGCGCCGCGCCCCGGCGCCGACGCCGGCAGGCCCGCACCCGGTCCGGGCCCCCGCCCGGCTCCGGGCCCGACCCCCCCGGCGCAGAAGGCCCCGGCGCCCGAGGCGCCGGAGTTCACCGCACCGCCTGCCGCGGACCGCGGCGGCGCCCCCAAGCCCGGCGTGAAGCCGGGCCCGCGCCCGCCCGCCCCCGCGCGTGGCGGCGGCGGCCAGGGCGGCGGCCGGCCCGACAGCGGCGGCGGCCGTCCCGGCGGCGGGCGCTCCGGTGCGCCCAGCCCGCGTCCCGGCGGCAGGCCCGCGGGCCCGCGTCCGGGTAACAACCCCTTCACGTCCAGCGGCTCCACCGGCATGGCCCGCCCGCAGGCCCCGCGCCCGCAGGCCCCCCGCCCCGGCGGCGGCGGTCAGGGCGGTGCGCAGGGCGGCGGTCCGCGCCCGCAGGCGCCGGGCGGCTCCCGGCCCACCCCGGGCGGCATGCCCCGGCCGCAGGGCGGTCAGGGCGGCGGCGCGCGTCCCGGCGGCCCGCGCCCGAACCCCGGCATGATGCCGCAGCGCCCCGCTCCCAGCGGGCGCCCCGGCGCCCCGGCCGGCGGTCGTCCCGGCGGCGGTGGCCGTCCTGGCGGCGGCGGTCCCGGCGGTCGTCCGGGCGGCGGCGGTGGCGGCGGTCGTCCCGGCGGCGGTGGCGGCGGCTTCGGCGGTCGTCCCGGTGGCGGCGGTGGCGGTGGCGGCGGCTTCGGCGGTCGTCCCGGCGGCGGTGGCGGCGGTGGCCGTCCCGGCTTCGGCGGCCGTCCCGGCGGTCCCGGTGGCCGCGGCGGCACGCAGGGCGCCTTCGGGCGTCCGGGCGGTCCGGCGCGCCGCGGTCGCAAGTCGAAGCGGCAGCGCCGCCAGGAGTACGAGCAGATGCAGGCGCCGTCCATCGGCGGCGTGATGCTCCCGCGCGGCAAGGGCGAGACGGTCCGTCTCTCCCGCGGCGCGTCGCTCACCGACTTCGCGGAGAAGATCAACGCCAACCCGGCGTCCCTGGTCCAGGTGATGTTCAACCTGGGCGAGATGGTCACCGCGACGCAGTCCGTCTCCGACGAGACGCTGAACCTCCTGGGCGAGGAGATGAACTACACCGTCCAGGTCGTCAGCCCGGAGGAGGAGGACCGCGAGCTCCTCGACTCGTTCGACATCGAGTTCGGCGAGGACGAGGGCGGCGAGGAAGCGCTCGTGGCCCGGCCCCCGGTGGTCACCGTCATGGGTCACGTCGACCACGGCAAGACGCGCCTGCTGGACGCGATCCGCAAGACCAACGTCCTGGAGGGCGAGGCCGGCGGTATCACCCAGCACATCGGCGCGTACCAGGTGGCGACCGAAGTCAACGGCGACGAGCGCCGGATCACCTTCATCGACACCCCGGGTCACGAGGCGTTCACCGCCATGCGTGCCCGCGGTGCGAAGGCGACCGACATCGCGATCCTCGTGGTCGCGGCCAACGACGGCGTGATGCCGCAGACGGTCGAGGCGCTGAACCACGCCAAGGCGGCCGACGTGCCGATCGTCGTCGCGGTCAACAAGATCGACGTCGAGGGCGCGGACCCGACGAAGGTGCGCGGCCAGCTCACCGAGTACGGGCTGGTGGCCGAGGAGTACGGCGGCGAGACGATGTTCGTCGACATCTCCGCCAAGCAGGGTCTGCACATCGAGAACCTGCTGGAGGCCGTCGTCCTCACCGCGGACGCCAGCCTGGACCTGCGCGCGAACCCGAAGCAGGACGCCGAGGGCATCGCGATCGAGGCCCACCTCGACCGCGGCCGCGGCGCCCTGGCGACCGTGCTGGTCCAGCGCGGCACGCTGCGGATCGGCGACACGATGGTCGTCGGCGACGCCTACGGCCGCGTGCGCGCCATGCTCGACGACCTGGGCAACCCCCTGGACGAGGTCGGTCCCTCGACCCCCGCCCAGGTGCTCGGTCTGACCAGCGTCCCCGGCGCCGGGGACAACTTCCTGGTGGTCGAGGAGGACCGTACGGCCCGCCAGATCGCCGAGAAGCGCGCCGCGCGCGAGCGCAACGCCGCCTTCGCCAAGCGCACCCGCAGGGTGTCGCTGGAGGACCTGGACAAGGTGCTCAAGGCCGGCGAGGTGCAGCAGCTCAACCTCATCATCAAGGGCGACGCGGCGGGTTCCGTCGAGGCGCTCGAGTCCTCGCTCATGCAACTGGACGTCGGTGAAGAGGTCGACCTGCGCGTGCTGCACCGCGGCGTCGGTGCGGTCACCGAGACCGACATCGACCTGGCCACGGGCTCGGACGCGATCGTGATCGGCTTCAACGTCCGCGCCGAGGGCCGGGCGACGCAGATGGCCGAGCGTGAGGGCGTCGACGTCCGGTACTACTCGGTGATCTACCAGGTCATCGAGGAGATCGAGGCCGCGCTGAAGGGCATGCTCAAGCCGGAGTACGAGGAGGTGGAGCTCGGCACCGCCGAGATCCGCGAGGTCTTCCGCTCCTCCAAGCTGGGCAACATCGCCGGTGTGCTCATCCGCTCCGGCGAGGTCAAGCGCAACACCAAGGCCCGGGTCATCCGCGACGGCAAGGTGGTCGCGGAGAACCTCAACATCGAGGGTCTGCGCCGCTTCAAGGACGACGTCACCGAGATCCGCGAAGGCTTCGAGGGCGGTATCAACCTCGGAAACTACAACGACATCAAGGTGGACGACGTCATCGCGACGTACGAGATGCGCGAGAAGCCGCGCGCCTGATCAGCAGCACCGCCGGCCGGGGGCGGCCCTTCACGAAGGGCCGCCCCCGCGCCGCCTTCCATCCCGTATATCCCGTACCGGCGGGTGATCCGGACACACGTGTACGTAGGGACGCTTTCCTGCGACTTCCTCCTCGGCGACGTACGGTCGCTGAAGGAGAAGCGCTCCGTCGTCCGCCCGATCGTCGCGGAGCTGATCCGCAAATACGCGGTGACCGCCGCGGAGGTCGGGCACCAGGATCTGCACCGCCGGACCGTGATCGGGCTGGCAACCATCTCCGGGGACGCCGGGCACCTCACCGACATGCTGGACCGGTGCGAGCGGATGCTCGCCGCCCGGCCGGAGGTGGAGCTGCTGTCCGTACGGCGGCGGATCCACCACGAAGACGACGAGTAGACAAAGTGGGCAAGGAGACGGACCAGTGGCCGACAACGCACGGGCGAAGCGCTTGGCGGACCTCATCCGTGAGGTCGTGGCCGAGAAGCTGCAGCGGGGGATCAAGGACCCGCGGCTCGGCTCCCGGGTGACCATCACCGACACGCGTGTGACCGGGGACCTCCGGGAGGCGACCGTCTTCTACACGGTGTACGGCGACGACGAGGAGCGGGCGCAGGCCGCGAAGGGGCTGGAGAGCGCCAAGGGCGTGCTCCGCTCGGCGGTCGGCGCCGCCGCCGGGGTGAAGTTCACCCCGACGCTCGCGTTCGTGCCGGACGCGCTGCCCGAGAACGCCAAGAACATCGACGACGTCCTGGAGCGCGCCCGGCTCCAGGACGAGCAGGTGCGCAGCACCGCCGCGGGCGCGGAGTACGCGGCGGGGGCGGACCCGTACAAGCGGGACCGCGACGAGGACGACGAGGACGACAGCGCGGACGGCAAGGCGGACCCGGGCGAGCCGGGCCCCGGCGCGGCGCGCGATGATGCGGACGGGGGCCCGGCGGGGTCATGAGGGGGAAGCCGACCGGCCCGGACGGCCTTGTCATCGTCGACAAGCCGGCCGGGCTGACCTCGCACGACGTCGTCGGCCGGCTGCGTCGGCTGGCCCGTACCCGGCGTGTGGGCCACGCCGGGACGCTGGACCCGATGGCGACGGGCGTACTCGTCCTCGGCGTGGAGAAGGCGACCCGGCTGCTGGGCCACCTCGCGCTCACCGACAAGGAGTACCGGGCCACGATCCGGCTCGGCCAGACGACGGTGACCGACGACGCCGAGGGCGACGTCACCGCCACCGCCGACGCCGGTGACCTGCCGCCGGGCGCGGTCGATGCCGGCATCGCCGGGCTGACCGGCGACATCATGCAGGTGCCGTCCGCCGTCAGCGCGATCAAGGTGGACGGCAAGCGGTCGTACAAGCGGGTGCTCGACGGCGAGGCCGTGGAACTGCCGGCGCGGCCGGTGACCGTCAGCACCTTCGTGCTGCACGACGTGCGGACGGCGACGGCCGCGGACGGCACCCGGGTGACGGACCTGGACGTCACGGTCGAGTGCTCCTCGGGCACGTACATCCGCGCCCTGGCCCGCGACCTCGGCGCAGGACTCGGCGTCGGCGGCCACCTCACCGCGCTGCGCCGCACCCGCGTCGGCCCGTACGGGCTGGACGGGGCGCGGACGCTGGAGCAGTTGGAGGAGCGGCTCGGCGTGCTGCCGATCGGGGACGCCGCGGCGGCGGCCTTCCCGCGCTGGGACGTGGACGCCGAGCAGGCGCGGCTGCTGTCGCACGGGGTGCGGGTGGTGGTGCCGGAGGGGCTGGCGGAGGGGCCGCACGCGGTGTTCGGCCCGGACGGGCGGTTCCTGGCGCTGGTGGAGCCGGCCGGGGGGCGGGCGAAGGCGCTGGCGGTGTTCGCGTAGTCAGCGGTGCCGTTCGCGTGGTCCGCCGGGCCGCGGGGCGGTCGTGCGGGGGTACGTGACCGCCGCTCCGGTCCTCCGCGGTGGCGTGGATTCCGCCGAACGGGTGTCCCGGGGGGCGCATCGCGCCATTCGTCGTTTCCCGTGATCAGGCGGTGGCAAGCCATGCCCTGGGGCTCACCCGGGGAGGCTGGCCGTTGCCGTATTCATCGCCGCCGCCGCGCGCGCCCGGCACCGTCGTCCGCATCCGCGACCTGGCCGGGCGCCCGCGGGGCACCGGATTCCTCGTGGACGCCGAGGGCACGGTGCTCACGAGTCACGAGGCCGTGGACGGACTCGCCCGGCTGGTGCTGCACGCGCCCGGCGACGCGCACACCTGGCTGGTCGAGTCCGCGGACGTCACCTCGCTGCCGGGTGCGGACCTGGCTGTCGTACGGGCCCCGGGGCTGGCCGGCGCCCGGGCCTTCGCGCTCGCCGCCGCGGTGCCCGAAGACGGCACGGAGGTGGCCGTCGCGCTGCCCCTGGCGCGGGTGCCCGGGCGGGTGGTGGCCGCGGCGGCGGCCACGTACACCGCGACCGACCGCTACCACCTCGTCGACGGAGTGCTGCAACTCGCCCTGGCCCCGCACGAGTCGCTGCGCGCGGGCGGCGAGGCGAGCGGCGCGCCGGTCGTGGACGCCGCGAGCGGGGCGGTGGTCGCCGTGGTCGGCACCGCGCTGCACGCGGACCGCGGCGGGGTGGCCCACGCGGTGCCGCTGCGCGGGGCGGCGGACGATGCGGCGGGGACGCTGGGCGCGGCGCTGGACCGGGGCGGGGCGCAGGTGGCCGCGTACGGGCGGGACTTGAACCTGGCGGGGGCGGTCGAGCTGGGGGAGGCGGGCGGTGGTGCGGCCGCGGGAGCCGGAGGCTTCTGGGGAGCCGCGGGAGCCGGGGGAGTTGCGGCTGCGGACCGGGTCGCGTGGGCCGCAGCCGCCACGGTCACTCGCGGTGCGGCGGGGCCCGGGGGAGCGGCGGTCGCGGGCGTCGCGGAGGGCCTGGGTGCCTGCGTCGGCGCGGCACTTCCGGGTGGCTCCTGCGCGCATGTGTGGGGGCCGCCGGTGGAACGGCGAGGGGTGGGGACGGAGTTCGGGCGGTTCTTCGGCGGTGGGGCGCACGTTCTCGCGCTCGCCGGCGGGCCCGGCACCGGGCGGTCGACCGAACTTGCCGGGCTCGCGGCCCGCCGCGCCGCGGAAGGCGCGCCCTCGGTGCGCCTGCGCGGCGCGGATCTGAAGGTCGCGGACGCCGGTGTACGGGATGCCGTGGCCCGGGCGCTGCGCGACGCCGCGCGGGTGGTGGCCGCGGCGGCGGGCGCCGCCGGCTGCGCGGGCGACCCGGCGTCGGCCACCGCGGAGGCGGTCGCCGCGCAAGCGCACGTCGCGGGGCGGCCGTTGCTGGTCCTGCTCGACGGTCCCGAGGAGATGCCGCCGGTGCTGGCGGCGGCGCTGGGGGAGTGGACGGCGCACACGGCGGAGTGGCTGGGCGAGCACGGCGTACGGCTGGTGCTCGCGTGCCGGCCGGAGTACTGGGAACGGGCGGGTGCGCTGTTCCCCGCGGGGATGCTGCACGCGGGGCGGTCGGGTCCCGACGCGCTGCCGCCGTGTGTCCCGCTGGGGGACTTCACCCCGGCAGAGGCGGCACGCGCCCGCACCCACTACGGCCTCCCGGCCACCGCCCTCCACGGGGCGGAGTCCCGCCACCCGCTGACGCTGCGGCTGCTGGCGGAAGTCCGCGCGGCGCTGCCGCGGGAGGGCGAGGCGGCGGAGCCGGGCGGGGGAGGGGCGGACCGGGGCGGGACGCAGGAGGCGCGCGGGGGCGCGGCGGCCCCGGCGCAGGCCCCGGGCGCGGGCGCCGGGCTGGTGCCCGCAGCGCCGTTGCCGGGTGAGCCGGGCGCGGCAGCGGGTTCCGCCGGGTACGGGACGGAGCGGACGGGTGCCGGGCAGGGAGCGGGGCCCGCGGGCGCCGGACCGGGGTCCGCGGCACCGCTGGCGGGCGGGGCGGGTCCGGACCTGGGCGATAGTGCCTCCGCGCCGGGCGGGTCCGGGGCGGCAGCGGCTTCGCCGCGGGCCGGGGTGGGAGCGGGTGCCGCAGCGGCCCCGGGGCCGGCTGCCGCTGCTGCGGGGCCGGGCCGTTCCGCTACCGCGCCGGGTGGTGCCGGGGCGCGGCGGTGGGAGGTTTTCGAGGCTTACCTTGCGCTTGTCTCTTTGCGCATCGCCTCCCGGCTCGTCCGCGGCGCCGGTCCCGGCGGGCCCCGGGGGGCCGCCGTCTCGCGGCTGGCCGTGTACGTCGCCGGGCAGGTGCATGAGGCGGCGCGGCGGTGTCTGGGGCCCGGGCAGGGGGAGTTGGAGCGGGCGGCGTTCGAGGAGCTGTTTCCCTGGCGGGTGCCGGACCATCTCGCCGGTCTCACCGGGTGGGCC
This sequence comes from Streptomyces sp. CMB-StM0423, assembly GCF_002847285.1. Taxonomy (NCBI): domain Bacteria; kingdom Bacillati; phylum Actinomycetota; class Actinomycetes; order Kitasatosporales; family Streptomycetaceae; genus Streptomyces; species Streptomyces sp. CMB-StM0423. The sequence goes on along the minus strand of NZ_CP025407.1, from coordinate 1,896,701 downwards.
TCCGCGGTGCTCGCCGAGGGGCTGCTGGTGCCCGCGGGTGCCGGGTACCGGTTCGCGCACGAGGAGTTCGCCGACTGGCTGCAGGGCGCCCACCTCGACGTCGACGCCGCCCTCGCCGTGCTCGTCCACCGCACCTCCGAGCGCTGGCGCCCCGGAGACCTGCCGTCCTCCGCGGACGGCGGCGCCGCGCGGCGCGCGCTGCCGGTGCCGCCGCACCGGATCGGGGCGTGCGTCGAGGCGCTGCTCCTGCTGGAGCGGCGGCACGGCGGTACGGAGCTGGGCCGCCGGCTGACGGACCTGCTGGGCGCCGCCGACGCCGCGGTCAGCCGCCGCACGTCGTTCCCGGAGCCGGGCCACGGTTTGCCCCCCGGGGCCGACGGCGGCTGGTGGGCCGCCCATCTGCTCGGCGAGACCCTGCTGCGGGTGCCCGACGCCCGCCCGTACCGGCGGGTGCTCCGGCGCCTCGCCGCCTGCCTCGCCGGGCACGCCGCCCGCTTCGGCGGCACCGCGCAACTCCCCGCCGTGCTCGCCCTCTTCGGCCCGTCGTTCTTCACCCGGCTGCCCCTCCCGCTCGCCGACCGCCTCGACCTGCTGCGCCGCCTCGTGCCCGCCGACACCCGCCGCCCGTCCACGTACCTGACCGCCGCCGGGGAGCTGCTGCACGCCGACCCCACCCCCGCGCAGCGGCTCCTCGTCGGCTGGTTCGACGACGAGCGCGCGCTGCCCGCCGAGGGCGCCACCGTCGCCGACGCCGCCCAGGCGCTCCTCCACACCCACCGTGCCCGCGCCGTGGACGACCTCGCCGACGCCCTCGTCGCCACCGCCCACCCTCGTGCCGGCGAACTTCTCGCCGCGCTCGCCGAGGACGAGCCGTCCGCCCTGTGCCGCGCCGTGGACCGCTGGGCCCGCGACCCCCGCCCGGAGCGGCGGGTTGCCGCCGCGGCGTACGCGCCGAAGACCGCCCGGCACGCGCGCGGCGCCGCCGACCGCGCGCTGCTGCGCTACGCCGCGCAGGCCCTGCTCGCCCACGCCGGCGACGACACCCTCCACGGCCCCGCCCTCGCCGTGCTCCTCCGCGACCCCGAGAGCCGCCCCGCGCACCTCGACCGCGCCCTCGCACTCCTCGCCGGCGACGACCCGCACCTCGCCCCCGCCGACTTCGCCCCCGCGCTCGCCACCCACCCCGGGCCCGTGCTCGACGCCTTCCGGGACCGCCTCCACCAGTCCGGCAACGGCGCCGCCGACGTGCTGCGCACCCTCGCCCGCGTCCGCGCCGACGCCCCCGCGCTGGCGCGCAGCGCCGCGGACCTCGTCCGCGAGTACGTCGGGCACCACCCCGAAGGCGCCGCGGCCGCCGCCGACTTCGTGGACCGGCGGCTGGAGCACGGGCAGGGCGACCGCGCCGTACTCCTCCCGCTCGCCGTCGAGCTGCTGACCGCGCACTCGCCGGTGGTGCGCCGCGCGCTCGCGCCCGTCGTCGCGGACCCCGGCACCCGCACCTCCGGTGCCCTGCGCAGCGAACTGCTCGCCGTGCTCCTGGACCGCGAGCGCGAGCCCGCCGTGCTCGACGCCCTGCTCGCCGCCGTCGGCCGCGCCACCGGGCGGCGCACGGAGTGCGGCACCCGGGACCTCGTCCGGCGCATCGGGCTGCTGCTGTCCCGTACCCCGGAGGGGGCGGCGGTCTTCGACCGGCGGCTGGTGGCCCTCGCCGCCGAGCTGCCCGCGTTCGCGGCGCAACTGCGCGGCTGGCTGGCCGCGGACCGGGACGGCTGGGCGGTGCTGCTGGGGCCGAGCGCGCAGCTCGCCGTGGGCACGGCGCACCCGCGGCGCGCGTCCTGAGCCCGCGGGCGTGCGGCAGAAGACGGCGGAGTCGGTACGGACCGCCCGTACCGCCGCACGAAACCGGCCGTCCCGCCGGGCGGACCGGCGCCCGGCTCCTGCGCTCGACCGCGAGCATGGCAGTCTTGTGTTCCACAATCCTGTACGGGGCAGGCACGACAACGGCGGACCGAGGAGCGGGCAGAGTGCAGCGCTGGCGTGGCTTGGAGGACATCCCCGAGGGGTGGGGGCGCAGCGTCGTCACCATCGGCTCGTTCGACGGCGTGCACCGCGGCCACCAGCTCATCATCGGCCGGACAGTGAAGCGGGCCCGGGAACTGGGCGTGCAGTCCGTCGTGGTGACCTTCGACCCGCACCCCATGGAGGTCGTCCGCCCCGGCAGCCACCCCCCGCTGCTGGCCGCGCACCACCGGCGGGCGGAGCTGATGGCGGACCTCGGCGTGGACGCGCTGCTGATCCTGCCGTTCACCGCGGAGTTCTCGAAGCTGGCGCCCGCGGACTTCGTGGTGAAGGTGCTGGTCGACAAGCTGCACGCGCGTGTGGTGGTGGAGGGCCCGAACTTCCGCTTCGGCCACAAGGCCGCCGGCGACGTCGCGTTCCTCACCTCCCTCGGCGAGACGTACGACTACACGGTGGACGTCGTCGACCTCCAGGTCAGCGGCGCCGCGGGCGGCGGCGAGCCGTTCTCCTCCACCCTCGCCCGGCGGCTGATCGCCGAGGGCGACGTCACCGGGGCGGCGGAGGTGCTGGGGCGGCCGCACCGCGTCGAGGGCGTCGTCGTACGCGGCGCGCAGCGCGGCCGCGAGCTGGGCTTCCCGACCGCCAACCTGGAGACCCTGCCGCACACCGCGATCCCCGCCGACGGGGTGTACGCGGGCTGGCTGGAGGCCGCGGGCGACCGGCTGCCCGCGGCGATCTCCGTCGGCACCAACCCGCAGTTCGACGGCACGGAGCGGACGGTGGAGGCGTACGCGCTCGACCGCGACGACCTCGACCTGTACGGGCTGCACGTGGCCGTCGACTTCCTCGCCTTCGTCCGCGGCCAGGAGCGCTTCGAGACCGTTGAGGACCTGAAGGACCAGATGCGCCGCGACGTCGACGCCTGCCGCGAGCTGACCGCGGCCCGCTGACGGCGCCCGCCCGGTGCCCCGGCAGGCGCCGCCTGCCGTCCTACGCCGGCGGGGCCGCCGCCGCCGTCCCGGCCAGGTGGCACGCCACCCCCGGCCGGGTCCCGTCCAGCACCGGCAGGTCCGTGCCGCGGCAGGCGTCCGCGACGCCCGCCGACGCCGCCTCGCCGGAGGCGAGCTGCTGGCAGCGCGCGTGGAACCGGCAGCCGCCCGGGATCCGCGCCGGGTCCGGCGGCTCGCCCGTCAGCACCACCGGCGCCGTCCCCGACTCCGGCAGCACCGACAGCAGGGCCTTCGTGTACGGGTGCCGCGGCGCCGTCAGCACCTCCTCCACCGGGCCCGCCTCCACGATCCGGCCCAGGTACATCACCGCGACCCGGTCCGCGATGTTCCACGCCAGCCCCAGGTCGTGCGTGACGACCAGTGCGGACAGCCCCAGTTGGTCGCGGAGCCGCAGCAGCAGCGCCAGGATCTCGCCGCGCACCGAGGCGTCGAGCGAGGCCACCGGCTCGTCGGCGACGATCAGCTCCGGGTCGAGCACCAGGGCCCCGGCGATGACGACGCGCTGCCGCTGGCCGCCGGACAGCTCGTGCGGGTAGCGCAGGAAGAACCGCTCCGGCGGGCGCAGCCCGGCGCGGGCGAGCGCGGAGGCCACGGCGGCGCGTTCGTCGCCGCGGTGGCCGTGGATGCGCAGGCCCTCGGCGACGGCGTCGTAGACGGTGTGCCGCGGGTTGAGCGAGCCGCTGGGGTCCTGGAGCACGAGCTGCACCCGCCGCCGGTACGCCTTGAGCGCCCGGCCGCCGTACGCCAGCGGGGAGCCGCGGAACGCGACCGTGCCCGCGGTGGGGCGGACCAGGCCGAGGAGCGCGCGGGCCAGGGTGGTCTTGCCGCATCCCGACTCGCCGACGAGGGCGACGATCTCGCCGGGGCCGATGGCGAGGTGCACGCCGTCGACGGCCCGCGCGGGGGGTGCGCCGTGCCGCCCGGGGAAGACGACCCGCAGCCCGTCGGCGGCGAGCAGCGGCCCGGCGGCGGGGGCGTCTTCGCCGCGTACGGCCGCGGGCCCGGGCTTGCGCAACCCGGGGCCTCCGGCACCGGCCGCGATCCCGTTCGCCGGCTCCTTGCCCGGGGCCGCAGGCGCCCCCGCGCGTACGTCCCCGTCCGCCCCCGGCGCCCCCGCGTCCTTTGCCTTCTCCGCCGACTCCCCGCTCACCGTGCCTCCTTGACGCTGTCCACGTGTACGCACGCGGCCCGCCGCCCCGGGCCCGCCTCCCGCAGCCGCGGGTCCGCCGTCGCGCAGGTCTCCAGCGCCACCGGGCAGCGCGGGTGGAACGCGCAGCCCGGCGGAAGCCGGGCCGGGTCCGGCGGATCGCCGGGCAGGCCCTGCGGGGCGCGGCGGTCGGCGGCGCGGCCCACGGTCGGGAACGCGGCCGCCAGCGCGCCGCTGTACGGGTGCTCCGCCGCCGTGAACACCGTCTGCGCCGGGCCCTCCTCGACGATCCGGCCCGCGTACATGACCGCCAGCCGGTCGCAGGTGTCGGAGAGCACCGCCAGGTCGTGGCTGATCATCAGCAGGCTGATGCCCTGGTCGGCGACCAGCCGCTCGATGAGCCGCAGGATCTGCGCCTGGATCATCACGTCCAGCGCCGTCGTCGGCTCGTCGGCGACGATCAGCCGCGGGTCGCACGCCAGCGCCATCGCGATCATCACCCGCTGCCGCTGGCCGCCGGACAGCTCGTGCGGGTACGCGCCGCCGCGGGCGGCCGGCAGCCCGACCTGCTCCAGCAGCCCCTCCGCCCGCCGCCGGGCCGCGCTCTGGGAGGTCTCCAGCCGGTGCAGCAGGATCGGCTCGGCGATCTGGTCGCGGATGCGGTGGACGGCGTTGAGCGAGTGCATCGCGCCCTGGAAGACGATCGACGCGCCCGCCCAGCGCACCGCGCGCAGCCGCCCCCACGACATCGTGAGCACGTCCTCGCCGTCGAGCAGGATCTCCCCGCTCAGCCGCGCGGAGTGCGGCAGCAGCCGCAGCAGTGCCAGCGCCAGGGTCGACTTGCCGCAGCCCGATTCGCCCGCCAGGCCGAGCTTCTGCCCCGCGGCCAGGCTGAGGTCCACGCCGCGGACCGCGGGGACGGCGGCGGCGCCCGTACCGTACGTCACGTGCAGGTCGCGCACGTCGAGGAGCGTCACTTCGCCACCCCCAGCTTCGGATTGAGCACGGACTCCAGCGCGCGCCCCGACAGCGTGAAACTGAGTGCGACCACCGCGATGGCGATGCCCGGCGGCACCAGGAACGACCAGTGCCCGGAGCTGATCGCCCCCGCTTCACGGGCGTCCTGGAGCATGCCGCCCCAGGAGATGACCTGCGGGTCGCCGAGGCCGAGGAACGCGAGCGTCGCCTCGGTGAGGATGGCCTCGGAGATGACCAGCGTGGTCTGGGCGAGGACCAGCGGCATCACGTTCGGCAGGACGTGCCGGAGCATGATGTGCGTGTGCCCGCCGCCGAGCGCGCGGGCGCGTTCGACGTACGGGCGGGCCTCGATGGCCAGCGTCTGCGCCCGTACCAGCCGCGCGGTCTTGGGCCAGGCGGCCACGCCGATCGCGATGATGACGGTGGTGACCGACCGGGACATCACCGTGGCCAGCACGATCGCCAGCACCAGCGTCGGCATGACGAGGAAGAAGTCGGTGACGCGCATGGTCACGCCGGAGAGCCAGCCGCCGTAGTGTCCCGCGACCATGCCGACGAGGGTGCCGATGCCGACGGTCAGCGCGGCGGCCAGCAGCCCGACGGTGAGCGAGATGCGCGCCCCGTAGACGAGGAGGTCGAGCACCGAGCGGCCGAACTGGTCGGTGCCCAGCGGGAACTCGGTGCTGGGGTCCTCCAGCGCGGTGCCCGGCGCGTCGGTCACGCTGTCGGCGTCGGAGCCGACGAGCAGCGGCGCGGCCAGTGCCACGAACGCGATGACGACGAGGGCGACGAGGCCGACGAGCCCCGCCCGCTGCTTCCGGTACGCGCGCCAGAAGCGGGCCGTGGAGCGGCGCCGGCGCGCCCGGGCCAGCGCCCGCGGGTCGGCGGCGGGAGGTCCTGCGGCCGGGGGTTCCGAGGCAGGGGGTTCCGTGGCAGGGGGTTCCGTGGCGGGCGGGATCTTGGGCTCGAAGCCCGGCTCCTCGCCCAGTGCTTCCGTACTCATCGGCCCACCCGGGGATCGAACAGCGGATAGATCAGGTCGGCGACCACGCTCGCCAGGATCATCGAGCCCGCGTAGACGATGAACAGGCCCTGGATCAGCGGCAGGTCGGGGATGCTGAGCGCCTGGTAGAAGAGCCCGCCCAGGCCGGGCCAGGAGAAGACCGTCTCCACCAGGATCGAGCCGGCCGCGATGAAGCCGAGGTTGACGAAGACGAGTGTGATCGTCGGCAGCATCGCGTTCGGCACGGCGTGCCGGCGGCGTACGAGGTCGTCGCGCAGCCCCTTGGCACGGGCGGCCGTCAGATAGTCGCTGCCCATCTCGTCGAGCAGCGAGGAGCGCATGACCAGCAGCGTCTGCGCGTAGCACGCGGCCACGAGGGTGAGCACCGGCAGGAACATGTGGTGGATCACGTCCACGACGTACGCGAGGCCGTGCTCGTCGCCCGACTCCATGCCGCCGGTGGGGAAGAGCCCGGGGACGGGGCCGATGCCGACGGAGAAGACGATGATGAGCAGCATCCCGAGCCAGAAGTGCGGCACCGACCACAGGATGAGCGCGATGCTCGTGTTGACCTTGTCGCCGAGGCCGCCGTGCCGCCAGGCCGCGCGCGTGCCGAGCCAGAGCCCGAGGGCGCTGTAGAGCACCACGGCCGTGCCGGTGAGCAGCAGGGTGGCCGGCACGCGCTCCCAGATGAGGTCGAGGACCGGCTTGTTGAACTGGTACGAGTCGCCCAGGCTGCCGGTCAGCGCGTCGCCGACGTAGTGCGTGAACTGCTCCCACAGCGGCAGGTCGAGACCGTACTGCCGGCGCAGCGCGGCGAGTTGCTCGGCGTCGACCTTGCGGCCGTGCGTCATCGTCTTGACCGGGTCGCCGGGGATGATCCGGAAGAGGAAGAAGCTGGTGACGAGGATGGCGAAGAGGGAGACCGCGGCGCCGGCGAGCTTGCCCGCCACGTAGCTGAGGTAGGCGCGGCGGGAACTGCCCGCGGAGCCGCGGGCGTCGGGCGCCGTTTTCGCGGCGGCGGGGGTGACGGATGCGTCTGCCGTAGACATGGCCCTCGCTTTGCTGGGGTGCCGTCCGGGGTGCGTGGCGCGCGTGCGGCGCGCGCGGGTGGGGTGCGACTGGGGGCGGAGGTCTCGGGCGGTGGGGTCGGGCCGGCGGGGTGTCCGGCGCCGCGGCGCCGGACACCCCCCGGGTGGCGAGGGTGCGTACGGGCTACTCGCGGTCCTCCGCGGTGGCCCGGCGGCGCAGCGTGAAGAACACGCCCGCCGCGACCACCACGACGACCGCCGCGCCGCCGCCGAGCACCACGCCCATCGCCGAGCCGCCGTCGTCAGACGCCTTGGCGGCGGGGACCGCGGTGGCCCAGCTCCAGGAGCCGTCCTGGCCCCAGATGTTGCCGTTGCCCGCGGGCATGGCGGTGATCGACTCGATGTGGTCGGTGCGGTACGCCTCCACGGAGTTCGGGTACGCCAGCACGTTCATGTACCCGGTGTCGTAGAGCACCGACTGCATCTCCCGGACTATCTCCGCGCGCTTGGCCGGGTCGTCGTACGCGGCCAACTGCTCGGCGTAGAGCCGGTCGTAGTCCTTGTTGCAGATGAAGTTGTCCGTCTGCCCCACCACGTCCTCGGACTCCGGCAGCGCGGCGCAGGTGTGGATGGCCAGGACGAAGTCCGGGTCCGGGTTGACCGACCAGCCGTCGAAGGCGAGGTCGTACTCACCGGCCACCCACGGGTCGCCCACGTTGTCCAGGCACTGCAGGTCCAGGCCGATGCCCAGCTCGCCCCACCACTCCTCCAGGAACTTGCCTGCCGCCTTGTCCTTGGGGTCGGTGGAGTGGCACAGCATCCGGAAGTTCAGCGGCTCGCCGTCCTTGCCGACGCGCTTGCCGTCCTTGAGCTTGTAGCCCGCCCGGTCCAGCAGCCGCGCCGCCTTCTCCGGGTCGTAGCCGATCTTCTGCTCGGCGGACGGCTTCCAGTGGTAGTCGGCGAACCGCGGCGGGATGTAGCCCTCGCCTTCGACGCCGTGCCCCTGGAGCACCTTGTCCACTATCGCCGTACGGTCCACCGCGAGGAACAGCGCCTCGCGCACCCGCGGGTCGAGCAGCGCCGGATGGCCGTCGCCGAACTTGCGGCCCCCGACGTCCCGCGCCCCGGGGTTGGTGGCGATGGCCCAGAAGCGCCGGCCCTGGCCGTCGTTCACCTTGATGTCGGGCTGGCCCTTGAGCGACGCGGCCTGCGCCGGCGTCAGGTCCGGCACGAAGGAGACCTCGCCCTTGCGCAGGGCGGCGACGGCGGCGTCGGTCTCCTTGTAGTACTTGAACGTCACCTCGTCGAACTTCGGCTTGCCCCGCCAGAAGTTCCCGTTCGGCTCGAAGGTGACGTGCGAGTCGGTCCTGAAGGCCGTGAGCACGTACGGGCCGCTGCCGACGACCGGGAAGTCGGAGTCGTTGTTGAACTTCCCGAGGTCGTCGACGTCCTCCCAGACGTGCTTGGGCACGATCGGCAGGTCCATCGAGTTCATCGTGGCCTGCGGCTCCTTCAGCTCCACGACGAGCGTGCGCGCGTCGGGCGCCGAGACCTTCGCGAAGTTGGCGACGTACGAGCCGTTGGCCGCGCCCGCGGCCTCGTCGGTCATCATCGTGTCGAACGTCCAGCGGGCGTCCTCCGCGGTCAGCGGCTTCCCGTCGGACCACTTCACGCCGTCGCGGATGGTGTACGTCCACGTCTTGCCCGCGTTCGAGGGCTCCCACTTCTCGGCCAGCCCCGGGACGGGCTCCTGCGTCTTGACGTCGTAGTTGACGAGCGAGTCGTACATCAGCCGGTTCAGGCTCGTGGCCACGAGGGTGACCGCGAGGAACGGGCTGAGCGAGTCGACGGACTGCGCGACGGCGGCCGTCAGGACCGTCTTGTCGCCGTCGTCGCCCCCGTCGTCCTGGGCGGAGGTCGCCGCGGCCGGTCCCGCGGTGGCGGCGCCGAGCAGCGCGAGGGCGGCGGCGCCCGCGCAGAGCGCGCGGCGCAGCCGGCGGCCGGAGCGGGCGGCGGGGGTCGGTCGGTGGAGTGGGCCGGGCGTCGGGGCGTTGTCGTCGGTGGGCTGCATGACACCTCGCGGTCTTCAGGGGGCGGGATGCCGGCTGACCGGCCTGGCGGTCGGGTCTGTCTAGCGAGGTTGGTCTAAACATGTCAACGATCGTGACCGGCCTGTACGAGGGCGATACCCCGCTGAAACGCGAATGAGGCCCGCGCCTTCAAAAAGGCTGCGGGCCTCATTGGTTCAACCCAATGGCGGCAGGCCGGGCGGGCGCCCGGCGTGGGCCGGCGGCGCGGCCGGATCTTCCGCGCGCCCGCGGGCGCGCGTCCGCGCTGGCCGGTCCGCCGGTACGGACCCGGGGAGGCCGGCGACCCGGGCCGCCGGCGGATCCGCCCGGGGCATCACCCGTACGGGCTCGGGCCGGACTGCGCCTGGGACGGGCCGGTGCCGGGCGCGCCACCCGGATAGCCGCCGCCGCCCGGGTACCCACCGCCTGCGCCGTAGCCGCCGGGGCCGCCCGCGCCGCCGCCCTGGCCGGGCAGCGGCGGCATCGCGTGCGGCGGCTGCTGGCCGCCCTCGCCGGTCCACAGGCCCTGCGCCTGCTGGGCGCGGGTGAAGTCCTCGGCGACGAGCGCGGCGAGGTTGAAGTACGCCTCCTTGGTCTTCGGCCGCATCATCGACAGGTCCAGCTCCGCGCCCGCCGACAGGTGCTCGTCGAACGGGATCACCTGCACCGCGCGGGTGCGCTGCTTGAAGTGGTTGACGATGTCGTCGATCTTGATCATCTTGGCGGTCTCGCGGACGCCGGAGATGACCGTGATGCTCCGCGAGACCAGGTCGGCGTAGCCGTGGGCGTGCAGCCAGTCCAGCGTGGTGCTGGCGCTGGACGCGCCGTCGACGGACGGCGTGGCCACGACGATGAGCTGGTCGGCGAGGTCGAGAACGCCGCGCATGGCGCTGTAGAGCAGGCCGGTGCCGGAGTCGGTGAGGATCATCGGGTACTGCTTGCCGAGCACGTCGATGACGCGGCGGTAGTCCTCGTCGTTGAACGTCGTGGAGACCGCCGGGTCGACGTCGTTGGCCAGGATCTCCAGGCCGGACGGCGCCTGCGAGGTGAACCGGCGGATGTCCATGTAGCTGTTGAGGTACGGGATCGCCGTCACCAGGTCGCGGATCGTCGCGCCCGTCTCGCGGCGCACCCGGCGGCCCAGCGTGCCGGCATCCGGGTTGGCGTCGATCGCGATGACCTTGTCCTGCCGCTCGGCGGCGAGGGTCGCGCCGAGCGCGGTGGTCGTCGTGGTCTTGCCGACGCCGCCCTTGAGGGAGATCACCGCGATGCGGTAGCAGGACAGCACCGGGGTGCGGACGAGGGCGATCTTGCGCTGCCGCTCCTCCTCGGCCGCCTTGCCGCCGAGCTTGAAGCGGGACAGGCCGCCGCGCTCCGACTTGCGCTGCGGCTTGTGCTTGTCGTGCAGCAGTTGCTCGGAGGACAGCTCGACGGCGGCGGTGTAGCCGAGCGGGGCGTTGTGCACCGGCTGGCGGCGCTGCTCGGGCGTGACGTCGGGCCAGCCGCCGGACCGCGGGTCGCCGCCGGGCTGGGCGGGGGGCGCGGGGGAGGTGGCCGGGGAGAGCGCGCCCTGGCCGGGGGCACCGGTCTGGGCGCCGCCGGCGGGCGGGAGGCCGGGAGGCTGCTGGGCGGGCTGGCCGGGGAGTTGGCCGGGCTGACCGGGCTGGGCCTGGTGGCCGGGCTGCTGGCCCGGCTGCTGGCCGGGGTGGGCCTGCTGCGGGGGCTGGGCGGGGAGGCCGGGGTAGGGGCCGGGCTGTCCGGGCTGGCTCTGCTGGCCGGGGCTGGCCTGCTGACCCGGCTGGCCCTGCTGGGCGGCGGGGGGCTGGGGCCAGCCGTAACCGCCCTGCGCGGCGCGGGAGTCGGGCTGTTGGGCGGCCGGTGCCACGGGCACGCCGGAGGGCGACGCCACGGTCCAGCCGGGCGGCGGCTCGGCGGCGGGCCCGGAGCGCGGTGCCTCGACGCCGGCGGCGGGCCCGGGCGGGGTGTGCGGGGCCGGGAGCCGGCTGCCGGGCGCGGAGTGCGCGCCGGGGGTGCCGGGCGGGGTAGCCGGAACGGGCGAGGCCGGGGCAGCGGGGGCGCCGGGCGGCTGCGCGGACGCCGCGGGGGCCTCCGGTACGGCGCCCGGAGCGGGCAGGCCCGGGTACGGCTGCTGCGGCGGGGCGGAGGGCGCCGCCGGAGGAGCCGCAGGGGGCTGCGGCGCGGACTGCTCCGGTGCGGGCTGCGGGGTGGGCGACTGCCAGGGTGCGCCCGCCGCGGGCGGCGGGCCGGACGGCAGGTCCGCGGCTGGGGGGCGCTGCGGCTCGGCGGCGGGGAACTGCGGGGGGAGCGGCGGCAGCGCCGTGGGCGAGGCGGACTCGTCGGGTACGGGCGCGGGCGCCCACGGGTTCGCGCCCGCGGGCGCGCGGTCCGTCGCGTACGGGCTGGCCTGCGGCGGCGCGTCCTGCGGCTCGTCGTCGCGGGCGGGCGCGGCGTCGGCCGGCACCCGGTCCTGCACCTCGGCGGCCGCGGGCACGGCGTCGTTGGGCTCGTCGTCCGCGGGCGTACGGTCCTGGACCTCCGCGGCCTGCGCGCGCAGCGAGGCCGGCGAGAAGCGCATGGTCGCGCCGCTCACCACGTCGCCGCTGTCCCGGTCGTCCTGCGCCGCGTCGGCGTCCTGGCCCTGCTCGCGGTCTTCCTGCGCGGCGCCGGGCGCGGCGTGGGCGACGAGCGGGGTCAGCGTGCGTGTGGCGTCGTCGCGGTACGGGGCGGGCGTACCCGCCTCGTCAGCCTCCGGCCGCGGGGGCGCCGCGAACTGCGGTGCGGGGAAGGCGGATACGCCGGCCGCGGGCGCGTCCTCGTCCGCCTCCGCGGCGGGCTGCGTACCGGGAAGGGGCGGCCATGCGGCCCCCGCCTCCGGCGCCTCGGCGCCTTCGCCGGACGCGCCGGTCCCGTCGTCCGCGGCTTCCTGCGTACCGGCGAAGGCGGGCCACGCGGACCCGGACTCGGCGGACTCGCCGGTGCCGGCCGCGCCGTCCTGCCAGTCGGTGCCGGAGGAGGCGCCGGCCGGGTCCTGCGCCTCGGCTTCCTCGTCCACCGCCGGGGAGGTGGCTGTGAACGGCCAGGCCGCGTCCGATCCGGACGCCTCGCCCGCCTCCGCGGCGGGTGCGGCGGTGCTGTGCCAGTCGGTGCCGCTCTGCCAGTCGGTGCCGGCCGCCTCGGACTCCGCCTCCGGGGTCTCGTCGGTGCCGGCCGCCGCGGCCGGTTCGTCGTCCGCCGCCCGCTCCCCGGCCGCGTCCGCGGACGGGAAGGGCCACCCCGACTCCGGCTCGCTGCTGCGCCAGGAGGTGTCGTCGGCCCGGTCGTCCTCGCCGGCCTGCGCGGCGGGTGCCGCCTCCGGAAGGGAGGGCCAGTCGGCACCGGACGGGGAGTCCTCGCCGGACGTCTCGGCGGTCGTGGCCAAGTCGGTGCCGGTGTCCCGGTCGTCGTCCGCGTCGGCGGACTCCGCCGTGGCGCCCGCGGGGTCCTCGTCCGCTTCGGGCGCGGCGGAGGCGGTGTCCTGCTCGTCGTACGTCTCGGTGCCCGCCGGCGTCGCGGAGGCGCCGCCTCCGTACCAACTCGGGGTGTTCCCCGGGGAGGACGTGAACTCCTCGGCCTCCGCCGCGGGCGCGGCGCCGGCGCCGGCGTCCCCTTCGTCGTCGGTCCCGGCCTCCGGCACCGCCGGGGTCACCGGCAGCGCGGCGAACGCCACCGCGGCCGGGTCCGTCGCCGCCGTCAGCGGCGGCGAGTCGTCCTCGTCCGCGTACGGCTCGTCCTGGTCGTCGTCCCGGTCCCGGTCCGCGGCCGGCTCGGCGGCCACCGGGGCCGCCTCCGGTGCGGGCGGCGTCGCGGGCTCCGGGGCCTGCGGCGGCTCCGGCGGCTCGTCCGGCAGCGTCAGCAGGAACGGCGGCGGCGTCATCGACTCCGGCACCGGCCCCGGAGCCGGTACGTGGGCCGCGGTGAAGCCGTTGGGCAACGGAGGCATCGCCGAGCCGGCGTGGGACGAGCCGGTGCCCGCCTCCTCGTCCTGTCCGGTGCTCGGCGGCGGCACCCCCTGCGTGTACCAGGCCGCGGGCGCCGGGCTGCTGGTGAACTCGCCCGTACCCTCCGGCTCCGTAGCGGACCGCTCGACATCGGGGCTGGTCCGGCCCGCGCCGTTCTCGTCCCGATCGCTGCTCACTGTGCCTCCCAGATCCCCTCGCACCACGGCGGTCGTGCCGGCGCCTGCCCGGTGCCGTGTGCTTCTCCCACCCTAAGGGGAGTACGGAGCGCGCCGGCAGGCCGGACTGTCGCAATCGGCAACGGATGTGTCACCGTTCAGAACACCGGCCCCGCGGCGGCCACGGCCCACCGCGCCGACCCGTCCGCCCGACTGCCGGTCAGAACACGGGGTTTGCGGTCAGCGACCCCGTGTAGAGGACGAACACCCTGTTGTTCGCGGCCGTCATGGTCCAGTCGTCCCGCTCACGCGACGTGCGGCGGTCCTCCCACGCCAGCCTTCCCTTGGCGATGTCGTAGACCTTCATCGCGTCCGGATCGACGCTCGACGACGTCCCGGCCCACAGCGAGTTCCCCTGGATCACCGGCGGGTACTTCAGCGCGACGGACGTGGCGTCCTGCGTCCACTCGATCTCCCGTGTCCCGGTGTTCCTCACGGTGAGGTTCGTGTCGTTCACGGCGTAGAGCAGGTCGCCGTCCAGTGCCGGTGCGGACCAGATGTACTCGCCCTTCGGGTCCTCGTTCCACTCCACCTTCCCGTCGCCCTTCAGCGCGTACGCCGTCAGCCCGTCGCCGCCCGCGTACACGAAGCCGCCGCCGACCGCGCACGGCAGCGCGTACGAGCTGCGCTTCGGGGTGTCCCACACCTTCCTGCCGTCCCGGGTGTCGACCACCGCGAGCTTGCCGTCCGAGCCGGAGAGCACCAGCATGCCGTCGGCCGTCGTGGCCCACGCGGGCTTGCTGACGGTCGACTTGACCGGCAGCGGGACCGTCCACCGCTCCTTGCCGTTCGTGCCGATCGCGCGCAGCTCGCCGTCCTTCGTGGTCACGTACGCGCCCTGCTTGTCGCCCGCGAGCACGACCGCCGCCCGGGCGTCCGGCGCCGACCACTGCTCGCGCCGGTCGCGGCCGCGCAGCCCGTACACGGCGCCGTCGGCGTCCGCCGCGGCGAAGGTGTTCTCGTCGAGCGCCGCCGCGCTGGACGCCGCCGCGGCGTCCTTCTGGCGCCACTTCTCCCTGCCCGTGCGGATGTCCAGGCCGGCGATGCTGCCGTCGGCCATCGCGACGACCAGCGTCTCGCGCAGCGGAAGCAGCATCGGCATATCGGAGTTGAGCCCGCCGACCGGGCCCCAGAGCGCCGCTGGGGCGTTGTCCGAGCTGTAGCTCTTCAGCGGCTGCGCCGCCCACGGGTCGCGCTTGGGCGCCGCGGTCGTGCCGCCGTCGTCCTTGCCCAGCCACCACCAGGCGGCCGTGCCCGCGCTCGCGGCCACCACCGCGCCGCCGGTGCCGAGCGCGACCAGCAGCCGCCGCCGCGAGGGCCCCGGCACCTGTGTGTCGCCGGCCGCGGGGAGCGCGGCGAGGCGGGTCGCCTCCTGCTCGCGGCCCCCGATGTCCTCGGCGAGCGGGCCGTGCTGCCAGACGGCCGCCGCGCCGGGCGGCGGGGCGAGGGCGGCGGCGATCTGCGGGGGAGTGGGCCGGTACGCGGGGTCCTTGGCCAGGCACGGGGCGATCAGCGGGTAGAGGTCGGGCGGCAGCCCTTCGAGCCGCGGCTCGCCGTGCACCACCTCGTACTGCACGGCCGCCACATGGCTGCCCTGGTACGCCGTCTGCCCCGTCGCCGCCAGCGTGAGCACCGCGCCCAGGGCGAAGACGTCCGCGGGCGGGCCCACGCGCTGCCCGAGCACCTGCTCCGGCGGCCCGTAGCCGGGCGTGACGGGGGCCTCGCCGGTGCTGGTGAGCGTCAGGCCGTGCTCGGGGCGGGCGATGCCGAAGTCGATGATGCGCGGCCCGGTCGCCGTCAGCACGATGTTGGGCGGCTTGACGTCGCGGTGGACGAGGCCCGCCGCGTGGATGTCGGTGAGCGTGTTCGCCAGCGCCGCGCCGACCGCGCGCAGTGCCGTGCCGTCCAGCGGCCCGTACCGCTCGACGGCCTCCGCAAGGGTCGGCCCGGCGAGGAACTCGCAGGCGATCCAGGGCCGGCCGCTCTCCGTCTCCGCGCCCAGCACCCGCGCCACACCGGGGCTCTGCACCGCCTGCGCGGCGTGCGCCTCGCGGACGAAGCGCTGTGCGAGGTTCGACTGGTGGGCCAGCTCGGGCCGCAGCACCTTGATCGCGGCGGGGTGGCCGGCGGAGTCCCGGCCGAGGTACACCTTGCCCATGCCGCCCGCGCCGAGCACGCCGATGAGGCGGTACGGGCCGAGGCGCAGCGGGTCTCCGGTGCCGAGGGGTTTCATGGACGTACCGCTCCTGGGGGAAGTTCCTACTGAAGGGGAAGCCCGCGCACGTCGGCCGCGGTGACGACGAGGACGACCTTGGCGTCGTCCTGGGCGAGGACCATGGGGCGCTCGTTGTCCTCGGGCCCCCGGTACGACCAGGCCGTCCGGTGCTCCTCAAGGTCGACCGCTTGCACCCAGTCGCGCCCGCCGGTGCCCACGTACGCGTACTTCTTGCCGACCACGGGCGCGACGATGAACGCCTGCGGCCCGGCCCAGTCCGCCCTGGCCTCCCACTCGACCTCGCCGCTGGCGCCGTCGATGGCGATGAGCCCGTTGCCGTTCTCGACGACGTACACCTTGCCGTCCTTGACCGCGGGGGTGCCGTACAGCCGGGTGCCCGGGCCGAGGGCGGCGCGCGCGTCGCGGCCCTCGCCGACGGACCAGCCCACCTCGCCGTCCGACAGCCGCAGCGCGGTCAGGTCGCGCAGGCCGAGGAGGACGTGGCCCTTCGCGGTCGGGAACTGCTGCAGCCCGGCCAGTGACTCGCGGTCCTCCGCCGGCGCCTTCCAGGTCCAGCGCACCTCGCCGCTCCTGGCGTCGATGCACGTCAGGGTGGACTCGACGCGGATGAGCGCCTCGTCCTTCGTCAGCGCGGTGGCGTACGAGGGGCCGGTGTCGGGGGACTTGTTGTCGTACCCCCACAGCAGCTCGCCGGTCTTCATGTCCGCCGCCACGAACTGCGAGGTCCACGGCGTCTTCTCGACGACCTTCTTCTTCGTCTTCTTGTCGCGGTAGACCCGGGTCACCCAGCGGGTGCTCGCGCGCATCAGCACGATGCCGTTCTCGGAGCCCTCGATGGCCGTGCCCTTGACGTCCGCGCCGTTGAGGACGACGTCCTCCTCGGAGTCGCCCGTCTCGGGGTCGTTGAGGAAGAGCGCGTGCGTGCCCTCGCCCGAGACGCTGCGGCTGCCGACGGAGTAGAACCCGGAGTCGTCGCCGACGATGCCGAGCGACGGGCTGAGCAACTGGCTGACGCCGCGCAGCTTGCCGTTGCGCGCGTCGACGAACTGCCCGCCGCCCGTGGTCGTGAGGAGCAGCACGTAGTTCCCGCCGGTGGCCAGGCTGAACGCGCCGCCGCCGCCGACGACCGGGCGCGTCCACAGCTCCTTCGGCGCCTTCGGCTTCTTCGCCTTGGGCTTGGCCTCCGGCTCCTTCTCGTCGTCGCGGAGGTACGCCCACGCCCCCACCCCCGCGCCGCCGACGGCCACCGCGCCCGCGCCCGCCAGCGCCAGCACCTTGCGCCGCGACGGGCCGGGGGCCGCGCCCACCTCGGTCTCCATGGCGGCCTGCTCCGGCGACGGCAGCCTCGGCGGCTGCGGCTGCCAGGCGACGGCGGCGCGGCGCAGGATGTCGGCGTGCAGCGCGTCCGGGAGCTGGTCGGCGAAGTCGGCGGCCGTGCCGTCCGGCAGTCCCTCGGCGAGCAGCAGCGCGAGCTCGTCGGTGCCGGGGCGGGTCTCGGGCTCCTTGGTCAGGCAGCGCTGGAGCAGCGGCAGCAGCCCGGCGGGCACGCCGGACAGGTCGGCTTCGCCGTAGCGCACCCGGTACAGCAGGTCCGCGGCCTGGCCGCCGCCGAAGGGGCCGTGGCCCGTACAGGCGAAGACCAGCACGCCGGCGAGCGCGAACACGTCGCCGACCGGGGTGTGTTCGACGCCGGACGCCTGCTCGGGCGACATGAAGGCGGGCGTGCCGGCGGCGGTGCCGGTACGGGTCAGGTGGTCGTCGCCCGCCGCGCGGGCGATCCCGAAGTCGATGACCTTGGGCCCCGCCGCCGTCAGCAGGATGTTCGACGGCTTCAGGTCGCGGTGGACGACGCCGGAGCGGTGCAGTTGCCCCAGCGCCTCGCAGAGCGCGGCGCCCAGCGCGCGCGTCGTGGTCTCGGGCAGCGGCCCCGACACGGCCACCGCCTCGTCGAGCGGCGGGCCGAGCACGTACTCGGTCGCCAGCCAGGGCGTCTCCGCCAGCGGGTCGGCGTCGACGACCTCGGCGCCGTAGTGGTCGCCGATGACCCGGGCGGCGTCGGTCTCCAGCCGGAAGCGGGTGCGGAACTCGGCGCCCGCGGTGCCGGCTTCGCCGCTGACGAGGTCGGCGTGCATGGTCTTGAGCGCCACGGTGCGCCCGCCCGCGGAGCGGGCGAGGTAGACGGTGCCCATGCCGCCGCTGCCGAGGCGGGCGACCAGCCGGTACGGGCCCAGTTGCTGCGGATCGTCGTGGGTGAGGGGCGTAGCCATGGGATCAGTCCACCGGGAGTGCGTAGAGGGCGTCCTTGGACAGGACGAGGGCGATGCCGTCGTCCGCGGCGAGCACGCGGCCGGAGACGCCCGTGCCGTCGCCGGAGGAGCCGCCGGCCTCGCTGACCGTGGCGAACCGCCAGAGCGGGGCGCCGTCGCGGGTGTCGAACGCCTGCACCTCGGCGTCGTTGCTGTAGAAGAGGGTGCCGCCGGTGCCGCTGAGGACGACGTTGGTGACGTCGAACCGGCCGCCGGAGTAGACCGGGGTGCGCCACACCGGCTTGCCGTTCTTCACCGACAGCGCCGTCACCTCGGCGCCCTGCGTGCCGTACAGCACGCGCGAGCGTGCGTCGGTCAGCTCCCCGGAGAAGTGCTCCTTCATCGGGTGCTCCCACACCTTCTTGGCGCCGCGCGTCTCGAACCCCCGCAGCGCGTCGGCATCGTTGCTGGGGCTGACGAGCACCCCGGACCCGGTCACGAAGGTGCTGGGGCCGTCGTAGTCCTCGATCCCGTCGAACTTCTGCTCCCACGCCTTGTCCCCGCTGCGCCGGTCGAGCGCGAGGTAGGTGAAGTCGAAGCCGGAGGTGGGGGCGCTGGGGATGAGCAGCTCGCGGCCGCGGACCTTCATCCTCTCGCCGTCGCTGAGCGGATTGTCGTTCAGGTCGCCGTAGCCCTTGGGCAGCGGCTTGTTCCACACCTCTTCGCGCTTGCGGGTGTCGTACGCGACCATGGCGAACTCCTCCGTGTCGGAGCCCCGCGTGGCCAGGAAGTAGACGATCCCGTCGACCGCGCCGACGGCCTCCTGGAAGGACAGCTTGCTGTTCAGCGAGTAGTCCTCGATGGCGCCCTTCGACTTGCCGCCGGCGAGGTCGACGACCTCCATTGCGCCGAACATCGGGATGAGGAGCACCTGGCCCCGGCCGAGGTCGATCAGCCCTCCGTCCGCGAACACGTCGGAGTCCCACGCCTTCTTGCCGGTGCGCACGTTCACGGCGGTGAGCGCGCCCATCGTCTCCACGACGGCGATCCTGCCGAGGAGGCTGACCGAGTCGGCCTCCTGGCCCTGCAGCGAGTAGTGCCACAGCGGCGTGGGCGCGGCGCCCTTCGCGGGGGTGGTGCGGTAGACCGGCGGATCCTCTTTCGTCGCCCGGCGGTACGCGTAGACGCCGCCCCCGCCGGCCGCGAGGCCGGCGGCGCCGAAGGCGAGGCCGCGCAGCAGCGCGCGGCGCCCCGGGCGCGGCGGGGGCACCGAGGTCTCCCCGGCGCCCGCCCCGGCCGACGTCTCCGGCGTCTGCCCGGGGCCTCCGGGCGCGCCCGGGCCCGGCGGGGGCGCGAGCGGGCCCTGCGCCGGCAGCGACGGCAGTTGCGCGGTCAGTGCCGCGGCGACGGCGCCGGGCACCTGCTCCTGCCCCGGCTCCGCCGGCAGGGCCTGCTGCGCCTGCTGAAGCTGCTGGAGCAGGGCGTCCGCGCGCGGGCGCTGCGCCGGGTCCTGGGCCAGGCAGCCGGCGAGGACGGAGGCCAGCGGCTCGGGCAGCGCGGCCACGTCGGGGGAGTGGGCGCCGGTGGCGGCGTACGCCAGCACCACGCCCAGCGCGTAGATGTCGCCCAGCGGCCGCGGCACCCCGCCGGCGTGCTGCTCCGGCGGCAGCCACGCGGGCGGCAGCCCCGGCACCGCCGTACGGGGCCCGTCACCCGGCGCCGCCGCGCGCACCGCGCCGTACGCCACGAGCCGCGGCCCGGCCGCCGTCAGCAGCACCGCGGCGGGCGTCAGCCCCGCGTACACCAGGCCCTGGGCGTGCGCCTGGAGCACCGCGGCGGCCAGTGACACCCCCAGCTGGCAGACGTAGGGCACCGGCAGCGGGCCGCCGTGCGCCGCCAGCGCCGCGGGCAGCGGCAGCGCGGGCGCGCAGTCGTACGCCACCCACGGCTCCTCGTCCTGCGGCGCCACCCCGGCCACCGGCGCGGCGGCCGGCCCGGCCAGCCGCGCGGACGTACCGGCCTCGGAGGCGTACCGGACCCGGAAGCCGGGGTCGGCG
Organism: Streptomyces sp. CMB-StM0423; assembly: GCF_002847285.1. Classification (NCBI taxonomy): domain Bacteria; kingdom Bacillati; phylum Actinomycetota; class Actinomycetes; order Kitasatosporales; family Streptomycetaceae; genus Streptomyces; species Streptomyces sp. CMB-StM0423. Next base: position 1,876,671 of record NZ_CP025407.1, on the reverse strand, counting down.
GCGAGCGCCGCGGGCGGCGTCATCAGCACCACGACCCGGCCCAGCGGCTCGCTGTACGCAAGCCGGAACTGCGGCCCGTCGGCGCCGGGCCCGCCTTCCGGCCCGTACGTGCCCAGCGGCGCGACGATCCGGTGCGGGCCCACTCTCTCCTGGCCGCCGACGGTGGTGCCGGTCGCGCCGCCGGTGTGACCGCCGGAGCCGGTCAACGTGTGCATACGAACAATCCCCCTTGCCGCCGCGCGCTCAGTCCAGCGGCAGCGCGTACACGCTGCTTCCGCTCGCGATCACGGCCGTGTCCTTGCCGACCGCCACCCGGCGCCGGTGTGCGTACTTCGGCTTGCCCGGCCGCATGTCGGTGAACCGCCACAGCAGGTCGCCGCCGTCCGCGTCGTACGCCAGCACCTGCGTGTCGTCGCCCGCGATCAGGAGCTTCCCGTCGGGCGTGACGTGCAGCGGCGGCGCCTGGACGAGCACCCCGACGTAGCCGAGCTGCGGGTTGCGCTTCCACTGCTCCTCGCCCGAGTCCTGCGCCACGGAGTGCACGGCGCGGAAGGTGTCGAGGGCGTGCACCATCTCGCCCTGCACGGCGGGCGGGCCGAGGTTCTGCGGGTTGGTGCTCTCCATGTCCTCGTCCCACGGCTCCGCGGTCAGGCTCCACAGCTCGTCGCCGCCGCCCGCGTCGTACCCGCGCATCGTCTTGCCGGCGGTGGCGACCAGCAGCTTCTTGCCCGCCGCGGCCCAGTGGCCGCCCGCCATCCCGGCGTACTCCTGCGCCCACCGCTCCTCGCCGCTGCCGAGGTCGAGCGCGGAGACCGCGGCCGGCTTGTCGCGGTGCCTGGCGTCCTCGTCGGCCTCGGGCACCAGGACGACCGAGCCGCCGAGGAAGAGCGCGGCGGTCGCGGCGGCCGAGCCGGGCGAGCGCCACAGCTCGCGGCGCTTGGCGAGGTCGTAGCCGACGACCGTCAGCTCGCCGCCCTCCTCGACGGTGAACGCGGCTGTGTCGCCGGCCACGCCGAGCAGCGCGCCGTACGGCGTCTTGCCGCCCCGGCGGAACTTCTCCGACGTCCACGCCACCGAGCCGTCCGCGGCGTCGAGCACCGTCAGATCCTTGCCGGGCACCAGCACCATGCCGTCGGCGAGCGGCACCGCGGGCGCCGACGCGCGGACGTCCGACTGCTCCCACAGCTCCTTGCCGGTCCGCAGGTCCAGCGCGAAGACGCCGGACTTCGCGACGACCAGCGCGGTGGTGCCCCCGGCGACGGCCGGCGGGCCGACCGGGTCCACCTTGCCCAGGCCCCTGCCCCACAGCACGGGGGGCGGGGCGCCGCTCAGCCGCTTCCTGCCGGTGGTGCGCGAGGCCAGCCGCTCCGCGGTGGTCGGCGGCGGAGGCGGGTCCTCCGTGGTCGCGGCCCAGGCCGCGGCGCCGCCGGCCGCGACGCCCACCGCCCCGCCGGCGATGCCGGCGATCAGGGCGCGGCGAGTGGCGGGACGGCCGATGACGGTGGCGCCGCCGATCAGGTCCGGCGCGCCGGGGGTGCCAGGGGCCGGCGCCGCGAGGAAGGCGGGGTCCGGCTCGGTCTCGGCGGCCAGCACGTCGGCGGCCTGGACCGCCAGCGCGGCGCTGACCCGGCGGGGCAGCCAGCCGGGGGCCAGGGCGGCACCGGAGCGGGTGGTCGCCGCGTCGAGCACGGTCCCGGGGGCGGCCGCGCCCATGCCGGGGGCCGCGGAGTGGCCGGGTGCCGCGGCGTGCAGCAGCTCGGGCAGCAGCGCGGCTGCGGTGGGGCGGCGGGCCGGGTCGGGGTGGAGACAGGGCTCCAGGACGGCGCGGAGTCCGGGCTGGAGCAGGTCCAGCGGGTTCGCGGGGGTGCCGTAGGCGCCGGTGGCGTACGGATCCGAGGCGTACGGGTCGGAGCCGTACGCGGGATCGCCGGTGAGCGGGTCCGTCAGCGGGTCGGCGAAGGCGCCCGCCTGCGGGTCCGCCGCCTGGTCGCCCGGAAGCAGCCCGGTCGCGGCGTACAGCAGCACCGCGGCCAGCGCGTACACGTCCCCCAGCGGCCGCGGCCGCCCGCCCGCCGTCTGCTCCGGCGGCAGGAACTCGGGTATCAGCCCGGCCAGGTGCTCGCGCGGGCTGCCGTCGGCGCCCGCCGCGCTCACCGTGCCGTAGCCGGTCAGCAGCGGGCCGTCACCGGTGAGCAGCACGGCCGTCGGGTCGAGCCCGCCGTGCGCCGCGCCCGCGGCGTGCAGCGCGGCCAGCGTCTCGGCCAGCGCGGCGCCCACGGCGTACACGGTGCGCTCGGGCAGCGGGCCCTGCTGGGCGTCCAGCGCGGCGGGCAGCGGCAGCGCGGGCCGGTACGGCATCGCCCACCACGGCGGTCCGGTGGCCGACAGCTCGCCCACCGGCGCCAGCCACGGGCCGCCCGTACCGCCGAGGCGCCGTGCCTCGGCCGCGGCGGCGTGGAAGCGCCCGGCGTGGCCGTGGTCGGCGGCCGTCGCCTCGGTGCTCGGTGCGGTGATCAGGACTGTGCGTTCGCCGCCCGGCGCCTGGGCGATGTAGCGCGCGGCCGGCGCGCGCATCTCGCCCGCGTCCGTATCCAGACGCCCCACCGGCCGGTACGCCCCGAACTGCTCGGGGTCGTCGAGTCGCAGCGGTTCCATACCCCCTCCTAGGAACTGGCCGCACGCAGCCTACCGGGGACGGCCGGGCTCCGTGCCAGGCGGGGGGTAATTGGTCCCGCGGGGCAGGGGAGAAAGTCCCGCGCGAGAGCCGCGGATTCTTATCGGGGAGTGGCGTGCACCACATGCCTCTGAAGGAATCCTAAAACCGGTAGTAGGTGAATCGGACGAGAGTCCGGGACTTTAGCCCCTGCGGTCGCCGGACTTTTGGCAGGGGAGCCCGCCGGACTTTTGGACACGTGCCATGCGGACCGCTCTGACCTGCATATATGATCGATGTCAGCCCTCGGGTGCGTCGTCCGGGGCCGTTCTCGCGGCCGTTCTCCGAAGGTCCGCAAGGGGTAGAAAAACCCGACTCGCCGCTACGACCCCGGCTCGTACCAAGGGTCCTTGTCCGTCCCGATCCGACGCGTTACCAAGGTGATGCGACCTCGGAGCGCAGCCGGGGTCGGAACCTTTCTGGAGGGAATTCCGAGAATGTTCAAGCACGCCAAGTTCACCGCTCCCATAGCCACGACCGCGATGCTCGCCGCCGGCGGCGGCATGGTTCTCGCCCTGGGCTCCGGGGTGGCCACGGCCGACAGCAAGCCCGACTGGGTCAAGCCCGTCACGGCCAAGTACGACGTCACCGGTCAGTACAACCAGGGCGGTGCGCGCTGGGCCGCGAAGCACAGCGGCCAGGACTTCGCCGCCCCCACGGGCACGAAGGTCAAGGCGGCCAGCGACGGCACCGTGGTCACGGCCGGCTGGGGCGGCGCCTACGGCAACAACATCGTGATCAAGCACGGTGAGGGCGTCTACACCCAGTACGCCCACCTGTCCAAGATCGATGTGAACGTCGGCGAGCAGGTCAACGCCAAGGAGCTGATCGGCAAGATCGGCACGACCGGCAACTCCACCGGTCCGCACCTGCACTTCGAGGTCCGCACCACCCCCGACTACGGCTCCGCCGTGGACCCGGTCGCGTTCCTCAGCAAGCACGGTGTCAAGATCTGACCCGCACCCCCGGCCCCGCCGGGCGGCGCCGGACGGCGGTCTTCGGGCCGCCGTACGGCTGATAGGCTGGCGGACGGTTCGCGTGAGCGCCCCCGTATCCCACGGGTGAGGCGCCGCGGCCGCCCCGCCTGCCGAGTCACCGCAGATTCCCTGTGACCAAAACCAGGGACGCTCGGCGGCGCCGATCCGAGGAGTGGGAAGCATGTCGCTCGACACCGCGACGAAGAAGAAGATCATGGCCGAGTACGCCACGAAGGAAGGCGACACCGGCTCCCCCGAGGTCCAGGTGGCGATGCTCACCCAGCGCATCAGCGACCTGACCGAGCACCTGAAGACCCACAAGCACGACCACCACTCGCGCCGCGGTCTGCTCCTGCTCGTCGGCCGCCGCCGCCGGCTGCTGCAGTACCTGGCGAAGAAGGACATCGCCCGCTTCCGTACGCTGGTCGACCGCCTCGGCATCCGCCGCGGCGCCGCCGGCGCCCGCTAGCGCCGCACGAGGGAGCGGCTCCCGCGCCGGGAGCCGCTCCCTCGGCGCATGCCCCGAGCGCTCCGGTTTCGCCCGGACGCCGGGCCGGTCCGTCCGTACGGACCCTTACCGAACGGTTGCCAGCCAGCCGTCGAGACGCCGCCAGGGGGACTTGTACTCTGGTCGGCAGGACATCAGCACAGAGTGAATACGGGGAGCAACCGCCCGCAGCCGCCGGACCAGTGCCGACAGCGGGCGCCGGTCCTCGGTAGTGGCCTTCGGAGCACGCGAGAGCGCGCACCCCGGTGGCTTCGATCGAAGACCGGCCCGGCCTACAGCCGCTCATCCGGGCCCGAGCCTGCCGCGCGGGTGCTCCACCGCTCACCGCCCACGCCACACGGGCGTGGGCGCAGACGAGGAGAATTTCCTGGTGGAGAACGAAACCCACTACAGCGAGGCCGTTATCGACAACGGCTCGTTCGGCACCCGCACCATCCGCTTCGAGACCGGCCGGCTCGCCAAGCTCGCCGCCGGCTCCGCCGTCGCGTACCTCGACGACGAGACCATGGTCCTCGCGGCGACCAGCGCCTCCAAGCAGCCCAAGGACCAGCTCGACTTCTTCCCCCTGACGGTGGACGTCGAAGAGCGCATGTACGCCATCGGCAAGATCCCCGGCTCCTTCTTCCGCCGCGAGGGCCGCCCCAGCGAGGACGCCATCCTCACCTGCCGGCTCATCGACCGGCCGCTGCGCCCCTCCTTCAGGAAGGGCCTGCGCAACGAGATCCAGATCGTCGCCACCATCGAGGCGCTCAACCCCGACCACCTCTACGACGTGGTCGCCATCAACGCCGCCTCCGCCTCCACCCAGTTGGCGGGCCTGCCGTTCTCGGGCCCCATCGGCGGCACCCGCGTCGCCCTCATCCGCGGCCAGTGGGTGGCCTTCCCCACCCACGCCGAGCTGGAGGAGGCCGTCTTCGACATGGTCGTCGCCGGCCGCGTCCTGGACGACGGCGACGTGGCGATCATGATGGTCGAGGCCGAGGCCACCGACCAGACCGTCGAGCTGGTCAAGGGCGGCGCCACCGCGCCGACCGAGGAGGTCGTCGCCGCCGGCCTGGACGCCGCCAAGCCCTTCATCAAGACCCTCTGCAAGGCGCAGGCCGACCTCGCCGCCAAGGCCGCCAAGCCCACCGGCGAGTTCCCCGTCTTCCTCGACTTCCAGGACGACGTGCTGCAGGCGCTCACCCAGGCCGTGCGCGACGAGCTGGCCCAGGCCCTCACCATCAGCAACAAGCTGGAGCGCGAGGCCGAGCTGGACCGCGTCAAGGACGTCGCCGCCGAGAAGCTGCTGCCGCAGTTCGAGGGCCGCGAGAAGGAGGTCTCCGCGGCGTACCGCGCGCTCACCAAGGAGCTGGTGCGCGAGCGCGTCATCCGCGAGAAGGTCCGTATCGACGGCCGCGGCGTGACCGACATCCGGCCGCTGGCCGTCGAGGTCGAGGCGATCCCGCGGGTGCACGGCTCGGCACTCTTCGAGCGCGGCGAGACCCAGATCATGGGCGTGACGACGCTGAACATGCTCCGCATGGAGCAGCAGCTCGACACCCTCAACCCGGTGACGCGCAAGCGCTACATGCACAACTACATCTTCCCGCCGTACTCCACCGGTGAGACCGGCCGCGTCGGCACGCCGAAGCGCCGCGAGATCGGCCACGGCGCGCTCGCCGAGCGCGCCATCGTGCCGGTGCTGCCCAGCCGCGAGGACTTCCCGTACGCGATCCGCCAGGTCTCCGAGGCCCTCGGCTCCAACGGCTCGACGTCCATGGGCTCCGTCTGCGCCTCGACGATGTCGCTGCTGAACGCCGGTGTGCCGCTGAAGGCCCCGGTCGCCGGCATCGCCATGGGCCTGATCTCCAAGGAGATCGAGGGCGAGACGCGCTACGTGACGCTGACCGACATCCTCGGCGCCGAGGACGCCTTCGGCGACATGGACTTCAAGGTCGCCGGCACCAAGGAGTTCGTCACCGCCCTGCAGCTCGACACCAAGCTCGACGGCATCCCCGCCTCCGTGCTGGCCGCGGCCCTGAAGCAGGCCCGCGACGCCCGGCTGCACATCCTCGACGTGATGATGGAGGCCATCGACCGGCCGGACGAGATGTCCCCGCACGCCCCGCGGATCATCACCATCAAGATCCCGGTGGACAAGATCGGCGAGGTCATCGGCCCCAAGGGCAAGATGATCAACCAGATCCAGGAGGACACCGGCGCCGAGATCACCATCGAGGACGACGGCACGATCTACATCGGCGCCGCCGACGGCCCGGCCGCCGAGGCCGCCCGTACGACCATCAACGGCATCGCCAACCCGACGATGCCCGAGGTCGGCGAGCGCTACCTGGGCACGGTCGTGAAGACCACCTCCTTCGGCGCCTTCGTCTCCCTGCTCCCCGGCAAGGACGGTCTGCTGCACATCTCGCAGATCCGCAAGCTCGCCGGCGGCAAGCGCGTGGAGAACGTCGAGGACGTCCTCGGCGTCGGCCAGAAGGTCCAGGTCGAGATCGCCGAGATCGACCAGCGCGGCAAGCTGTCCCTCATCCCCGTCCTGGAGGACGGGGAGAAGGACGGCGACGACGCCGGGGAGACCGAGGACGAGTCCGCGAAGTGACTCTGCCCCGCAGCAGTCGGAAGGCGGCCCGCCCCCCGTACCGGGGGCGGGCCGTCCCCCGTCCGCGCTCCACCACCGCGACGCTCCTCGAAGGCGCCGACGGCGCTGCCGGCCCGGGGGGTGCAGGCACCGTACGCAAGACGGTGCTGCCCGGCGGGCTGCGCGTGCTCACCGAGAGGCTGCCCGCCGTCCGCTCCGCGACCTTCGGCATCTGGGCGCACGTCGGCTCCCGCGACGAGACCCCCGCGCTCGGCGGCGCCACGCACTACCTGGAGCACCTGCTCTTCAAGGGCACCAGGACGCGCTCGGCCCTGGACATCTCCGCGCCCATCGACGCGGTCGGCGGCGAGATGAACGCGTTCACGGCCAAGGAGTACACCTGCTATTACGCGCGGGTCCTCGACACGGACCTGCCGCTGGCCATCGACATCGTCTGCGACATGCTCACCGGCTCCGTCATCCGCGCCGAGGACGTCGAGGCCGAACGCGGCGTCGTCCTCGAAGAGATCGCGATGACCGAGGACGACCCCGGCGACTGCGTCCACGACCTCTTCGCCGGCACGATGCTCGGCGACACCCCCCTCGGCCGTCCCGTCCTCGGCACGGTCGAGACCGTCACGGCCCTCACCCGCGACCGCGTCGCCCGCTTCTACCAGCGCCACTACGTGCCCACCCGGCTCGTCGTCGCCGCCGCGGGCAACGTCGACCACGACGACGTCGTACGCCGCGTGGCCGCCGCCTTCGACCGCGCCGGCGCCCTCGACGCCACCGACGCCGTCCCGCACGGCCCCCGCGCCGGCAGCCGCACGCTGCGCACCGCGGGCCGCTTCGAGCTGCAGGAGCGCCGCACGGAGCAGACCCACCTCGTCCTCGGCGCCCCCGGGGTCAGCCGGCACGACGAGCGCCGCTGGGCGCTCAGCGTGCTGTCCGCGGCCCTCGGCGGCGGCATGAGCTCCCGGCTCTTCCAGGAGATCCGGGAGAAGCGCGGCCTGGCCTACTCCGTGTACTCGTACACCTCGGGATTCGCCGACTGCGGCCTCTTCGGCGTCTACGCGGGCTGCCGCCCCGCACAGGCCGCCGACGTGCTGAAGCTCTGCCGCGACGAGCTGGCGCTCGTGGCGAAGAAGGGCCTGCCGGACGACGAGGTCGCGCGCGCCGTGGGCCAGTTGTGCGGCTCCCTGGTGCTGGGCCTGGAGGACACCGGCGCGCTGATGCACCGGCTCGGCAAGAGCGAGCTGTGCTGGGGCGAGCAGATGTCGGTCGACGACATCCTGGCCCGTATCCGCGCCGTCACCCCCGACGACGTCCGCGAGGTGGCCGCGACCGTCCTGGGCCGCCGCCCGTCCCTGTCCGTCATCGGCCCGGTCACGGACCGCCAGGCCACCGCGCTGCGGGCGGCGGTGGCCTGAGGGAGCGGGGCGCGGGCGCCGCGCGGCCACGGCGTACGGTGGGCGCGTGCCCGGGGCCGCGGCGCAGCCCCCTCCCGGAGCAACCCCATCGACACCGGAGGTAGTACGCGGATGACCACCCAGCTCAAGGTCGGCGTCATCGGCGCCCGCGGCCGTATCGGCTCCGAGGCCGCCAGGGCGGTCGAGGCCGCCGAGGACATGGACCTCGTCGCCGCCGTCGACCGCGACGACGACCTCGGGGAGCTGACCGGGGCCGGCGCCCAGGTCGCCGTCGAGCTGACCCACCCGGACTCCGCCCCCGCCAACGTCGACTTCTGCGTACGCAACGGAATCCACGCCGTCGTCGGTACCACCGGCTGGACCGACGACCGCCTCGACGCGCTGCGCACCCGGCTCGCGGAAAGCCCCGGCACCGGCGTGCTCATCGCCCCGAACTTCTCCCTCGGCGCCGTCCTCACCATGCACTTCGCCAGGCAGGCGGCGAGGTTCTTCGAGTCCGCCGAGGTCGTCGAGCTGCACCACCCGAACAAGGCCGACGCACCCTCCGGCACCGCCACCCGCACCGCCCGCCTCATCGCCGAGGCCCGCCGCGAGGCCGGCCTGCCGCCGCAGCCCGACGCCACCGCCACCGCCCTGCCCGGCGCCCGCGGCGCCGACGTCGACGGGGTGCCCGTGCACGCCGTACGGCTCCGGGGGCTCCTCGCCCACCAGGAGGTGCTGCTCGGCGACACGGGGGAGACCCTCACCATCCGGCACGACTCGCTGCACCACAGCAGCTTCATGCCGGGCATCCTGCTCGCCGCCCGCCGGGTGCCCGCGACCCCGGGGCTGACGGTCGGCCTGGAACACTTCCTCGACCTCGGCTGACGCCGCCGCCCGGATCCCGCTCATGCGCTCGAAGATCACGTACATCGTGCTGTCGGCCGTGCTGGTCGTGTACTTCTTCCTCGCCGGCACCCGCGGCTGGTACCTGCTGCGCGAGGGCACGCCGCTGACCGTCGCCTTCGGCGTCGCCGTGCTCGTGCTCCCCGCCATCGGCCTCTGGTTCCTGTGGCACACCACCGCCTTCGCCCGCGCCGCGAGCGCGCTGGCGCGGGAGCTCGACGCCGAGGGCGGGCTGCCGGTCGACGAGCTGGAGCGCACCCCGAGCGGCCGTATCGACCGCGACTCGGCCGACGCGGTCTTCCGCCGCCGCAAGGCGGAGACGGAGGCGGCGCCGGAGGACTGGCGGAGCTGGTTCCGGCTGGCGGTCGCGTACCACGACGCGCGCGACACCCCGCGGGCGCGCAAGGCGATGCAGCAGGCGATCAGGCTGCGCCGAGCGGCCGGCTAGCAGGCGCCGTACGCGGGCGGGCATCGGCCCAGGCGCCGGCCCCGGCGCTACGGGAGCGTCAGCGCAGCTCCGTCGCCCACGCCTCGACGGTGTCGGCCGCCCGGTCGAACGCCTCGGGGCGGCTCAGGAAGTCGGCGTTGGAGTCCGTCAGCAGCGGCCGCAGCGGCGCGCCGGCACCGCCCCGCCCCCGCCGCCCGGCAGGGACCACCAGGACCGCCTGCCCCTGCACCGTACGCGGCAGGGCGAGCCACTTCACCGGCTGCTGCACGGTCCGTACGGCGGCGATCTCGTCCCACGCCAGGGTGACGGTGTGGAGGAGGTGCACCTGCCGCAGCCCGTGCGCGCTCACCCACACGCCGACCCGCAGCAGCCGCAGCGCCGCCAGGATGAAGCCCACCGCCACGCCCGCGCAGGTCAGCGCGCCCGTGACCGAGTCCGCGAGCAGCATGATGACGGTCGCGAAGAGGAGATACGAGGCGAGCAGCAGCTCAAGGGCCGCCATGAGCACCCGCCAGGGTCCCGGACGGTACGGCCGGCGCCAGCGGTCACGGTCGGCGTAGGGGAGGGGCGCGTCGCCGGCGACGTCTCCGAAGTCGCGGTCGGCGGTCAGAAAGGGCAGTGGCACGCCTGCGAGGCTAGCGAGGCCCCGGCGGACCCACCACCCCGGGGGTGCGGACGGGGCACCCGGGGCGGCTGTGACGGCGGTGACGGGGCGCCGCGGGCGGCGTCAGGGAGTGTGCTGCGCGGACCCCGGGTCGTCGGTGAGCTGCATGGCCGGGATGCCGAACACCACCGCGCCGACGAGCCCCGCCACTATCAGCACGCCCACCAGTGCCCGCCCGGCGATCTCCCCGATCCCGGCGCGCTTCACGGGTGGCGGCACGGGGACGTCGCTGCGGAAGCGGTCGGCCTCCGCTACGAAGGCGAAGGGAACGGGCTCACGCCGACGGCGAAGCATGCGGGGCACCACCTCAGGGCTCGTGGGTTTGTCGACTTGACTCCTGCCATCCGGACAACGTCGGAACGTCCCGTAAAGTGCCCAGATCCAGGGCCATGTGCCGAATACCTCTCAAAGGTACCCGGCCGCAGCGGGAGCCCGGCGGGCCGACGGAGCCGGAGAGCGCTCGAAAGCCGCTGCGAAATGTCTGGAATGGTGGTTATCGCGAAGTTCGCCTAGGCTGAGGATACGAACCCGGTACTGCTTGAACCCCCGAGCAGGCAGTGCCGGGTTCTCCCGCGCCTGCCGCACCGCACGCCACCCAAGCGCGCACTCCGGGCATTCTTGCGAGTAGCGTGTCACTCATGGCTCCGACATCCACCCCGCAGACGCCCTTCGGACGGATGCTGACCGCCATGGTCACGCCGTTCACCCCCGACGGCGCCCTCGACCTCGACGGCGCCCAGCGACTCGCCGCCCACCTCGTCGACGCAGGCAACGACGGGCTGGTGCTCAACGGCACCACCGGTGAGTCCCCCACCACGAGCGATGCGGAGAAAGCCCAGCTCGTACGGGCCGTGGTGGACGCCGTCGGCGACCGCGCCCACGTCGTCGCCGGAGCCTCGACGAACGACACCCGGCACAGCGTCGAGCTGGCCCGCGCCGCCCAGGACGCCGGCGCCCACGGCCTGCTGGCCGTCACGCCGTACTACAGCAAGCCGCCGCAGCAGGGCCTCTACGCCCACTTCACGGCCATCGCCGACGCCACCGACCTGCCCGTGATGCTCTACGACATCCCCGGCCGCAGCGGCGTCCCGATCAACACCGAGACCATGGTCCGGCTGGCCGAGCACCCGCGGATCGTCGCCAACAAGGACGCCAAGGGCGACCTCGGCCGCGCGAGCTGGGCCATCGCCCAGACGGGCCTGGCCTGGTACTCCGGCGACGACATGCTGAACCTGCCGCTGCTGTCCGTCGGCGGCGTCGGCTTCGTCTCCGTCGTCGGCCACCTCGTCACCCCCGAACTGGTCGCCCTCGTCGAGGCGTACACCAACGGGGACGTGGCCAAGGCCATCGAACTGCACCAGCAACTGCTCCCCGTCTACACCGGCATGTTCCGCACGCAGGGCGTCATCACCGTCAAGGCGGCGCTCACCCTGCGGCAGATGCCCGGCGGCCCGCTGCGGCTGCCCCTCGTCGGACTCTCGCCGGAGGAGACCGAGCAGCTCAAGCGGGACCTCAAGGGCGGCGGCGTGCACGTATAGCCGTACGCGCCCGGCCGTACGCATCGCACCATCGCCGTCCTCACCGCCATAGAGACGTCACAACCGCATACCGAGAAATCCGCGGCGCGGCTTCAGGGAAGCCGCCGCCGCACGCATTCATGTGCGCCCCGCCCGGGCCCGCCGCCGGGACCCGGCCGGTGCGCATGGTGAGGAGAGACCTTTGAGCCATCCCCATCCCGAACTCGGCCCACCCCCCGCACTTGCGGAGGGCGCCCTGCGCGTCACGCCGCTCGGCGGACTCGGCGAGATCGGCCGCAACATGACCGTCTTCGAATACGGCGGCCGCCTGCTCATCGTCGACTGCGGCGTCCTCTTCCCCGAAGAGGAGCAGCCCGGGGTCGACCTGATCCTGCCCGACTTCTCCACCATCAGGGACCGCCTCGACGACATCGAGGGCATCGTGCTCACGCACGGCCACGAGGATCACATCGGTGCCGTGCCGTACCTGCTCCGCGAGAAGGCGGACATCCCCCTGATCGGCTCCAAGCTGACCCTCGCCCTCATCGAGGCCAAGCTCCAGGAGCACCGCATCCGCCCGTACACGCTCCAGGTCGCCGAGGGCGGCAGGGAGCGCATCGGGCCCTTCGACTGCGAGTTCGTCTCCGTCAACCACTCCATCCCGGACAGCCTGGCCGTCGCCGTCCGCACCCCCGCGGGCGTCGTCGTGCACACCGGCGACTTCAAGATGGACCAACTGCCCCTCGACGGGCGTCTCACCGACCTGCCGGCGTTCGCGCGCCTCGGCGAGGAGGGCATCGACCTGCTGCTGGTGGACTCCACCAACGCCGAGGTCCCGGGGTTCGTGGCCCCGGAGAAGGACATCTCCGGCGTGCTGCGCGGGGTGTTCGCGGCGGCGCAGCGAAGGATCATCGTCGCGAGCTTCGCGAGCCACGTGCACCGCATCCAGCAGGTCCTGGACGCGGCCCACGCCTACGGCAGGAAGGTCGCCTTCGTCGGCCGCTCCATGGTCCGCAACATGGGCATCGCCCGCGACCTCGGCTACCTGCGCGTGCCCGCGGGCCTCGTCGTCGACGTGAAGACCCTCGACGACCTGCCGGACCGCGAGGTCGTCCTCGTCTGTACGGGCTCGCAGGGCGAGCCGATGGCCGCCCTGTCCCGGATGGCCAACCGCGACCACCAGATCCGCATCGTCGCCGGCGACACCGTCATCCTCGCCTCGTCCCTGATCCCGGGGAACGAGAACGCGGTCTACCGCGTGATCAACGGCCTCACCCGGTGGGGCGCCAACGTCGTCCACAAGGGCAACGCCAAGGTCCACGTCTCGGGCCACGCCTCGGCCGGCGAACTGCTGTACTTCTACAACATCTGCAAGCCCCGCAACGTCATGCCGGTCCACGGTGAATGGCGCCACCTGCGCGCCAACGCCGAACTCGCGGCGGCGACCGGCGTCCGCGCCGACCGCATCGTCATCGCGGAGGACGGCGTGGCGGTCGACCTCGTCGACGGGGTCGCCAAGATCTCCGGCAAGGTCCAGGCGGGATACGTGTACGTCGACGGCCTCTCCGTCGGCGACGTGACGGAGTCCTCGCTCAAGGACCGCCGCATCCTCGGCGAGGAGGGCATCATCAGCGTCTTCGTCGTCGTCGACAGCACGACGGGGAAGATCGTGGGTGGCCCCCACGTCCAGAGCCGCGGCTCCGGCATCGAGGACGCGGCGTTCCGTGACGTCATCCCGAAGCTGGAGGAGGCCCTCGCCAAGTCCGCCTCGAACGGCGTCGCCGAGACGCACCAGCTCCAGCAGTTGGTCCGGCGCACGGTGGGCAAGTGGGTCTCCGACACCTTCCGCCGCCGCCCGATGATCCTCCCGGTCGTCGTGGAGGTCTGACACCCAACGGGAGCCGTCCGGTGTCCCGTTGCACCCGACCCGGCCCCCACCCCCGCCTCGGACGTTGCCCCAGGCGGGGGTTGGGGCCGGAGCCGATTTGCACGGGGGCCGAACGTCCAGTAGGTTTACGTCACCGCCCGATGAGCCCGTGGGCCGTCGTGCCCGCTCAACTGGGGCCGAGGGGCGGTCATTTCAACCCTCAGGAGCTGTTAGGGTTGGAACACACCGAAGGGAAACGCCCGGAGAGGCCCGGAAGGGTTTTGAAGGTAGTGTCCGTTCTTTGAGAACTCAACAGTGTGCCAAGTAATCGATGCCAAGTGTTTGATGTAGTGACACAGCAGTAAGCGAGGCAGACTCGTTTCTGTTTTTGCATCATGTATGCATTTACGGAGAGTTTGATCCTGGCTCAGGACGAACGCTGGCGGCGTGCTTAACACATGCAAGTCGAACGATGATCCGGTTTCGGCCGGGGATTAGTGGCGAACGGGTGAGTAACACGTGGGCAATCTGCCCTGCACTCTGGGACAAGCCCTGGAAACGGGGTCTAATACCGGATAGTA